>DATKNA010000287.1:0-16188 GCA_035541595.1 Kineosporiaceae bacterium | reverse complement strand
GCCAGGATCCCCTACTTGAGGAAGTCCGGGACGTCGAGGTCGTCGTCGACGACGATCGGGCGGGGCATCGGCCGCGGGGTGGGGCGGGAGTCGGGCGGGATCTCGACGAAGCGCTGGCCCGGTTCGTGCACCACGGCCGGGTCCCGGTCACTGGCCCGACCGCCCTCGCCGAGCCGGCCCGGGTCGCCGCCACGACCTGCTTCGCCCCCGCGGCCGTGCTCGCCCGTCGCGCCCGCACCCGTGGCGGCCGCGGGCGTGTGCGGCGACACCGGAGGGAGACCGTTGGCAAAGGACGCGCCCGACCCCGCCGGGGCCGGGGGCCGCTGGTCGGCGCGCGCCGGATCGGCCGGCCCGGGCCCGTGGGCGCGGTACTCCCCCAGGCCCCTGCGGACCGGTTCAGGGGTCACGACGGCGCCCACGCCGTACCCGGAGTCCGGCGCTGCTGCCCCGCTCGCGCCATATCCCACCCTCGTGCCGACGCCCCCCTCCCCCGGTGCCGGGTCGTAGGACCCGGCGTCCAGGGGGTGGGGCCGGGCGGAAGCCGCCGCCGCGGCGACCGGACGGGCGTTCGTCGGCGGCCCGGCGGCTGCCGCCGCACGGCCCGACACCTGGCCGAGGGCGCGGTCGTCGCGGCGCCGGGTCGGCGCTCCCCCGTCGAAGCCGGCGGCGATGACGGTGACGCGGACCTCGTCGCCGAGCGCGTCGTCGATGACGGCACCGAAGATGATGTTGGCCTCGGGATGTGCCGCCTCCTGGACCAGCCGCGCCGCTTCGTTGATCTCGAAGAGGCCGAGGTCGGAACCGCCCTGGATGGACAACAGCACGCCGTGCGCGCCATCGACGCTGGCCTCCAGGAGCGGGCTGGAGATCGCGGTCTCGGCCGCCTGGATCGCGCGGTCCTCGCCGCGCGCCGAGCCGATGCCCATGAGCGCGCTTCCGGCGCCCTGCATGACGGACTTGACGTCGGCGAAGTCGAGGTTGATCAGACCCGGCGTCGTGATCAGGTCGGTGATGCCCTGGACGCCGGAGAGCAGGACCTGGTCGGCGGACCGGAATGCGTCGAGCACGCTGACGTGCTTGTCGCTGATCGACAGCAGGCGGTCGTTGGGGATGGTGATGAGCGTGTCGACCTCCTCGCGCAGCGAGGAGATACCGGCGTCGGCCTGCGTCGCCCGGCGCCGGCCCTCGAAGGTGAAGGGCCGGGTGACGACGCCGATGGTCAGCGCCCCGAGGCTACGGGCCATCCGGGCCACGACCGGGGCGCCGCCGGTGCCCGTGCCGCCGCCCTCACCCGCGGTGACGAAGACCATGTCGGCGCCCTTGAGGACCTCCTCGATCTCCTCCGCGTGATCCTCGGCGGCTTTGCGGCCGACCTCCGGGTCGGCGCCGGCGCCCAGACCGCGGGTCAGCTCGCGGCCGACGTCCAGCTTGACGTCGGCGTCGCTCATGAGCAGGGCCTGCGCGTCCGTGTTGATCGCGATGAACTCGACGCCCTTGAGCCCGACCTCGATCATGCGATTCACGGCGTTGACGCCGCCGCCGCCGATGCCGACGACCTTGATGACGGCAAGGTAGTTCTGCGGTGCTGCCACGTCGGTGCCTCTCGCTCGCGGTCGGTGGCCGGTCGAGGCAACTCTCACCCTCAAGTAGAGGGTTATAGTTATGTCAACCAGCTCCTGTTCTGTGACCGTACGGGCACGTCAAGGGCGACTCAACGACCGGGGGCGGCGTGTCGACACGCCTGCTCACGGACCACCCGCGATCAAGGAATCCGGCGCACGCGGCCCGGCGGGTCCGAGGAGATCAACCCCTCGAGACAGTGCTGCCGATCTCGTCGTGCCGGGGGGAGGACGGCCGCAGCGCGGTCAGCGGGAGACGGCCGGGGCGCCGGGGGCGCTGACGTCGACCGCGACCGGGCGGCCGGGCGGCTCCGCCCGGCGCAGGACGGCCAACGCGGCCGCCTTGGCGGCGGCGTCCTCGTCCGATCCCCAGGTGACCCGGGTGCCGTCCCGCAGTCGCAGCCAGACGTCGTCGGGGCTGGCCGCGCCCGTCGCGACGACCTCGGAGGCCAGGGCCGGGGGCAGGCTCCGGCGCACGCGCACGACGGCCAGGACGACGGCGGGGCGCAGCGCGGCCGCGGGCACGTCGACGAGCACCACGCCGGGCGGCGCGACGGCCACCAGCCCGAGATCGGCCCCGGTGGCGTCGTACAGCCGGACGCCGCCGGCGACCCGGACGCCGGCCGCGGGGGCACGCTCGACGACGCGTACCGCGAGGGTGCTCGGCCAGCGGATGCCCACGCTCGCGGACAGCACGCCCGGCACGGCGCGGATCCGGGCGGCCACCGCCGCGGTGTCGACCAGCATCGCCTGCCGGCCCACCTCGGCGGCGGCCGCGGCGCGCACGAGTGCGGCCCAGCGTGGGGAGGCGCCGGTGACGTCCACCGCGGTCACCCTGGTGAACGGCGAGGCCAGGACGAGCCAGGCCGCGGCACCGCCGGTCACGGCCACCGCGACGACGGCGATCACCGTGCCCCGGCCGAGGAGGCGACGCGGGCGCTGCCGACTTCGGCGCAGCGGCGTGGGCTGGACCAGGCCCCCAGGGTCGTCCGGCCGGCCGGCCGGACGCGTCCCGAGCCGGAGCCGGCCCGCCCGCAGCGCGCCCCCCGGCGCGGCCCGCGTCATCCCCGGCTCTCGCCCACCGGTTGACGCGTCGCGAGGAGGGCGAGCAGCTGGGGACCGAGGGCGGTGACGTCCCCAGCACCGAGCGTCAGCACCACGTCCCCGGGTGCGGCCCGGGCGGCGACCCACCGGAGGGCGGCGTCCCGGTCGGGTTCATACGCCACGTGCCCGGGGGGCAGCGGGATGGCGAGCGCCACGAGCTCGCCGGTGACGCCGGGCTCGGGATCCTCCCGCGCGCCGTAGACGTCCAGCACGACGACCTCGTCGGCCAGGCCCAGCGCGGACCCGAACTCCGCGGCGAAGATCCGCGTCCGGCTGTACAGGTGCGGCTGGAACACGGCGAGCACCCGCCCCTGCCGGCTCACCCCGCGAACGGCCCGCAGCACGGCCGCGACCTTGGTCGGATGGTGCGCGTAGTCGTCGACGACCCGGACCCCCCCGGCCTCGCCCTTGGTCTCGAACCGCCGCCGGGTGCCCTCGTAGGCGGCCAGCCCCTGGGCGAGGCACGACGCGTCGTACCCCAGCCACCTGCCCACCGTCCACGCCGCCGCCGCATTGAGCGCGTTGTGGGCGCCGGGGACGCGCAGGGTGAGCCGGACGGCGTCGCCGTCCGGCCCACTCGCCAGCCCGAAGCGCGCCGCCGGGCCGGAGACGTCGAGGTCCACCACGCGCACGTCCGCGCGGTCGGCGGTGCCGTAGGTCCGGACCGACACGTCGCGGCGGCGGGCTCGGACGCCGGCGGCGAGGGCGGCGGAGCCCGGGTCGTCGGCGCAGGCGACGACCAAGCCGCCGGGCACGACGCGGTCGGCGAACGCCTCGAAGGCGGTGCTGACGGCCTCCGCCGTGCCGTAGTGGTCGAGATGGTCCGGCTCGACGTTGGTGACGATCGCGACCGTGGGGGCGTACAGCAGGAACGACCCGTCGGACTCGTCGGCCTCCGCCACGAACACCTCACCCGCCCCCTCGTGCGCCGTCGCCGCGGTCTCGATCAGCTCGCCGCCGATGGCGAACGACGGGTCGGCCCCGCAGCGCTGCAGCGCGACGGTGACCATCGCAGTGGTGGTCGTCTTGCCCGCGGTGCCCGCCACCGCCACGACGCGCCGGCCGCGCATCAGGGCGGCGAGCGCCTGCGCGCGGTGGAGCACCCGCAGGCCGCGGCGGCGGGCCTCGACGAGCTCCGGGTTGTCCTCCCGGGCGGCGGAGGTCACCACCACGGTGTCGGCGTCCGCGACCTGCGCGGCGTCGTGGCCGACATGAACGCGGGCGCCCAGCGTGCGCAGCGTGGCCAGGGTCGGGGAGTCCCTCGCGTCGCTCCCACTGGTCGGGACGCCGCGCTCGAGCATGATCCTGGCGATGCCGGCCATCCCGACGCCGCCGATGCCGATGAGGTGCACCCGGCCGAGCGCGTCCACCGGCGGGATGTCGAGGGTGAGGTCCGGCTTCACGGCAGCGCCCGGCGCGAGCGCGCGCCCGACTCGGCCAGGGCCTGGTCGACGAGGTCGGCCAGCCGCTCGTCACCGTCCGTGATCGCGAACGCTGCGGCAGCCTTGCCCATCGCGGCCAACTCCGCCGGGTCGACGACCACCGGCAGGAGGGTCTGGAGCACCCACGCCGGCGTGCACTGGGCGTCGTCCACGAGCAGCCCGCCTCCCGCCTGGACCACCGGTTCGGCGTTGAGCCGCTGTTCCCCGTTGCCGATCGGCAGGGGCACGTAGGCGGCCGGCAGGCCGACGGTGGTGAGCTCGCACACCGTGCCCGCGCCGGCGCGGCACACGGCGACGTCGGCCGCTGCGTAGGCGAGGTCCATCCGGTCGAGGTACTCCACGGCCACATAGGCGGGTGCTCCGGCCGGCATCGGCTCGTCCGGGCCCTGGACGGTCTTGCCCCGCCCGGTGACGTGCAGCACCTGGACGCCGGCCGCGGCGAGTTCGGGCCGGGATCGGCCGAAGGTCACGTTGAGGCGCTGCGCGCCGAGCGAGCCGCCGAAGACGAGCAGCGTCGGCCGACCGGGCTCGAGCCCGAAGGCCGCCAGGGCGTCGTGGCGCAGGGCTCCCCGGTCGAGTGTGGTGATCTGGCGGCGCAACGGCATGCCGAGCACCTGGGCGCCGCGCAGCTGTGTGCCCGGGAACGTGGCCGCGACGTACGGCGTGATCCGCGCGCCCAGCCGGTTGGCCAGCCCGGGCCGCGCGTTCTGCTCGTGCACGACGATCGGGAGGCCGAGCCGGCGGGCGGCGAGGTAGGCCGGCGTCGAGACGTACCCGCCGAAGCCGACGACGACCTGGGCCTGGCTCTCCTGCATCGCCCGCGAGGCGGCGGCGACCGCGGAGCGCAGCCGCCAGGGCAGGCGGCCCAGGTCGGCCGAGGGGCGGCGGGGCAGCGGCACCCGCGGCACGACCGCGAAGGGGTAGCCCGCGTCGGGCACCAGCCGGGACTCCAGTCCTTCGGCCGTTCCCAGGACGGTGATCCGGGCGTCGGCGTCACGCCGGCGCAGGCAGTCGGCGAGGGCGAGCAGGGGCGCGACGTGACCCGTCGACCCACCGCCCGCGAGGACCGCTGAGAGTGGGCCTGACCGGCTCACCCGACACCCCCGTTCCGTCGCCCGGGCAGCACCGCGAGCGATCTGCGCACCACAGAGGGACGCGACGCCAGCGCCTCCGCCGCACCCGGGACGCGCCGGGCGAACCCGAGCACCATTCCGAGCGCGATGAGCGTCGTCACGAGTGCTGACCCTCCGCTGGACACCAGCGGCAACGGTACCCCGATCACGGGCAGCAGACCGACGACGGCACCGATGTTGATCAATGCCTGGCCCAGGACCCAGGCCAGCACGCCACCGGTGGCGATCTTGATGAAGACGTCCTCGGCGGCGAGCACCAGGCGGAGGAGGCCGATCGCGAGCAGGGCGAACAGCGCCAGGACGGCGAGCGTGCCGACCAGGCCGAGCTCCTCACCGATGATCGCGAAGATGAAGTCGTTGTGCGCCTCCGGCAGCCAGAACCACTTCTGCCGGCTCTCGCCGAGGCCGAGCCCCCACCACCCGCCGGACGCCAGCGCCCACAGCGCATGCAGCGGCTGCCAGTTCGCCCCCTGCGGGTCCGTGGCCCCGCTCCCGGACCAGACGGCGATCCGCGCCATCCGGTTCGAACTGCCGACGACCAGCAGCAGGACGGCCAGGCCCGCGACCGTGCCCATCACGGCGAACACGCGCAGCGGCACGCCCGCCGTGAACATCAGCGCACCGACGAGCCCGAGCAGGACGAGGGTCGTGCCGAGATCGTGGCCGGCCACCACCAGGCCCAGCAGCAGGAAGGCCACCGGCACGACGGGCACCACGGCGTGCACCGCCTGCGCGAAGAGCGGCCGCTTGCGTTCCAGCACCGCCGCGACCCACACCACCAGGGCGAGCTTGGCGGCCTCCGACGGCTGCAGCGTGATCCCGCCGACCACGATCCAGTTCTGGTTGCCCTGCACCCTGGTGCCGGCGACCAGGACGAGCAGGAGCGAGAGCACGCCGACGAGCAGCAGCGGCCAGGCCAGCGCCTTCCACGCCCGGGTCGGCAGCCAGGCCGCGACCAGGGCCAGCGGCAGGCCGATCGCGGCGAAGGTCGCCTGCTTGGTGAAGATCGTGTACGACGAGTGCTGGGTGCGCAGGGACTCGACGCTGGAGCTCGACAGGACCATCACCAGCCCGAGGCCGACCAGCGCGACCGTGGAGCCCAGCACCAGGTAGTACGCGGCGAGTGGGGACTGGAGCCGGGCGGCCCACGCGGTCCGCGGCGCATCGGCCCGGGGCGGGACGGCGCCCACGGGTGCGGCGCCACCGGTGACCGGGCCCGTCCGGGCGGCCACGGGTCAGCCCCCCGTCCAGGCCGAGGTGCCCGGGGACAGCCGGCGCCGGACGGCGGCGGCGAACCGGTCGCCGCGCTCGGCGTACGAGCTGAACTGGTCCATCGACGCGCAGGCCGGCGCGAGGAGCACGGTGTCGCCGGTGCGCGCCAGCGTGGCCGCGACGTCGACCACGCTGTCCATGAGGTCGTCCGCCCGGTCGCCCGCCACCGTCCCAGTCTGGGCGACGTCGACCTCGACGACCGGCACGTCGGGCGCGTGTCGGGTCAGCGCACCGTGGACGAGTTCGCGGTCGCGCCCGATGAGCACTGCCCCGCGCAGCCGGGAGCCGTGCCCGGCGACGAGGTCGTCGAAGTCGGCCGCGCCGGCACCCTTGGCCAGGCCCCCGGCGATCCACACGACGTGCTCGAACCCCCGCAACGCGGCGTCGGCCGCGTGCGGATTGGTCGCCTTGGAGTCGTCGACCCAGGTCACGCCGCCCGCCTCGGCCACTCGGGCGAGCCGGTGCGGTGGTGGGACGAGGCCCCGCAAGCCGTCCCGGACGGCGTCCGCCGGCACCCCGTGCGCCCGGGCCAGCGCGGCGGCCGCCAGCGCGTCCGCGACCACGTGGGGAGCCAGGACGCCGCCCGCGGCGGCGCGCACGTCGTCCAGGGTGCCGAGTTCGGCGGCCGACGTCCGCCGCGGCTCGACGAAGGCGCGGTCGGCCAGCACCTCGTCCACGACCCCGAGCATCGACAGGTCCGGCACGCCCAGGGTGAAGCCGACGGCGCGGCAGCCCTCGAGGACGTCGGCGTCCCGGACCAGCTGCTCGGTGACCGGGTCCTGGACGTTGTACACGCAGGCGATCTGGGCGTTCTGGTAGACCCGGCCCTTGTCCCGGGTGTACGCCGCCACGCTGCCGTGCCAGTCGAGATGGTCGGGGGCGACGTTGAGGCAGGCGCTGGCGCGCGGCCGCATCGA
Organism: Kineosporiaceae bacterium; assembly: GCA_035541595.1. GTDB lineage: Bacteria > Actinomycetota > Actinomycetes > Actinomycetales > Kineosporiaceae > DATKNA01. The sequence goes on along the minus strand of DATKNA010000287.1, from coordinate 8,701 downwards.
CGACGTCGAGTGCAGCTGGAAGCTCGACAGCTCGACGGCGAGCACGTCGTACGCCTGCGGGGTCAGCACCGCCTCGAGCACGGGCGTCCCGACGTTGCCGACGGGCGCCGAACGGTACCCGGCCGCGGCCAGCATGGCGGCGAGCATGGTCGTGGTCGTCGTCTTGCCGTTGGTGCCGGTGACCGTGAGCCAGGGCGCCGCACGCGCCGCGGCCCGCATCCGCCAGGCGAGCTCCACCTCGCTCCACACCGGGACGCCGGCCGCGGCCGCGCCGGCGAGCACCGGGTGGTCGGGCCGCCAGCCGGGCGACGTGACGACGACGTCGGGCGCGTCGCCGGCGACGTCCGGAAGCCGCGTGGGCGCGTCGGGCCCGAGGCGCACCCGCGCGCCGAGGGTCTGCAGGACCACCGCCCGCTCGCGCTGCGGGGGGCCGTCGGCCGCGTCGAGGACGACCACCCGGGCGCCGCGCTCGACGAGCGCGTCCGCCGCCACGAAACCCGAGACGCCGATCCCGGCGACGACGACCCGCAGCCCCTGCCAGTCCGAGGTCGACGACGTCAGGGCGTCGAGCCGCCCGGTCACTGCCCCACCACCCACTCCGCGTAGAAGACCCCGAGCCCGAGACCGACGAACAGCCCGGCGATGATCCAGAACCGGATGACGATGGTCACCTCGGCCCAACCGGCGAGCTCGAAGTGGTGTTGCAGCGGCGCCATCCGGAACACGCGCCTGCCGGTGAGCTTGAACGAACCGACCTGGATCACGACCGAGAGGGTGATCAGGACGAACAGCCCGCCGAGCAGGACCAGGAGCAGCTCCGTCCGGGTCGTGATGGCCAGCCCGGCCAGCGCGCCGCCCAGCGCCAGCGAGCCGGTGTCGCCCATGAAGATCTTGGCCGGTGAGGCGTTCCACCACAGGAAGCCGAAGCACGACCCGAGGACGGCGGCGGCGACCACCGCCAGATCGCGCGGGTCGCGGACCTCGTAGCACTGCGGCCCCGGCCGCTCCACGCAGGAGTTGTTCGACTGCCAGATCCCTATCAGCACGTACGCGGAGAAGACCAGCACGCTGGTCCCGGTGGCGAGGCCGTCGAGCCCGTCGGTCAGGTTCACGCCGTTGCTCCAGGCCGCGATCATGAGCAGCGCCCAGATGACGAACAGGATGAGCCCGAGGGCCGCCCCGGCGAAGGCCAGGTTGATCCCGGTGTCGCGGATGAACGAGATCCGGGTCGACGCCGGCGTCCGGAACGTGGTGCTCTGGAACTGCAGGGCGAGCAGCGCGAACGTGATCGCGACCGCACTCTGACCGGCGAGCTTCGCCCCGGCGCGCAGCCCCAGGCTGCGCTGCCGGGAGATCTTGAGGTAGTCGTCGAGCCAGCCGACGAGGCCGAGGCCGGTCATCAGGAACAGCACGAGCACCGCCGACATCGTCGGCACCCACATCGTCGCCGCGTGCGCGACGGCGTACCCGGTGAGGGTGGAGCCGATGATGACGGCGCCGCCCATGGTCGGCGTCCCGCGCTTGGTGTGGTGGCCGGTCGGGCCGTCGTCCCGGATGAACTGCCCGTACCCGCGGCTGACCAGGAAGCGGATGTACAGCGGGGTGCCGAAGAGCGAGCAGAGCAGGGCGACCGCGGCCGCGATGAGCACCGCCTTCACGCCACCCCTCCCGGGGCGGCCACCCGGTCGCCCGGGGCGGCCACGTCGGCGAGCAGAGCGGTCGCGACCGCATCGAGCCCGATCGACCGGGAGGCCTTCACCAGGACGACGTCGCCGGGGCGGAGGTCGGCGCGCAGCACCTCGAGCGCCGCGTCGGCGTCGGGCACCCAGGCCGACTCCTCGCCCCAGGATCCCTCGTGGCTCGCACCGGTGTGGACGGCCCGGGCGCCGGCGCCGACCGCCAGCAACCTGCTGACGTCCAGCCGCACGGCGAGCCGCCCCACGGCGTCGTGCTCCGCGAGCGCGGTCTCGCCGAGCTCGAGCATCTCCCCGAGGACCGCCCAGGTACGCCGGCGCGGGCCGTCGTCGGGCCGGCCCATCGCGGCCAGCGCCTTGAGCGCGGCGCGCACCGAGTCGGGGTTGGCGTTGTAGGCATCGTTGATCACCGTCACGCCGTCCGCGCGGGTGGTGACCTCCATCCGCCACCGGCTGGCCGGCCGCGCCTGAGCGAGCAGTTCGGCCACCCGGGTCGGCGTCGTCCCGGTCTCGAGGGCGACCGCGGCCGCGGCCAGGGCGTTGCCGACGTGATGCTCGCCGTACAGCGGCAGGCTCACCCGCGCCTCACCGCCCGGGCTGCGCAGGGTGAAGGAGGGCCGGGACCAGCCGTCGAGCCGTACGTCCTCGGCCCGCACGTCGGCATCGGGCCCGAGGCCGAACCGCACGACGCGCCCCCGGGTGCCCTCGGCCATCGCTGCGACCAGCGGGTCGTCCGCGTTGAGCACGGCCACGCCGCCGTCGGGGAGGGCCCCGGGCAGCTCGGCCTTGGTGCGGGCGGTCTGCTCCCGCGAGCCGAAGACGCCCGCGTGCGCGGCCCCCACGTTGAGGACGACGGCCACGTCGGGCGGTGTGATCCGGCACAGGTAGGCGATGTTGCCGGGCATCCGCGCGCCCATCTCGGCGACCAGGAATCGGGTGCTCCCGTCGCAGCGCAGCGCGGTGAGCGGCAGGCCGATCTCGTTGTTGAACGAGCCCTGGGGGGCGATCGTCGGGCCGCGGTCGGACAGCAGGAGAGCGAGCAGGTCCTTCGTGCCGGTCTTGCCGGAGGATCCGGTGACGGCGACGACGGTGAGCTCGGACAGCCGGTCCACCACGTGCCGGGCCAGCGCCGCCAGCGCCGCGCGCTGGTCGTCGACGACCACACAGGGCACGCCGACCTCCTGCCCGGCCAGCACGGCGACGGCGCCGGCCCGGACCGCCGCGTCGGCGAAGGCATGGCCGTCCGCGTGCTCCCCGGGTAGGGCGACGAAGAGCGCGCCGGGCTGGGCGAGCCGGCTGTCGACGACGACCGGGCCGGTGACCGTCGTCCCGGGCCCGGCACCGCCCGCCAGCCGCCCACCGGTGGCCGATGCCACCTCCGCCAGCGACACCGCGATCATCGGACGCCCTCCTGCTGGCCGGCTGCCTCGGCCGCTGCCTCGGCCGCAGTCTCGGCCGCGACCTCGTCAGCCACCTCGAGCAGGGCCGCACGCAGAGCCGACCGGTCGTCGAACGGGTGGATCACCCCGGCCACCTCCTGCCCCTGCTCGTGGCCCTTGCCGGCGACGAGCACCACGCCGCCCGGCCATGCCCGCCGCACCCCTTCCGCGATCGCTGCGCGCCGACCTGCGGCCTCGACCACGACGGCGCCGGTGCGGGCCGACGCCCGCTCCGCCCCGGCCCGGACGGCGGCCCGGATCGCCACGGGATCCTCCGAGCGGGGGTTGTCGTCCGTGACGACGACGACGTCCGCGCCCCGGGCGGCTGCTTCGCCCATCAGCGGGCGCTTCTCCCGGTCCCGGTCGCCGCCGGCGCCGAGGACGACGACCAGGGGCCGCCCCGGGGCGGCCGAGCCGGCCAACGCGGCGAGAGCCTGCTCGACGGCGTCCGGGGAGTGCGCGAAGTCGACGACGGCCAGCGGCGCACCCCCCCACTGCCCGGGCTCGCCGACGCGCTCCATCCGGCCCGGGACCGGTCCGGCGAGGGCCAGGGCGTCGGCGGCGGCCTGTGCGTCCGCGGCGTCGAAGACCCCGGCCTCGACGAGCACGGCGAGGGCGACGAGCGCGTTGGCGAGGTTGAACCTGCCGGGCAGCGGGCTGCGCAGGCGGACGAGCAGGCCGCCGGGACCTTCGACCTGCGCCACCGGGAGCCCGGCGTCGAGGCCCTCCGCCACGACGCGCCAATCGGCCTGCCCACCCGGCTGCGCCGCGACCGTCGCCACCGGTACCCCGGCGCTGGTGGCGAGCCCGGCCCCCCAGGCGTCGTCGACGCAGATGACGCCGCGCCGGGCGTGCTCCGGGGTGAACAGCGAGGCCTTGGCGGCGAAGTAGGCCTCCATCGTGCCGTGGAAGTCGAGGTGGTCCTGGCTGAGGTTGGTGAACGCCGCGACGTCGAGCACCAGCCCGTCCGTCCGGTGCAGGACGAGGGCGTGGCTGGAGACCTCGAGCGCGCACGTCGTGACACCCCGCTCGACCATCACCGCGAGCAGCGCGTGCAGGTCGGGCGACTCCGGCGTCGTGCCCGTCGAGGGGATGCGCTCGTCGGCGAGGCGCCACTCGACGGTGCCGACGAGGCCGGTGCAGCGACCGGCGGACCGCAGCGCGGCGTCGAGGATGGTCGTGGTGGTGGTCTTCCCGTTGGTGCCGGTCACCCCGAGGGTCAGCAACTTCCCGCCCGGTTCGCCGTAGATCCACGAGGCCAGCTCGCCGAGCCGGGCCCGCGGGTCGTCCACGACGGCGACGGGCAACCCGGTGGCCGCCGCGCGCTCGGCCCCCGACGGGTCGGTGAGGACGGCCACGGCCCCGGCGGCCGCGGCCTCGGCGGCGAACGCGGCACCGTGGGTCCGCGACCCGGGCAGCGCCGCGTACAGATCACCCGGCCGGACGGCCCGGGAGCTGAGGGTGACCCCGGTGATCTGCGGGCCGGGCCCGGCCGCCCGGCCCTGGGCCAGCCGGTCCGCCCCGGCCGCCGCCTGCCGCACCCTGGCGGGCACCCCCAGGTGGGCCAGGACACCGGCGAAGGGCCGGGGCTCGACATGGTCGGGGCGGGGCCCGCCGGGGATGGGCACGATGCGTCAGGTTACCCGTCAGTCCCACCGCAGCGGGATCCGAGGCGCCGTGGTCCCCGTCGGGGGGACCTCGGCCTGGGCGAGCGCATACGCCATGAGCTGGGCGAACACCGGGGCTGCGACCTGGCCGCCGAAGTAGCCGTTCGTGGGCCGGTCCAGCACGACGGCGACGACGAGCCTCGGCTCGTCCGCGGGGGCCATCCCGATGAAGCTGGCGGTATACGCACCGGCCTGGTAGCCGCCGTGCCCGTCCGGGTACTGCGCCGTCCCCGTCTTGCCGGCGACGCGGTAGCCGGGCACGGCGGCCTTGGCCGCGGTGCCGACGTCGCTGACCACCTGCTCCATCATGAGCCGCATCGCGCGGGCGACGTCCGGGCTCACCACCCGCACGGGCGCGGCCGGGGCGGTCGGCCGGTACACGCCGTCGGCGCAGGTCTCGCCGGCCACCAGCCGCGGCTCGCGACGGAGGCCGTCGCCCGCCAGCGTGGCGAAGACGGCGGCCGCCTGCAGCGCGGTCACCGACAGGCCCTGACCGAACATCACGGTGTACCGCTGGGAACCGCTCCACTCCTGCCAGGGGGCGAGCAGGCCGCGGGACTCGGGCAGGCCGATGCCGGTCGGCGCCCCGAGCCCGAACGCGCGCAGGTAGCCCTCGAGCGTGGCGGGCGACACCCGGGACCCGGTCAGGATGGTGCCGATGTTGCTCGACTGGGCGAGGACGCCGGCGAGCGTGAGGTGCTCGGTCCCGTGGAGCTCGGCATCGTGGAAGGTCGTGCCCGCCGCGCGCAGCACCGGCGGGACGGTGATCCGCGTGCCGGGGTTCGCGACCCCCTCCTGGAGGGCGGCTGCGAGCGTGATGACCTTGGCGGTCGAGCCCGGCTCGAAGGTGTCGAGCAGGCTCCGGTCGTTGATCTCGGCCTGGGTCGCCCTTTCCGGGTGGTTCGGGTCGAACGTCGGCACGACGGCGAGCGCCTTGACGTCGAAGGTCCGCGGGTCGAGGACGACCGCGTACCCGCCCTTGGCGCGGGTCGTCCGCACCTGGCCGGCCAGCAGCTGCTGGGCCTTCCACTGCAGGTCGCGGTCGATGGTCGTCCGCACGGTGCAGCCGTCACGGGGGTCGGTCTCGGAGATGACGCCGGTGGGGATCTTCGCGCCGTCGGCGCTGCCCTCGTAGACGAGCTTGCCGGGGGTGCCCGCGAGCTGGGAGTCGTAGGTCTGCTCCAGCCCGCCGCGGGCGGTGCCGTCGGAGCCGACGAACCCCAGGATGTTGGCGGCGACCTCGCCGGCCGGGTACACCCGCCGGCTCGCCTGGTACGTCGCGAGACCCGGCACCGCCAGGCGCAGGATCTCGCGGGCGACGTCCGGGGCGACACCCTTGGCGATGGTGGCTCCCCGGCTCGTACCGGTGAGGCGGTGCACCAGCGTGGAGGCGGGCAGGTCCAGCAGCGGCGCGAGGTCCTCCGCGGCGCCCTCGAGCCCCACGGCGACCCGGTCCTCCCCCACCCGGCGCTTGTACTGGCCGACCAGGGTCTGGTCGACCCGGATGTCACGCAGCTCGACGGTGGTGGCCAGTGGAGCGCCGGCCGCGTCGAGGATGTCGCCGCGGTGGGCGTAGAGCGTCTCGCTCTCGGTCCGGTGCGCCAACGCCTGCGCCGCGAGCGCGGAGGCGTCGAGCCCCTGCACCTGGATCAGCCGCCCGCCGAAGAGGGTCAGCAGGAAGAGCATGACGAGGACCGTGACGCGCAGGCGCCGGTTGGGGTCCGGCGGGGGGCGCCAACTCCGTGGCGTCGGGGCGCGGTTCGGCGGCGCCGGCCGCCGAGCCCGCTGGCGCGGCGGACGGCGACGTGGCGTCGCACCGTCGGCCCGGGGGTGGGCCCGTCGGGGCTGGGCCGGGCGGGCAGGCCCTGCGACGCCGCGGCCCGCGGGCCGCGCGCGTCCGGAGGACGTCCCGTCCTCGCCCACCGCGCCTCCCTCTGGCTCGCCCACCCGACCCGGCACCGTCGCCTCGCCCGGGCACGGCACCGCCGGCGACGCCGCCTCCAGGGCGTGGCGCCGGCTTCGGCCCGCTCAACGCCCCCGCGACGTCGGCTTCGGTGTCGGGGCTCCGGCCGCTGCCGTGGCGGCGGCCGTCGCCCTTGCCGTCGCCATCGCCGGGCCCGTCGGCGCCGACGGGCCGGTCGGTTGCGCCGCCCGCGGTGTGGCCGATCGGGTCACCCCGCCGCTCGAGCTGGATGCCGGCGTCCGCCCCGGCGTAGGCTGCGTCGATCCTACGGACGGTGTTCCAGTAACGTTAGGTGACGACGACGCAACGGCACGTTGCGGCACGCCGATGGTCCGGCCGTCGGGCAGGACGAACACGGGCCCTCCGGGGGCGTCGACCATGCCGAGCTCGCGGGCCCGGGCCGCCAGGTCCTGCGGCGCCTCCCGGGCCAGGATCTCCTGCTGCAGCTTCTGCTCCTGCTCGCGCAGCTGCTCGGCCCGCGTGTTCTGGTCACGGAGCTCGTACGTCCCCTTCTCCAGGCCGACGTCCAGCAGCAGCAAGCCCACCAGGCCGACGGCGAGCAGCGCCACGCAGGCGACGACGAGACCGGCGCGGCTGCGCGCCCTCGGCGGCGCGCTGACGACCCGCAATCGCGGCGACTGCCGGCGGGGCGGCGCCGTGACCGGCGGGAGCTGATGGCGGGCGACCGGGCGCGGTGCCCTCGCCGTCCGGACCGCCGCTGACTGGCTCATGCCGCATCCCCTCCCTGCCTGCTCCCCCGCCTGCCCCGTCCGGCGGTCACCGACGCCACCGGTGTCACAGCGCCCGGCCGCACGCGCTCGGCCGCACGCAGCCGTACGGAGGCGGCGCGTGGGTTCGCGGCGACCTCCGCCGCAGACGCGCCCTGCGCTCCACGGGTCAGCAGCCGTAGCTTCGGCGCGTGCTCGGGCAGCTCGACCGGGAGCCCCGGCGGCGCGGTGCTCGTCGCGCCGGCACCGAGCACTCGCTTGACGATCCGGTCCTCCAGCGAGTGGTAGGCGAGCACGACGATCCGGCCCCCCACGGCGAGTGCGTCGACGGCCGCCGGCACCGCCCGGCCGAGCACCTCGAGCTCGCCGTTGACCTCGATCCGCAGCGCCTGGAACGTGCGTTTGGCCGGGTGCCCGCCGACGCGGCGGGCGGCGGCGGGGACCGTCGCGCGGACGACGTCCACCAGGCGCGCGCTGGTGGCGAAGGGTTGGCGGGACCGCTCGCGGACGATCGCCCGCGCGATCCGTGCGGCGAACCGCTCCTCGCCGTAGTCGCGCAGCACCCGGGTCAGCTGGTCGACGTCGTAGGTGTTGACGACGTCCGCGGCGGTCACCCCGGTGCCCGGATCCATCCTCATGTCCAGCGGCGCGTCGACGGCGTAGGCGAACCCGCGGTCGACCTCGTCGAGCTGCAGCGAGGACACGCCCAGGTCGAAGAGCACCCCCCGGACCGCCGGGATCCCGAGGTCGGCCAGGACCTCGGGAATGGCGTCGTACACGGCGTGCACGAGCCGGACCCGCTCGCCGAAGGGCGCCAGGCGGTGCCCGGCGAGGTCCAGGGCCTGCGGATCGCGGTCGATCCCCACCAGGCGGGCCTGGGGGCAGCTCTCGAGCAGCGCTGCGGAGTGGCCGCCCATCCCCACCGTGGCATCGACGACGACGGAGCCCGGCCCGATCAGCGCGGGCGCGAGCAGCGCCACCGTCCGCTCCCGCAGAACGGGCACGTGCCGCTCCCGGGGGGCACGGACGTCGTCCGAGTCCGCCATCTCGACCCTCCTGCCCTGCTCGTCGTGCCGGCCCCTCTCGCGTCGTCGCCGCGCCGGTCCCGACCCGGACCGGCGGTCAGGTCTCCCTCCGCTGCGTCCGGCCTGACGCCGGGGAAGTGCGTCAGGACGGCGCGAGCGGCTGGAGACCTCACCGCCGGACCGGG
>DATKNA010000286.1:0-4659 GCA_035541595.1 Kineosporiaceae bacterium | reverse complement strand
CGAGCGCGTCGCCCGGCGCGGGCGGGTGGAACGAGAGGTGGTCGCGGCCGCCGACGGAGCCGACCTGCTCATCGTGGTGCGGGACGGCGATCACCGTCGCCTCGGCCCGAGGAGCCTTGCGCCGCCTACGCGGTTCGTCATCGACCATGCCCCGTGCCCGGTGCTCCTGGTCTGGCCTGACGAGCCGCCGGCGCTCGCGACGATCCCGCCGCCGAGCGCGTCCCCGCCGCCGAGCGCGTCCGGTGGCGGGGTGTGACCCGTCGTGATCGCCACGCCGCGGTCCAGACGATCGCGTGATCGCCACCCCGGGGGTCCAGGCGGCCCGGCGGTCCAGGCGACACGTGATCGCCACCCTGGCGGAGAACCTTGCCGCTCCGTCACGCCCGCCTGCGCCGACGTCCATCTCCTCCCGAACATCTCCGCTGAGCTGGCGATCATGGACGGAGCGCGGGCGGCGACACGCCGGGGCCACGCCGGTCCGGCATCCGCACGCCGGGTGGAAAGTCACGAGTCATCCGTCCGGGCGGGTCCGGAACCGAGCCACTCGATGCGGCGTTCCTGGCCCGGACGCGGTACAACCGAAGGCGTGGCCGTGGTCGCCGACCGGCCCGACCCGCGCAGCTGGAGGTGGCGATGGCCCTGCCCGACCCCGAGCAGGTGACGTCGTGGGGCGGCAAGCTCCTCGTCGACCGCGCCGGCCGCGCGATCGGCACCGTCACCAACGTCTACAACGACGACGACACCGGGCTGCCGGAGTGGGCCACCACCCGCATCGGCGAGGCGACCGTCTTCATCCCGCTCGAGGACGCCGTCGAATCCGACGGGCAGATCAAGGTCGTCGTCCACCGGGACGACGTCGCGAAGGCCCCCCTCGTCCTGGACAGGAACCACATCTCGCGGGACGAGGAGGTCCGGCTCTACCGGCACTACGGCATCCCCTACTCGGCCGAGCGTTCCCCCAGCGGCCTGCCCGGCGGGGACGGCCCGCAGCCCTCGAGGGCGCAGGTCGCGGTCGAGACCGCGCGCGCCGCTGTGGCCGAGGCGGTTCGTCGCCTGCGCGATCCCGGCGAGCTGCTGATGGCGGCCTCGCTGGCGACGATCGTCGCCTCGCTCGCCACGATCGTGTGGACCCTGCGCCGGCGCCGTCCCTCGAACGCGGGAACCTAACCTCGTCGGCGAGGAGTCGGCGAGGAGTCGGCGAGGCGAAGTCCCGGCCCCCGGAGCCGGCGGTCCGGGAGCAGCGCCTGGACGTCACCGGCGAGATCGTGGTAGCCACCGGAATCGTTCCCCGTCGTGGTGCGGCCCGCGTGTCCGAGCAAGATCTGACCGGTCCGGCTCACCAATCCGCCACCGCGGGGACGATGCGTTCTCCGATGATCTCGAGCTGCCCGGGTTCGTAGACCTTCGCCACGCGACCGTGGACGACCTGGAAGCCGAGGTCCGCGAACTCGCGCAGCCGACCCAGGATGGCCCCGACGTGCTCGCCGTCCGCCCCGAGATCGAAGTGGTGCAGCACGGTCTTCTCGATCGTGTCGTAGTCTCGGCCCTCCCGCTCGCAGTGCTCGCGGAGCACCTCGAGCTTGCGGGCGAGGTCCGGAGTCGGGAACAGGTTGCACCCGTCGGCGTACTTGGCGACGAGCCGGAGCGTCTTCTTCTCGCCACCGCCCCCGATCAGGATCGGTGGGTGGGGCCTCGTCGACGACTGTGGGACGTTGAGCGTCCGCGCCAGGTGGTAGTGCTGGCCGTCGAAGGGCGCGTCACTGCCCGACCACATCTCCAGGCAGATCTGCAAGGTCTCCTCGAGCCGCTCGAAGCGCTCGGCCGTTGGGGGAAAGAGGAGGCCGAGACCGCGGGCCTCGTCCTCGTTCCACCCCGCGCCGATGCCGAGCACGGCCCGGCCGCCGGAGAGCACGTCGAGGGTCGTCACGGCCTTGGCCAGCAACCCGGGGTCACGGTAGGTGACAGCGGTGACGAGTGCCAGCAGCTTCACGCGCGAGGAGTGCGCGGCGAGGAAGCCGAGGGTGGTGTACGCCTCGAGCATCTCGTGATCGACAGGGCCCACGTTCGGGATCTGCCAGACGTGGTCCATCACGCTGAGGCGGTCGACGCCGGCGGCGTCGGCGCCCTCGGCGATGCGCGCGAGGTCGGCGCCGAGGCTGGCCGGGCCGCCGGGGTAGGTCAGGTCGGGCAGGTGGACGCCGATCTTCACGGGTGCTCCTCGACGGCGGGCGGTCGCTGCTCCGGGGGTGCGGCACTGCAGGTGCCGCCGTCGTGTCTACACCGTCGAGAGTGTGATCGCGCGCCGGAGTCGGGGCGCGACCGGGTGCGGGCGATCGGACCGCCCACGACGACGGCCGTCATGCCCTGGACCGGCGCCGCCGCGAGCACGGCCGCGCTCACGTCGTCGACGAACGGGAGCCCTCGGCCCCCGGGGTCACACCCGCAGGAGCTTGAAAGCGTGGTGCCAGGTGCCCGACCGCACCCCGCACAGCACCCAGGTCATGCACATGGGCTCGAGATAGCGGCTCGTCTCGATTCCGCCGAGGTCGACGACCTCCCAGCCGGTGTTCGTCAGCAACCAGGTCACCGTGCTCTTGGCGCCGTCGTCGTCGCCGCCGATGAACATCGTGGGTGGCCCCCCGGGAAGGTGAGGGTCGACCATCACCATGTGGCCCACCGTGTTGTAGGCCTTCACCACCCTGGTCCGTGGCACCGCTCGCTGGACCTGCTCGCCCAACGAGTCGTCCAGGCCGACGAACAGCCGCGGACTGCCGGAGGAGAAGTCCAGGGGGTTCGTGGCGTCGATGAGCACCTTGCCGGCGAGGTGGTGCTCCAGGGAGCTGACCAGCTCAACGGCGGCGGAACCCAGCACGGCGAGCACGACGAGCTCGGCCTCTGCCGCGACCTCGGCCGGCGAACCGATCGGCAATCCTTCCGCGTCGTCCTTGCGCGTCCCGATCCGGACGTCGTGCCCGTGCTGGTCGTAGCCGCGGGCGAGGGTCTGCCCCACCACCCCGCTGCCCAGGATCCCGATCTTCATGCCTCCGCCTCTCGTGCCAGGCCTGTCATCCCCGTCGTCCCGATGATCCTCACGGAGACGTCGCCGCGGGTTCAAGGCCTGGCGAAAAGCCCGTGACGCTCGACCAGGCTCGCCGTCACACACCGGGGCGGGTCGTGGTCGCCGTCCGGCCCGGCTCTGGTGGCGCTGACGCTCAGCGCCGCCCCCTGGGTGTGACCTGACACTCCAGGACCGGGGGTTGACCCCCGGCAGCGGGCCGGGCTTCGGTGGTGGAATGAGCATCCACCTGCGCCAGGCGCTGCGCCAGCAGCTCGGTGACCTGAGGTACGAGACGACCGGCACGTGGGTCCGCGCGACGCTCGGCGACGTGGCCGTGGCCGACACGACCAGCGCGCTGCTCGTGTGGGAGCCGCGCCGGGTCGTCCCGTCGTACGCGGTTCCTCTGGCCGACCTGCACGCCGAACTCGTGCCCGTGTCCGCGGTCGGCGCGGACGGGAGGGCCATCCTGCACCCCGGCGTACCGTTCGCGGCCCACTCGGCCCCGGGGGAGGCCTTCAGCCTGCGGGTCGCCGGACGCGAGCTGCCGCAGGCGGCCTTCCGCCCCGCCGACCCTGACCTCGCCGGGCACGTGGTGCTGGACTTCTCGGCCTTCGACGTCTGGTACGAGGAGGACGTCCCGCTGGTCGGGGATCCGCGCGATCCCTACCACCGCGTCGACATCCGGCGCAGCTCCCGCCACCTGCGGCTGGAGCTCGACGGGCGGCTGCTCGCGGAGACCCGCCGCCCCACGCTCGTCGTCGAGACGAACCTGCCGATCCGGTACTACCTTCCGCGTCAGGACGTGACGGTGCAGCTGCGCCCGAGTCCGTTACGGACGACGTGCGCCTACAAGGGCGTAGCCAGCTACTGGTCGATCGACGGGCAGGAGAACCTCGTCTGGGCTTACGAGCACCCGCTCGAGGAGGCCCGCGAGCTGGCGGGCCTGATGGCGTTCTACGACGAACGTGTGCAGATCACCGTCGAGCGGGGTGGGGACGCGGTGGTGGATGCCGACATTCGCGCCGCGCTCGCGGAGGAGGCCGCCAGCCGGTAGCGACGCACCGTCCGCCGGCACGCGCGGGACGCCGCCGCCGCCCGGCGCTCGGGGCTCCCACCCGCCGGCTCGGCGTCCACCTGTGACCCTGCGGGAAGGTCAGTGCCGGCCCGGTGGTTGCCGTGACGCCCACGCCGGGTGCAGTGTTGATCGGCGGCGGAGGCGGGGGAGCGGGCGGTGGATGTGGGCGCTAACCTGACGATCGAGCTCGGCGAGGACGGGGCGGACGCCGAGCGCATCGACGAGCTGACTCGGATGTTGCGCCGCGAGCTGGACGGGCTGGACGTCGACCTCGTCCAGCCCCTGTCGGGCGGCCAGGCCCCGGAGGGAACACGCGGTCTGGACATGGCTGTGGTCGGCGGATTGCTCGTGACCCTCGGTCAGTCGGCGCAGGCCCTTGCACCAGTGATCGCCGCGATCCGGACCTGGTTGTCTCGCAGCCCAGGGCCTGTCCGGACCGTTCGCGTCGAACTCGCCGGCGACGTCCTGGAGCTCTCGCACGCGTCCGCCGACGAGGAGCAGCGTCTCGTGGACCTGTTCGTCAGCC
>DATKNA010000285.1:0-7541 GCA_035541595.1 Kineosporiaceae bacterium | reverse complement strand
ACCGTATGGAGGGTCCGAGCTCCCCCGAGCCCGGACCCTCCGTACGGCCTAGGCCGACCGGCGGCGGGCGCCGGGCCCGGGACGTCCAACGACGTCCCGCGTCCGGGCGAGGTCGTGGCCGGCCTCGCACCGCATCACCAGGTTCACCGTGGCTCCACAGGAGCGGTGGGCGAACTCGATCGGCGACCCCTCGGGATCGGCCAGGTACCGGTCACCCCACTCGTGCAGGGCCAGCAGGATGGGGTAGAGGTCCAGGCCCTTCTCCGTGAGCCGGTACTCCAAGCGGCTGCGGGCGCCGGGCTCACGGTAGGGCTCGCGGCGCAGGATGCCCGCATCGACCAGCCGGCCCAGCCGGTCGGTCAACACCGTCCGGGGGATCCCGGTGCGGACGGTCAGGTCGTCGAAGCGCCTGATGCCCTGGAAGACCTCGCGGACGACGAGGAAGGACCAGCGGTCGCCGAGGATGTCGAGCGCGCGCCCGATCGTGCAGTTGTCGGCTGACCACTCAAGGGCTTCCGGCCTGCTCATCTACGCAGAATACCCGATCTGAATCCAGTTGACGCACCCAGCCTGAGGGTGAAGTCTGAGTACGTGAACCAGACTCAGCTGGCGCTGCCGCCCACAGTGCTGCGGGCGGCCCGGCCGGACGACGAGCAACTCCTGGCCGACCTGCTCGGCGGCCTGTCACCCACCACGAGTTTCCATCGGTTCATGGCCGGCGTGGCGAGCCCAGGTCCGGAGCTGATCCGTGGCCTCCTGCAGACCGACCCCGACCGCGGCGCCGTCCTCGCCCTCCGGCCGCACCCGGGCGGCACTCGTGCCGTCGGGCACGCGTCCTGGGTGGTGACACCGCGAGGAGCGGCCGACCTCGCGGTCGTCGTGGCGGATGCGGAGCAGGGGCGAGGAGTCGGGAGCGCTCTCTTCGCCGCGGCCGCCGAACGTGCGGCGGCTGCGGGGGCGACGTCCGTGCACCTCGACGTCCACCCGGAGAACCGCCGGGTGGCTGCTGCACTCCGCCGCCGCCTCGGCGGTTCCGCTGTCTCCTGGCGGCATGGCCTGCTCAGCGTCGAGGGGTCGTTGGCGGACGTCGTCGGCCGCCTGGCAACCCGCCTGGCGGCGCCGGCCGCCTGACAGGCCTCGGTCGGCCGATCAGTGGCCGCCTGCACACACGGCTGACTGCGTCCGCGGCCGTCCGCACACGCGCCCGTCTGCGTCCGCGGAGGCCAGCCCGACGCCCCCCGGCCGCCGTCGATGCCGGCCGCCGCGACCGGCGGCCACGTCGGGCGCACGCCACGGCCGTCACGGCGCCCTCCGACCGGCCGCGTCGTGTCGGCTGACGTCGCCACCGCGTCGTCGTCCTCGTCACCGACGCCGGGCCCGCATCGTGGCTCCTCGCCCTCGCGCCCGAGCCGGGCCTCCCCCGCGGCCCGACCCCAGCGTGGGGATGCTCACATCTGGGGGCCCCTCCACCTGGGAAACGCATACTCGAGAGTGGACGCGGCGGACAGGGGGTGCGATGGCATGTCGGGCCGATTCGACTTCGTCGTCGTCGCCAACAGGCTGCCCGTCGACCGGCGCGACGAGGCCGACGGCAGCGTCGCCTGGCTGCCCAGCCCCGGCGGGTTGGTGGCGGCGATGGAACCTGTCCTGCGCCGCTACCAGGGTGCCTGGGTCGGGTGGACAGGCGCCGAGGGCGACGCGCCCGAACCCTTCGACGCCGTGGGCATGCACCTGGTCGCCGTGCCGCTGTCCGGGCGCGAGATCGCGGAGTACTACGAGGGGATGTCCAACGGCACCCTCTGGCCGCTGTACCACGACGTCATAGCACCACCCCGCTACCACCGCGCGTGGTGGGACACGTACCTGGACGTCAACCGCCGGTTCGCCGACGTCACGGCGACGACGGCAGCGCGGGGCGCGACCGTGTGGGTACAGGACTACCAGCTCCAGCTGGTGCCCCGGCTGCTCCGCGACGTCCGGCCCGACCTGAAGATCGGCTTCTTCAACCACATTCCCTTCCCGCCGTACGAGCTCTTCGCGCAGCTGCCGTGGCGACGCCAGGTGCTCGACGGGCTGCTCGGCGCCGACCTCCTCGGCTTCCAGCGGCCCGCCGACGCCAACAACTTCCTGCGCGCGTGCCGCCGCGCTGGCTTGGCGACCCGGCGCGGCCAGGTGCGCGCTCCCGGATTCCGCGGGGAGCGGCAGGTACGGGCGCAGGCCTTCCCGATCGCCGTGGACGCCGCCAGCATCGCCGAGATCGCGGAGCGGCCCGACGTCGTCGACCGGGCCCGCGCCATCCGGGAGGAGCTGGGCAGCCCGGAGCTGGTCCTGCTCGGCGTCGACCGGCTCGACTACACCAAGGGGATCCTGCACCGGCTCAAGGCCGTCGAGGAGCTGTACGCCGAGCAGCGCCTGCGGATCCCCGGGACGGTGTTCGTCCAGGTGGCCACGCCCAGCCGGGAACGGGTGGAGAGCTACAGGTCGCTGCGCGAGGAGGTCGAGACGACCGTCGGCCGGATCAACGGCGAGCATTCCCGCCTCGGTCACACGGCGGTCCACTACTTGCACCAGTCGTTCCCCAAGGACGAGCTCGTCGCCCTCTATCTGGCGGCCGACGTCCTGCTGGTGACGGCGCTGCGCGACGGCATGAACCTGGTCGCGAAGGAGTACGTGGCGAGCCGGTGCGACGAACACGGCGCGCTCGTGCTCAGCGAGTTCACCGGCGCCTCGATCGGGCTCCCGCAGGCCTATCTGGTCAACCCGCACGACATCGAGGGCGTCAAGGCGGCCATCGTCAGGGCGGGAGCCGCGCCGTCACGGGAGGTGGTCCGGCGGATGCGCGCGATGCGGCGGCGGGTGTTCACGCATGACGTGGCGCGGTGGGCGAGTGAGTTCCTCCGGGTACTGGAGCGCAGCGCCGCCGCGAACGCCCACCTCGCGCACGCGGTGAGCCTGGACGCGGGGGACCTCGTGGGTGGTCACCTCGTCGGCGGGGACGTCGAGCCGTCCCGACCGGAGCGCTCGCCGGCCGCCGCGGTGACCACGCGGGACGTCGTGCCGCCGCGGGCGACACAGCCGGCCAGGCCCGACGTCGACCTGTCGGACGCTCCCGTCGGGAGCGGCGTCGGCGTGATCGGGTCCGACGGCCGAGACGGTGACTGAGCCGGACGGGGGGACGAGGACGGAGCCGGACGGGCTGCACCGCGCGGCGGACGGTGCGGGGACGCCGGAGGCGGACGAGGAGCTGAGCCGGGCCCTGCGCGGCCTCGCGGCCCGTGACCGGATCCTGGTCGCGCTCGACTTCGACGGCACGCTGGCCCCCATCGTCGCCAACCCGGCCGACGCCCGGCCGCTGCCGCGGTCCACCGAGGCGATCACAGCTCTCGTAGACCTACCCGGGACCAGTGTCGTGGTGGTCTCCGGCCGGCCGCTGGAGCAGTTGCGCCGGCTCGTCCACCCCGGGCAGCGGGTCGGGCTGGTGGGGAGTCACGGTGCCGAGATCGACATGCGTCACCTCCTCACGGAGAGCGAGGTAATGGTTACGCCGGCCGGCGACGACGTCCTCGACGAGGACGAGCTGCAGCTGCTCGCGCACCTGCGCGACGCCGTGGCCGCCATCGTGGCCGAGCATCCCGGCACACAGCTCGAGGAGAAGCCCACCGCGGTCGTGCTGCACACCCGGCAGGCGGACCGCGGTGCGGCGATCGGCGCGACCGGCGATGCGCTGCAGGGCCCCGGCCGCTGGCCCGGCGTGCACGTCATGCGTGGCAAGGAGGTGGTCGAGCTGGCCGTCACGGACGTGACGAAGGGCCGGGCCGTGCGCCGAGTGCGCGCGCGCCTCGGTCTGCACCGGGGCGGTGTCCTCTACGCCGGCGACGACGCCACCGACGAGCGGGCGTTCGCCGTGCTCGACGACGACGCCGGGGACGTCACCGTCAAGGTGGGCGCCGGCCGCACCGCGGCCCGGCACCGCGTCGCGGGGCCGCTGGACCTGGCCGAACTGCTCGTGCTCGTCGCCGGGTGGCGGTGCGGCCGCTGAGGGGGTGCGCCACGCCGGTCGGCGGCGCGGCCCGTCAGCAACCCCGGCTGTACCGGGTGAAGCTCCCGAACCAGGTGTACCGCGTGTTCCACGACGTGGACGGCTTCACCCGGCTGAAGTACGCCAGGTAGGCCTCGTCCTGGTAGACCGCCCCGGCGACGGCGAGGATGTGCCCGATCAGCGGGTCGCCGACCTCCAGGGCGGTGCTGCAGCCGTACTGGGGGACGCTCGGCTCCGTCCAGCGGGGGGCGCGGTTGGTCTCCAGTGGATCGGTGAGCCACTCCGCGACCTCGTGGCTGAGCGGGGCCAGGCCGTAGAAGGCGGACCTCGTCCCGAAGGTCTTCGAGGAGAGGAAGGAGGCGTACACGTACGTGTGGGCGCCGTCCGCCGCGTTCACGCCGCTGTGGTACCCGCCGACCCCGCACGTGTCGAGCTTCCTGGTGTCGCCGCAGAGCACGACGTCGCCGCCCAGGAACTGGGTCAGTGACGAGGCCGCGGCCGTGCCGACGCGGGCCTGGATCTGGCTGTGGAACCACGCGATGTCCACGAGGTGGACGGTGGCACCCGTGGTCGTCCGCGCCAGCCCGCCCTTGGTCGGGGGGACGATCAGCGAGAGCGTCTGTCGTGTCGCCGGCGCGCCGAGGAGCAGGTGCCAGTTCTTGCGGCCGTTCTGCAGCGCCGCCCAGAACTGGGTGCGCATGTAGACGTCGCCGAACTGCCCCTCCCCGCCGGGGAACGGCTTGGCGGTGTACAGGCCCGTCGCCCTGAGCTGCCGGATCACGGTCGCGCTGGGGGCCACGACGTGTCCGTCGGCGAACCGGAAGGACACCGGCGTGAGCGTGGTGTCGACCCTGGTGGTGGTGGCCGCCTTCGCTGGGTCGGTCCCGACCATCGTGTACCCGTAGGTCTTGTGCTCGGACGCGTACCGGAAGGACGACGACCACAGCGGTAGCCCGGAGACGGCGGCCGGGGCCGCAGCCCGGGCGGTGGCCCGGGCGGTGACGTGGACCGGGCCGGCCGCCCCGGTGAGCGTGGTGAACGGCAGCGCGGTCGTGCGTGGCGTCACGGCCAGCACGGCTGCGGTGGACGTCGCCGGCGCGGGGTCGGCGACGGCGCCGGACGTCGCGCCCACGACGACGGCGGTCAGAGTCACGGGCAGGGCGAGGGCCGCCACGCCCAGGGCGCGGCGGGCGGTGAGGTGAGACAGGCCGCGGTCGGTCAGGTGGGACAAGGGGACTCCCCGGTCGGGCGGGCACACCCACAGTGGCCCGAGGTCGCCCCAGACCTTACGGTGCGGTGGCGACAGCCGGTGGGCGATGCGGCGAACGGACAAGGGCGGTCCGAACGGTCGCCGGAAGGGCACCATGACCACGCGAACGTGTCGAGGGCCGGCGTGAGCGAGCGCGAGCTGTTGCGTCGTCGCGCGGCGCGTGTCCTCGTCCTGGACGTTGCGGACCGGCTCCTGCTGCTGCGCGGGATCGATCCCGCCGTACCTGACCGATCGTTCTGGTTCACCGTCGGCGGCGGGCTCGAGCGGGGAGAGACGCTGCGCGCGGGCGCCGTCCGCGAGCTGCACGAGGAGACGGGTCTCGTGGTCACCGAGGAGGCGCTGGTCGGCCCGGTGTACAGCGACGAGTCCTCGTTCGCCTTCGACCGGTGGTGGATCGAGCAGCGCAACGACTTCTTCGCGGTCCGGGTCGAGGAGACGACGGTCCGGCCGGCGGCGCTGGAGGACATCGAGGTCGCGAGCATCCAGGCGAGCGCGTGGTGGACCGCGGACCAGCTGCGTGCACAGGCCGACGGCAGGCCCAACGACGGCCCCGGCCGACCCGGCGAGATCGTCTACCCGCAGGAGCTCGCCGCGGTCCTCGAAGCAGCGGTGCTCGCCCTCCGGCCCCGCTCGCGCGACCTGCCGTGACCGGCGCGCCGCGGTCCTGGCCACGGTCGCGGGGGACGCAGGACGCCCTCTGCGGACGCCTCAGGAGTGGTGGCGCTGGTCGACCGCTCGCTGACGTGACCGCTCGATCTCGGCCTCGGCTTCGGCTCGCCGGGTCCACGTGGCACCCTCGACGCTCTTGCCGGGTTCCAGGTCCTTGTAGGTCTCGAAGAAATGCTGGATCTCGAGAAGGTCGAACTCGGACATGTCCCCGAGGTCCTGGATGTGCTCCATGCGCGGGTCGCCGGTGGGGACGCACAGGACCTTGTCGTCGCCGCCGGCCTCGTCGCGCATCCGGAACATGCCGATCGCCCGGCATCGGATCAGGCAGCCCGGGAAGGTCGGCTCGTCGAGCACGACGAGCGCGTCGAGCGGGTCGCCGTCCTCACCCAGCGTGCCCTCCACGAATCCGTAGTCGTGCGGGTAGCGGGTCGAGGTGAAGAGCATCCGGTCCAGCCGGATGCGGCCCGTCTCGTGGTCCATCTCGTACTTGTTGCGCTGCCCCATCGGGATCTCGATGGTGACGTCGAAGTCCACGGCGGCTCCCCTTGGTGACGCACCCCTGCCTGCGCAGAGACTACTGTCACCTGGACAGCCGGACGACGGTGACCGCATCCGGCACGCCGGACGGAGGATCGACGAGGGAGGCCCGTGCAGCAGGCCCCGCCCGAGGAGTCGGCCGCGCGCGAGCGGACCGGGACAGCAGTGGACGACGAACGACAGACCCCGGATGCCGACGGCGCGGCGTCTCATCTTCCTGCCCTGGCGGGCGGGACGACCGGCCGCCGGACCGCGGCGCTCTGTGTGCTGCTGGTCACCACGGTGCTCGCGGCCGCCGCCGGGACCGGGGCCGTCGTGCTCGGCCAGTCGCCGACGCGGGCAGAGAGCATCGCCGGGACGACGGCCGCCACCCGGAGGGGCCCTGCGCCGGCGCCGGGGGCGACCGTCCCGCCTGCGCCACCCGCCGTGCTCCCGTCGCTGGCCGCCGGCGCGCCCGTGCCGTCGCGGGCGGGCCTGCAGCGCGTCCTCGGGCCACTGCTGCGGACCCCGGGGCTCGGGGGCAGCGTCAGTGCGGAGATCGTCGATCTCGCAGGCGGGGCCCCGCTGCTCTCGATCTCGCCGGCCGCGCCGGTCGCCCCCGCCTCGAGCGCGAAGCTCCTCACCGGAGCGGCGGCGCTGTCCCTGCTCGGCCCGTCGGCGCGGCTTCCGACGACGGTGGTCGACGCGGGTAAGGACGAGATCGTCCTGGTCGGTGGCGGGGACGTGACGCTCGCCGCGGGGCACGGCTCCCCGGCTGGTGCGGTCGGCCGGGCCGGGATCGCCGACCTCGCCGACCAGACGGCGACCGCCTTGCGCGCGCAGGGGCGTCGTGCGGTCGCCGTCCGGCTCGACGACACCCTGTTCAAGGGTCCGGCGGTGAACCCGGCATGGAGCGCCGGCGACGTCGGCGGCGGCTTCATCGCCCCTGTGACGGCCGTCGCCGTCAACTCGGGATCCGCGACGGCGGCGGTTCCGCTCGTCCCGGGGGAGCCGGCCGCGCGTGTGGCCGATCCGGCGATGGCAGCC
>DATKNA010000284.1:0-2086 GCA_035541595.1 Kineosporiaceae bacterium | reverse complement strand
GTTGTCGATCGTGAAGCCCTGCTTCTCGATCGTGTCGGCGAAGTCGATCGTCGCGCCGTCCAGGTACGGCGAGCTCATCCGGTCGACGACCACCCCGACGCCGTCGAAGTCGCGCAGGAGGTCACCGTCGAGCACGCGCTCGTCGAAGTAGAGCTGGTAGACGAGGCCGGAGCAGCCGCCGGGCTGGACGGCGACCCGAAGACGCAGGTCGTCGCGGCCCTCCTGCGCCAGCAGGTTCTTGACCTTGTGCGCGGCGACGTCGGTGAGCACCACGCCGTGCTCGGCGCGCTGGGTCTGGCCCGTCTGGGCGGTCTGGTCCTGAAGGGTCATCCGGGTCATCTCCGTCGAATCGGGTCCGTGGCGGGTGCGGGGGCGCGTCTGTCGCGGTACCGGCAGGTCTGCGGGGCGAGGACGCGACCCGGCGCTGTGCTCAGCGAGCCGGCTGCCTTCCGCATTCCCCCACGATACGTCGCCGCCCGGCCGGGGGCGTCCCGAGCGTCCGCCCGCCGGTATCCGCGCAGTGCGCGATCGCCGCAGGCGGCCCCCGTCACCTGGCCGGGGGATCGCCACCACCGGCCCCCACGCCGACATCTCTGGACGGGACCAGCGCCGGGAGGAGGCGACGTGGATCGCGCCCTGCAGCCCGGCATGCGGCTGATGCGGCGGATGGGGATCACCGCGAAGTTCGGCCTGGTCACCCTCCTGCTGCTGATCCCGCTGACGATCGGGGTGGGCAGCGGGTACGCCGAGTCGACCGGACGGCTGCGATCCGTGGCGCAGGAGCGGGCCGGGCTGAGGGTGGCGGCTCCGCTCGTGCAGCTGGTGATCCAGTTGGCTCAGGCCCGGGAGGCCGCCGGCCGTCGGGCACCCGCCCCCTACCGGCTGACGGCGGTGGACCTCGTCGAGTCGGCCACCCAGGACGCCGCCCGCCTGGGCCCCTTCGACCCGCGACTGGTGGACCGGTGGCACCGGGCCAGAGCGGACGTCGACGCCGCGGCGGCCGCGACGGACCCGCAGCGCGCCGTCGCCCTCGCCGCCCGGGCGCTGAGCCGCTGTGCCGCCCTGCTGAGCGACGTCTCGGACGACACGGGCCTGGTCGCCGACCCCTCGCTCGACACGCACTACCTGGTCGGCGCCCTGGTCCGGACCCTCCCCCGGATGATGGACGCTGCGGGTGCCGTCGGCGGCGTGACGCGGGCCGTCGGGCACCCCCAGCAGCTGCGCCTGGAGCAGGCCTTCGTCGTCCGCATCCTGCGCGACATCGCGGCCGAGCTGCGCCGCGACGTGACGACGGCGGTCCAGAACACCTCCTGGGACCGGCTGGATCAGCGGTTGGCACCGGACGCGGGGGCGGTCAGCGCCGCAGTGGACCGGTACACGGCCGCCGTCGCGGCGGGGGCGACGGCTCCCGCGGTCACCCCGCTCGGCGACGGCGGTCTGGCGGCCGCCTCCGCTGCGCTGGCCACCCAGCTGGCTGCGGTCGCGGACGCGCTGCTCGCCTGGCGCCAGGGCGACCTCGGGAGCAGCCGGAACCGGCCGATGCTCCTCGCCCTCGGGTCCCTGCTCGTCCTCGGCTACCTCCTGGTCGCGCTCTACCGGTCCACCAGTCAGGACGTGCACGCCCTGCTCGAGGACATCAGCACCGTCACCAACGGGGAGCAACCCCGCGAGCAACCGGAGGGCTCGGACGAGTTCTCCCGGATGGCCCGCGCCGTGACCATCACCCGGGACCGGCTGACGGCGCTGCTCGGGTCCCTGCGCTACCAGGCCACCCACGACGAGCTCACGGCGCTGGGCAACCGCACGCTCTTCGCGGACAAGATCGCCGACGCGCTCGCCGCGACCGGGTCCGGCATCGGCCTCGTGGTGGCGGACCTCGACCACTTCCGGGACGTGAACGACAGCTTCGGGCACGACATGGGCGACCGGCTGCTGCGGACCGTCGGCGTCCGGTTCCACCGGGCCTGCGGCCGACAGAACGTGGTGGCCCGGCTGGGCAGCGCCGAGTTCGGCGTGCTCCTGCCGGGTGGCGGGGAGCGGGCGGCGTTGGACGTGGTCGAGCGGCTGCGGGCCGCCCTGCGCGATC
>DATKNA010000283.1:0-11371 GCA_035541595.1 Kineosporiaceae bacterium | reverse complement strand
CACGTCGAGAGCACGTCGAGAGCACGTCGAGAGCACGTCGAGAGCACGTCGAGAGCAAGGAGCCCGGATGGAATGTCCATCGTGACGCCGTCTCGCGCCGGTCCGGACAGCGAGGCCGTCGCCGCGACGGTCGAGCGACAGCGAGAGCTGCTCGACCGAGCCGTGCGGGCGATCCACGAACGCACCTTCTTCTCCGCCTTCCCGGAGTCACCGAGCCCGCGGGTGTACGGCGAGACGGCCGCGGAGGACGGCCGCCGGGCGTTCGAGGCCCTGCTCCACCGGCGCTTCGACCTCGGCCAGCCGGGGACGGTCGCATGGGTGGCCACCGAGCGTTCCCCCTGGGGTCCGCAGCTCGGCGTCGAGTACCCGGTGCCGGACGTCGACCAGCTGCTGCCCGCCCTGCGCGCGGCGATCCCCGCCTGGCGGGACGCCGGCCCTCCCGCCCGTGCCGCGCTGTGCGCGCAGATGCTGGCGCGGATCAACGCGGCGAGTTTCGAGATCGCGAATGCCGTGATGCACACCGCGGGGCAGCCCTTCGTCATGGCCTTCCAGGCGGGCGGGCCGCACGCCCAGGACCGCGCGCTCGAGGCCGTCGCCTACGCCTACGAGGAGCAGGCCCACTACCCGGCCGAGGCCGTCTGGGAGAAGCCCCAGGGCAAGCGCTCGCCGATCCGGATGGCGAAGACCTTCACGATCGTGCCGCGGGGCGTCGACCTCGTCATCGGCTGCACCACGTTCCCGACGTGGAACTCCTACCCAGGGATCTTCGCCGGCCTGGCCACCGGAAACGCGGTGCTGGTCAAGCCTCATCCGCGAGCGGTCCTGCCGCTGGCGATCACGGTGCGGATCGTCCGCGCGGTCCTCGCCGAGCACGGCTTCGACCAGGACCTCGTGTGCCTCGCCGCCGAGCCGGGTCCTGACCGCGGCGGTGGCAGGCTGGCGGCCGACCTCGCCGTCCGGCCCGAGATCGGCATCGTGGACTTCACGGGTTCGAGCGCCTTCGGCGACTGGCTCGAGGCCCACGCCCGGCAGGCCCAGGTCTACACCGAGAAGGCCGGCGTCAACGCCGTCCTCATCGACTCGACGGCGGACTACCCGGGCATGCTGGCCAATCTGGCCTTCTCGCTGTCCCTCTACTCGGGGCAGATGTGCACGACGCCGCAGAACCTGCTGGTGCCGCGCGGCGGCATCGACACCGACCGCGGGCACAAGACGCCGGACGAGGTCGCCGAGGACCTCGGGCACGCCATCGACGCCCTGCTCGGCGACGACGCGCGGGCCGTCGAACTGCTCGGTGCACTCGTCAACGACGACGTCCTCGGGCGGCTGGAGTCCGCGCCGTCGATGGGCCGCGTGGTGGTCGCCTCCCGGGCCGTCTCGTCACCGGTGTACCCGGACGCCCGGGTACGGACGCCGCTGATCGTCAGAGTCGACGCGCCGGAGGACGCGCCGGATGACACAGGCCCGGAGGGTGGGCCGGCCTACGCGCAGGAGTGCTTCGGACCGGTGGCGTTCCTCGTCACCACGGCGTCGACCGCCGGGTCCATCGAGGTCTTCCGGCGCACCGTCGGCGCCAGGGGGGCGATCACGGCCGCCGTCTACAGCACCGACGCGGAGGTGATCAAGGCCACCCGCGAGGCGGCGCTCGACGTCGGCGTGGCCCTGTCGGAGAACCTCACCGAGGCGGTCTACGTCAACCAGTCCGCGGCGTTCTCCGACTTCCATGCCACGGGCGCGAACGCGGCCGCGAACGCCTCGCTCACGGACGGCAACTTCGTCTCCGGGCGCTTCCGGGTGATCCAGTCGCGCCGCCACCTGCCGACGCCCACGGCCGGCCGAGTGAGCCCGGCCGAGTGAGCGAGCTCTCGGCGCTCGCGCCGCGTCGGCGGTACGACCTCGACGCTCTGCTGGAGATCGCCGTCTCGGTGTTCACCGAGCGTGGGTACGACGGCACGAGCATGGAGGACCTGGCGCGCGCGTCGGGCCTGTCGAAGTCCTCGCTCTACCACCACATCGAGGGCAAGGAGCAGTTGCTCCGGCTCGCCTTGGAGCGCGCTGTCGAGCCGCTCTTCGCCGTGACCCGGGAACCGGATTCCGTCCAGGGGCCGGCCATCGTCCGGCTGGAGCACGTCGTCCGCCGCGAGGTCGAGGTGCTCGCCGAGCGGCTGCCCTATGTGACGCTGCTGCTGCGCGTACACGGCAACACCGAGGTCGAGCGCTGGGCGCTGGAGCAGCGCCGCGAGTTCGACCGGTTCGTCGCCGGACTCGTCGCGCGGGCGGCCGCCGAGGGCGACCTGCGGGCCGACCTCGACCCAGCCGTCGTGACCCGGCTGGTGTTCGGAATGATCAACTCCCTGGTCGAGTGGTACCGCCCGGTCGCGCCCACGGTCGGTGCGAGCCGGTCGGGCACGGGTGCGGCGAGCCACAGCGCGAGCCCTGCCGGTGCGGGCGGGCCGGGTGGTGCGGGCGGGCCGGGTGCGGGCGGGCCGGGTGCGGGCGGGCCGGGTGCGGGCGGGCCGGGTGCGGGCGGCGCAGATTGGAGCGAGGCGCCGCGATCGGGTGCCGCACCCGCCTCTCCGTCCGCTACGCCACCCGGGTCTCGCCACACACGTATGGCGCCGAGGGACCTCGCGGACTCCGTCGTCCGGCTCGCGTTCGACGGCCTCCGGCAATCCCCCTGACGTCGTCTCTTCTTCAGCCTGCCCACCTATTCGTGGTCTGTCCCCAGGGCGCCGCGGCCCGCCCCTCGACCGGAATGTCGAGGGTCACAGTCGATCGAGCGATCGGAGACAGGATCCGGGGGCGAGGATGGGAGTGGCAGTGAGGAGCTTCGGAAGCGGCTTCCGATTCCCACGGGACCGGGTCCATTCCGGGTGTCCTTGAGCGCACGTGGACGGACGCGAACGCTCAGGACTTGCGCCGGATCCGGTAGTGCAGCACGAGGAACGGGATCCGGAACAGGTCGAAGGCGTGGTCGGCCACCAGTTCGCCACCCTGCACCCGGACGTCGAGCCGCTCGCCGAAGCCCTGCACGGCGAGCGCCGTGAGCCGCCGGTCCTCGGGGTCGACGAAGGTCACGTAGTGGCCTGGGTCGCGCAACGCGCTGTGGCTGGTGAGCACGAGCCCGCCGTTCGGGCCGGCCTGCGGGAGCAGGGTCGCGGTGAAGTTCGCCTGCGGCACCGGGAAGCCGACGCTCACGTAGCCGCGGTCCGCGTCCCGATAGGTCGTGTAGATCCCGACGTAGATCGGCTCGTCGGTGTCGGCGAACGAGCGGATCCATCCGCGCACGGTCGGCAGGTCCGCCCGCTCGATCGTGTCGATCCGGCTGCGCACTCCCCGCAGCGCCTCGCGCTGGTTCATGGGCACGTTGGCCTGACCGAGCGGCCGGGCGACGAGCGTGCGGTAGAGCAGGTATCCCGGCCGCACCCAGGTCTTCCACTCGGGCACGATGTCGAGGCCGAACCGCGTCGTGTGCTCGTAGAACTCTCGCACGAGCGGGTGCGCAGCGGCCGGGTCGAAGTCCGGGCCCGCCAGCTCGTCGAGGGACGCGACGATGCCGGCGTCCGGAGCATCGAAGACATAGTGTCCACCGAGCACGCGCGCCAGGTCGGCGACGTAACCCGTGCCGACGTAGGTCGTGCGGGCCTCCAGGGGCACGACGAAGGGCAGGTCCGACGCGGGCACACGGTCGGCGAGCAGGCTCACCTGGGGGTCCCGGAAGATTGCCGCCGAGGTGGCGCGGTAGGTGAGCATCGTCGTGGCCGCGACGGCGGCGCCCGTCGCGCGCCGGCCGCTCGCCGTGGCCAGGGTCCCGACCGCCAGGCCCACCAGCGGGCCCAGCGCCACCTTCTGGGGCCGGACGCCGAGCGCGCCGGCGAGCGCTCCCGTCGCGAGGCCCACGACGACCGGCCGGCGTCCGGTGACGGGATCGAGGAGCCAGCCGAGCGGCGCCGCGAGCGCCGTGCTCGCCGCGATCCGCGACCACAGCGGCGGGATCTCGTTCGGCCGCTGCACCGCGCGGGCCGCGGCGTCGACGGCGGCGAGTGCCAGCCCGCCCGCGATCGAGCCCGCGAGCACCCCCCGGCGGCCGTGGCCCGCCCCGAGCGCTGCTCCGCCCAGGGCACCCATCCCTGCTGCGAACGCCGCCCCCTGACCCCGGCCGGCGCCCGTCCTGCTCGTCTTCGCGCCGTCTGCCATGCCGGAACCGTATCGACGCGCGGGTCGGCGAGGCACGCCCGGCGACGCCGCGGACGAGCTCCCGCTGACCACCGACCCGCCGACGTGGGGACGACCTGCCGCGGGTGAGAGGCTGACTGCCGTGGACGGCGAGGAGATGCGGGAGTACTGCCTGGCCAAGCCCGGAGCCTGGGTCGACCAGCCATGGGAGGGCGACGACGTCGCGAAGGTGGGCAAGAAGATCTTCGCGTTTCTCGGGGACTCCACGGTGGGCGTCAAGGCCGGGGCGACGCGGGAGGAGGCCGACGAGTGGCTGGCGCGGTATCCGGACGCCGCGTCCACCATGCCGTACATCGGCCGGCAGGGCTGGAACACGCTCAGGCTCGACGGGCAGATCCCCGACGACGAGATCGTCGAGGCGGTGGACGCGTCCTATGACATGGTCGTGGCCAGGCTGCCCACGAAGGACAGGCCGACGGGTTGGCGCCCGGTCGAGCGATGAGCCGTCGCCGTTCCGGTCGTCCTCATCGGCGACGGCGACGACAGGAGGACGGCGATGTTCGACAGCAGCGGCGCGTTCAGCGGCTTCTCGGTGGACGACGTCCCGAAGGCCCGGCAGTTCTACCAGGAGACCGTCGGCATGACGGTCACCGAGGAGCACGGGATGCTCCGGCTGACGGTGGCGAACGGCGCGCAGGTGCTCGTCTATCCCAAGCCCGGCCACCAGCCGGCGACCTTCACGATCCTCAACTTCCCGGTTGCGGACGTCGAGGCCGCGGTGGAGGACCTCGCCGCGCGTGGCGTGGTCTTCCTCCTGTACGAGGGATTCGACCAGGACGAGCGCGGCATCTTCCGGGGCGGCGGCCCGCTCATCGCATGGTTCGCCGACCCCGCCGGAAACGTGCTCTCAGTCGTCGAGGCCTGAGCGGGCCGTCCGCGGGCGCCTCCGGGACGCAGCCGCCCGCGGACGTCGTCCAGTCAGGCCAGCACGGCCTGCCGGACGGCGTTCGCGACCTCTGGGCCGTCCACCGCGCTGTGGCCGGTGATGAACGCGTCCCCGGCGACGTTGTAGATCCGGTGCGTGGTGAACGCGTACATCGTCCCGAGCGGACCCAAGTCCATCGCCTGCACCTCGGCGGCCGGCATGCCGACCGCGCCGTTCGCACCCAGGCCGCCGTACTTGTCGTCCGGACCGCCGAGGCCGGACGCCGTCTGCTGGGCGATCCGCGATGCGATCGCGTAGGCGAACCGGATCGCGAGGTCCTTCTGGGAGTGGGTGACGACGATGGGTCCGTCCAGGGCCCCGCCCTGGACAGCCCGGCGGAACGCGCCGGCCTGGCCGAGGGGGCCATGCGCGTCGTCGAAGGCGTAATGGCTGAAGGCACCCTGCAGCAGGCACATCGCGTGGGCGGGTGCACCGTTCCCTGCCGCGGCCGAGACCACCCGCGCTCCGAAGGAGTGGCCGACGAGAGTGACCGGCACCGCCACGGCGTCCCTGACCTTGGTCAACAGCTGGCTGGCGCCGTTGGTGCCGACGGCGCCCGCCCGGGCCTTCATCTGGTAGTAGGTGCCCATGTTGAGGAGGAACCGGGCGATCACGATCGGCGAGACGCCCCCGCCGAAGAGGCCCGCGGCGGCGCCGGTGGCACCGAGGTCGGCGGGCGGGCCGCCGACGCCGACGTCCGCGGCCGGACCGGCGACGCCGACGTCCGCGGCCTGCCCGGTGGCGGGAACCTCGCCACCGGGGTTCATCAGTCCCAGGAAGCCCAGTTCGGCCTCGTCGAAGAGCTCTTCGACGTCCCCTTCCAGGAACCTCGACGGGATCGGGTCGTCGTCCGACACGCTCTCGGCCGGGGGCAGGAGGTGCTGGCGGATCGTCTCGACGAACCGGACTCGGGCGTCATGAGAAGCCTCGAGGTCGCCCACCTGTGCTTTGAGCGCGGCGGCGGCCCCGGGGTCGTCGACGGTGTCGTCGATCCTGGCTGCGAGCTCGGTGGCCGGATCGCCCACGGCGAGGCCGCCGCCCGCGATCTCGCCCTGGTCGTCGGACCACCGCACCGACGGCCAGAGCAGCCCGATCACGGCGAGCCGGACGTCCCGGTCCGTCTGCTGCTGCGCGATGTGGTCGCCCAGCCTGGTGTAGAGGCCTTCGGCCTCCGGGATGGTGTTGTTCCAGCCGTGGCACATGACGATCAGGTGGGTCGGAGCGTCGCCCTGGCCCTGGCCCTGGCCCTGGCCCTGCGCGAGCGCAAGAGCCGCATCGAGTTGGTCGGGCTTGGCGACGGCGCCGGTAGACGTGAACTCGACCCCGGCGTATGGCAGCTGCACGGCGTGACTCCCCTCTGTCGGACGGTTCTGTCGGGACGGCTCTGTCTCAGACCGCCTGGATGGAGCGCATCGCGTCGACCAGGCCGGCTCCCTGGAAGGTGCGGGCCCGGCCGAGATCCGTGGCCGAGTCCATCAGGATCCGTTTGACGTCCTCCGGCTGGCCCAGGTATTCCCGATGCACCGAGAGGAATGCCGCCGCCGTCCCGGAGACATGCGGCGCGGCCATCGACGTCCCACTGTCCTCGACGTAGGTCGCGCCGGGCACCGCGGCCTGCGCCCTCTTCAGGTTCCCACCGGCAGCGGCGCTGATGACCCGCTCACCGGGTGCCACGAGGTCCGGCTTCAGCCGTCCGTCACCGGTCGGGCCCTTCGAGGAGAAGAAGGCGACTCCGGTGGAGTGCGGGGACGAGGACGTCGCCCCCACCGTGACGGCCAGATCCGCGTTGCCAGGGTCCTGGATGGTCATGGCGAAGCCGACCCTCGCCACGTGCTGGGTGAAGTCGAGGGCCGTCCCGTACCCCGTATTGCCGGCGGCGACCACGACGACGACACCGGACTTCACGAGCAGGTCCACCTCCCGGCAGACCGGCGTCAGGCCGGTCGCGAACCAGGAGGGATCGAACGGGTAACCGACGGAGATGTTCACGCCGTGGATGACCAGATTACGCCCGTTGTCGTTGACGTCCTGGATGTGGCGGAGCGCCGCCAGCAGGGCCTGCAGGTCGCCCGTGCCGTCGGAACGCAGCACCTTCAGGGAGACGAGCGACGTCAGGGGTGCCATCCCGCTGATGGAGGTGAGCTTCACCGTGGACGCTCGGCTCTGCTGGTTCTCGTCCAGGTACCAGCCGGCGGCTGTGATGTCCGCGCCCTCCTGTCCACCCGCGATGATGCCTGCGACATGCGTGCCGTGGCCGTATTCGTCGACGAGGGCGTCCTTCGCGTCGTCCGAGACGAACGAGCGGTGCCAGGGCCCGGCGGGGTCGACGTTCTGGTACCGCTGGAAGTGGGCGTGGTTGGCGTCGATCCCCGAGTCCATGACGGCCCAGACGATGCCGTGACCGGTGGCATCGAACGCGCGCCGGGCCGCGTCGCACTTCGTCGTGATCACCGACCGGTAGATCAGGGCCCGGACCTCGAAGTTGGGCCAGATGCGGTAGATCGCGGCCCGGGGCGCGCGGACCGGCGCCGCCGGAGCGTGGGTCCGGGCCGGTGGGGGAGCAGCCGCCGGCGCGGCCTCGCGGTTCAGCTGAACGAGGCGCTGGATCTCGTCCGCCGTGAGCGCGGTGGAGACGTAGCCCGCGGTGTGCAGGACCGGCCGCGACTCGGACTGGACCTGTCGGACCATCTCCTCGACGACTCTCGCCGCCGCAGACACGCCGCCTGGATAGTTCGTGACCACCTCGATCACGATGCCGATCGGCCGATCCATGGCGGTGTGCATCAGCTCGATCACGGGACGCGAGATGACGCTGTCCATCACGAGCGCCGGCGAGGTCGGCACCTGACCTCCCGGGCCAGGCTGCGGGGCATTGGGCCCGACGCCTGGAGGGGCGGCCGGAGGTGCGGCCGGAGGTGCGGCCGGAGGTGCGGCCGGTGTCGCGCCGCCGGGAAGCGTGAACTCGGTCGGCAACCGGGGCGCGTCGTCGTCCTGGGTCATGACTCACCTCCAGGTGTCGGGACGGGAGCTGCCCCGAGCGGGGCGACGGCCAGCCCCGGCCATGGGCCTTGCCGCCCCGGCCCACCGCGGATCACCAGTAGCCCCCAAGATCTTGCGACTCTAGGTCCCCCGGCTGGACGGGGCAAGGAGGCTGGACCGTGCGCGGTTGACCTGCGCGAGGTCGCCCCGCGATACTCGAACCGAACGTTCGGTCGGGTTCTCGTCTGGGACCCCGGAGGCGGAGGATCGCGTGTCCGGTAACGACCTCGGGCCCGCCCTGGCGACGGACGACGACCGCGTGGAGCCGGCCGCCGTCGATCGGCAGGCGGGATTCGACCGTCTCATCGCCGCGGACGAGCGTCTCGAGCCACGCGACTGGATGCCGGAGGGCTACCGGAAGACGCTGATCCGGCAGATCGCCCAGCACGCGCATTCGGAGATCATCGGGATGCAGCCGGAGGGCAACTGGATCACTCGTGCCCCCAGTCTGCGTCGCAAGGCGATCCTCATGGCGAAGGTGCAGGACGAGGCAGGCCACGGCCTCTATCTCTACTCCGCCGCCGAGACGCTCGGAGTCGATCGCGCCGACCTGCTCGACCTGCTCCACGCGGGCCGGCAGAAGTACTCGTCGATCTTCAACTACCCGACGTTGACCTGGGCGGACATCGGCGCGATCGGGTGGCTCGTCGACGGTGCGGCGATCGTCAACCAGGTTCCGTTGTGCCGCTGCTCGTATGGCCCCTACGCCCGGGCGATGGTGCGGATCTGCAAGGAGGAGTCCTTCCACCAGCGACAGGGCTTCGAGATCTTGCACACGCTCAGTCACGGCACGCCAGAGCAACACGAGATGGCTCAGGACGCGGTCGACCGCTGGTGGTGGCCCAGCTTGATGATGTTCGGCCCGCCGGACGAGGCCTCGCCCCACTCCGCGCAGTCCATGGCGTGGGGGATCAAGAAGCACAGCAACGACGAACTGCGCCAGCGGTTCGTCGACATGACCCTGCCGCAGGCGCATGTCCTCGGCCTGACAGTGCCCGATCAAGATCTGCGCTACGACGAGGAGTCGGGTCACTGGCGCTTCGGCCCCATCGACTGGGCCGAGTTCCACGCCGTCCTCAAGGGGCAGGGGCCGTGCAACGCGCAGCGGATGGAGCACCGCAGGCGGGCACACGACGAGGGTGCCTGGGTCCGCGAGGCGGCCGTCGCGTACGCGGAGAAGCAGGCCCAGCGTGAGGCCAGCGGAGCCGCGGCGTGAACGAGACGGGTGCACGCCGGGAGTGGCCGCTGTGGGAGGTGTTCGTGCGTGCCCGACGCGGCCTGTCCCACCAGCACGTGGGCAGCCTGCACGCGCCTGATGCGCCGATGGCCCTGCGCAATGCGCGCGATCTGTACACCCGGCGCGGCGAGGGCGTGAGCATCTGGGTGGTGCCCGCCGCCCAGATCACCGCGTCCAGCCCGGACGAGAAGGACGCCTTCTTCGACCCGGCAGCCGACAAGGTGTACCGGCACCCGACCTTCTATGACATCCCGGCCGAGGTGCGGCACCTGTGAACCCGCTGGTCGCGTACGCGCTCGCGCTCGGCGACGACGCTCTGATCCTCTCGCACCGCTGCGGCGAGTGGATCTCCAATGCCCCGCAGCTCGAGGAGGACGTCGCCCTGGCCAACATCGGCCTGGATCTGCTCGGCCAGGCGCGCGCCCTGCTGACGTACGCGGGCGAGGCCGAGGGCGCCGGCCGGACCGAGGACGACCTCGCCTACCTCCGGGACGAACGCCGGTTCACGAACGTTCAGCTGGTCGAGCTCCCGAACGAGGACTTCGCCGTCACCATGGCCCGGATGCTCGCGTTCTCGACGTACCAGCTGTCGCTGTACGACCAGCTCGCCGGGAGTGCCGACGCCACCCTTGCGGCGGTCGCCGCGAAGGCCGTCAAGGAGGTCGCCTATCACCGGGACCACGCCACGAGCTGGGTTCTGCGGCTCGGCGACGGGACCGACCTCAGCCGGCCGCGCATGCAGGCCGGCCTGGAGCGGATCTGGCCGCACACCGGCGAGCTGTTCGAGGCATCGTGGATCGATCCGGGCCTGCTCGACGCCGGGATCGCCGTCGACGTCTCGACATTGCATGCACCATGGGAGGAGAGCATGCGCGGCGTCCTCGAGCACGCGACGTTGACGTACCCCGTGGCCTCGCAGCGACCCGGCGGCGGTCGGCAGGGGATCCACACCGAAGCGATGGGTCACCTACTCGCCGAGATGCAGCACCTGCACCGATCGCACCCCGGAGCCCGCTGGTGAGGGTGATCCTCGAACGCGCTCGGGAGATCGCCGGTGCCGTGCCGGACCCCGAGGTCCCCGTGCTCTCCGTCGCCGATCTGGGCGTGCTGCGCGACGTCACCCTCGACGAGGACGGGGTCGTGGAGGTGACGATCACGCCGACCTACTCGGGGTGCCCGGCGATGGACACCATCCGGCAGGACATCCTCGCGTCGCTGGCTGACGCCGGGTTCGACGCCGTCCGGGTGCGGATCGCGCTCGCGCCGGCCTGGACGACGGACTGGATGACCGAACGCGGCCGCCGCGCACTGGAGGCGTACGGGATCGCTCCTCCCGGCCGGGCAGGCGGGCCGGTGGCGCTCGCGCTGTCCGTGCGGTGTCCCCGGTGCGGTTCGCCGGAGACCCGCGAGCTCTCCCGCTTCGGATCGACCGCGTGCAAGGCGCTCTGGCAGTGTCGCGCCTGCTGGGAGCCCTTCGACCACTTCAAGACCCTGTAGAGCCGTGCGATGACGACCAGCACGCAGGAGCAGGTGGCCGCCGGCCGGTCGCACGGGACGTTCCACGGGTTGCGCGTCGCCGAGGTCGAGCGTCTGACGGACGACGCCGTCGCCCTGACCTTCGACGTCCCGGAGGCGCTGCGGCAGGGGTACACGTTCGCCGCCGGCCAGCATCTCACGTTGCGGGCGGTGCTCGATGGTCAGGAGGTTCGTCGCAGCTATTCCATCTGCAGCCCTCCGTCGTCGGGCAGGCTCCGGATCGCCGTCAAGCGTCTCGAGGGCGGCCTGTTCTCGGGGCACGCGCTGGAACAGGTGGAGGTCGGCGACATCCTCGACGTGCTCCGCCCGGCAGGTCGCTTCGGCGTCCAGCTCGATCCGGCGCAGGCCAAGCACTACGTGGCGATCGTCGCCGGGAGCGGGATCACTCCCGTGCTGGC
>DATKNA010000282.1:0-9558 GCA_035541595.1 Kineosporiaceae bacterium | reverse complement strand
GAGGATCTGGTCGAGGGCGAGCAGGCTGAAATTCACCGTCATGATCTCGACGATGGGCCGCATGCCGCCGAGCGCGGCCCCGATGCCGGCTCCCACGAACGCCGACTCCGACAGCGGCGCGTCCCGGATGCGCTCCGGGCCGAACTCCTCGAGCAGTCCGAGGCTGACCCCGAACGACCCGCCGTAGCGGCCGACGTCCTCGCCGACGAGGAACACGCGGTCGTCACCGGCCAGCGCCTCGCGGAGCGCGGCGCGCATCGCCTCCCGGTAGGTCGTCGTGGTGGGCGTCGCCGCCGGGGACCCCGTGCCCGTGCCGGATCCCGTCGCTGTCGCGGTGCTCGTCGCGGTGGTGGTCATGACGTCAGCCCCCTCGCCTCGTCCGGGGTCGCGAGCACGTACCGCGCCAGATCCTCGACCGGCTCGTAGGGGGCCGCGTCCGCCGCGTCCACCGCCTCGGCGATCTCCCGGTCCACCGCCTCCTGCAGCGCGGCGAGCCCCGCGTCGTCGAGCTCGCCGCCGTCCCGCATGCGCTTGTCCAACAGGCTCAGCGGATCCCGGCGGCGCCAGCGCTGGATCTCGGCCTTGTCCCGGTACCGGTCCGGGTCGTACATGGAGTGGGCGCGGAAGCGGTAGGTGAGCATCTCCAGGAACCGCGGGGCGCCATCGGCATGGATGGCGGCGAGCGCCTCCCGGGTCGCCTGCTCGACGGCCTCCACGTCCATGCCGTCCACGGCGTGCGCCTCGACCCCGTAGGAGGCGGCGCGGGCGGCGAGATCGGTGCGCGCGTGGGTCGTCGCCAGGGGGGTCCCCATGGCGTACCTGTTGTTCTCGCAGACGAGCAGCAGCGGCGCCCGCCAGAGGGCGGCCAGGTTGATGCACTCGTGGAACTCGCCCTCGGCGAACGCGCCGTCGCCGAAGAAGCATGCCGTCACCCGGTCGCGGTCGAGCATCCGGTCGGACAGCGCGAGCCCGAGGGCGAGCGGCAGCCCGCCGCCGACGATCGCGTTCCCGCCGTAGAACCGTCGCCCGGCGTCGAAGATGTGCATGGACCCCCCGCGGCCGCGGCTGCACCCGGTCACCCGGCCGAACATCTCGGCCATGACCGCCTCCATGCTGATCCCGCGAGCGAGGGCGTGGCCGTGCTCACGGTAGGTGGAGACGACGGCGTCGTCCTCCGCCAGGCTGGCCAGGACGCCGACGGCCACGGCCTCCTCGCCGATGTACAGGTGCATGAACCCCCGGATCTTCGTGGCGCTGTAGAGCTCGACGCAGCGCTCCTCGAAGCGGCGGATCCGCAGCATCTGCCGCAACAGGTCCCGGCGGTGGCCCTCGGCGTCCGGCAGGCTCCCCCCGGTTCTGGGACGGCGTCGCCGGGTCGGGCGCGGCGCCGCGGGTGCGCTGGTCGTCGTGGTGTCGGCGGTGCTGTTCACGGCTGCGCCTCCAGAGTCGACGTGTCGCCTTCGGCCAGTCCGAGCTCGCGTGCCTTGAGCAGCCGGCGCATCACCTTTCCGCTGCGCGTGTGCGGCAGATGTCGGTCGAAGTCGATCTCCTTGGGCGCGAGGCCCCCGAGCCGCCGGCGTCCGAACGCCAGCAGCTCCCCGCGCAGATCCTCGGAGGGCTCGAACCCCGGGCGAAGCGTGACGAAGGCCTTGACGAGCTCGCCCGCGACGGGATCGGGCTTGCCGATGACGCCGGCCTCGGCGACGGCCGGGTGCTCCATGAGGGCGCTCTCGACCTCGAACGGACCCACCAGGTGCCCCGCCGACTTGATGACGTCGTCCGCGCGTCCGACGAACCAGTAGTAGCCCTCCGCGTCGCGTCGCGCCACGTCACCGGAGAGGTACCAGCCGCCCGCGAAGCACTTCTGGTAGCGGGCGTCGTCGTGCAGGTAGCCCCGGAACATCGACGGCCAGCCCGGGCGCAGCGCGATCTCCCCCTCGACGCCCGGGTCGGTCACCTCCCGGACGCGGCCGGCCGTGACCAGGGCGCGGCCGTCCTCGCCACGCTCCAGGAGGGTGGCCTCGATGCCGGGCATCGGCCGCCCCATGGAGCCCGGTCGGATGTCCATGAACGAGTAGTTGCTGATCATGATCGCGCCGGTCTCGGTCTGCCACCAGTTGTCGTGGACCGGCCGGCCGAGCGCCCGCTCGCCCCAGAGGACGACCTCCGGATTGAGCGGCTCGCCCACGCTGGCGATGAAGCGCAGAGCGGAGAGGTCGTACCGGCGCGGGAGGTCGTCGCCGTACCGCATGAGCATGCGCAGCGCGGTCGGTGCGGTGTACCAGACCGTCACCCGCTGGTCCTGCAGCGTCTGGTACCACCGCTTGGGGTCGAACTCACCCACGTCGCTGACGAGGGTGACGCCGTGGGTCAGGGGCGCGATGACACCGTAGGAGGTCCCGGTGACCCAGCCGGGGTCGGCGGTGCACCAGAAGACGTCCGACGGCTTGAGGTCCAGCGCGAAGGCCGCGGTGGCGTGGTGCCCGAGGACCGCCGCGTGCACGTGGACGGCGCCTTTCGGCGTCCCGGTCGTACCGCTGGTGAAGTGGACGAGCGCCATGTCCTCCCCGGCGGTCGGGGGGATCTCGAAATCCGGGGAGGCGCCCGCCAGTCGTGCCAGCAGGTCGACACCGCCCGGAACGGCTCCGGCCTCGCCGACGACGAGCACGTGCCGCAGGCTCGGGACGGCGTCCCGGATCTGCGCCACCTTGCGGCGGTACAGCGTGGGCGTCGTGACGAGCACCCGCGCGTCGCCGCGGCGCAGCCGCTCGGCGACGGGTTGGGGCCCGAACGCCGAGAACAGCGGGGCGAAGACGCTGCGGTTCTTCAGCGTGCCGAGCATCCCCACGTAGAGCTCGGGCACGCGGCCGAGCAGCGAGAAGACACGCTCGCCGGGCCCGACGCCGAGGTCGCGCAGGACGTTGGCGAACCGGTTCGTCGCCGCCCGTAGGTCGCCGTAGGTCAGCTCGACGGGCGCGCCGTGCCCACCGACGAAGCGCAGGGCGGTCCGGTCGGCCCGACCAGCCAGGACGTGGCGGTCGACGGCCTCGTGCGCGATGTTGAGGCCGCGTCCGCCGGGCAGGCCGTCGAGCGCACGCGCGGCGCGCTCCCAGGAGAACTCCCGGCGGACGAGCTCGTACCCGTCGAGATCCAGCTCGACGATCTCGTCGCCGGCGGGTCCGGGGTTCCGGGGCACCATCCCTCACCTCCACGTCGGGCAGTCGTGGATCACTTTCGGTGTACCGCCTGCCGATGCCCATCAGTAGGGCAGGAAGTCCCGGGACCGCGGACGCGCCGGCCCGGCCTCGGGCCCTTGGTCACTACCGGTCGTACGGCGCCGCTCCTAGCGTCGATGAACGTCGAGGGTTCGGGCCCGGGCAGAGACAGAGGGAAGA
Source organism: Kineosporiaceae bacterium (assembly GCA_035541595.1). GTDB lineage: Bacteria > Actinomycetota > Actinomycetes > Actinomycetales > Kineosporiaceae > DATKNA01. The sequence goes on along the minus strand of DATKNA010000282.1, from coordinate 6,163 downwards.
GCGCCATGCCGAACGTGCGGGACATCCTGCGCAGGTTCCGGCCCGCCGCGGCGCCGGGTCCGGCGGCCACCGGTGGGGTGCCCGCCGACCGGGTCGCGGAACGTGAAGCGGAACTCGCCCCTGTGCTGGCGCTGCTCGAGGATGTCGAGCGGGAGTGTGCACAGCTGCTCGAGGCGGCCCGGGCGGCCGCCACCGAACGCCGGGCGCAGGGTGACGGGCAGGTCGAGGCCGTCCTCGCCGCGGGCCGCCGGCGCGCCGACGAGGAGCGCGCAGCGGCCGCCGCCGCTCGGCGTGGGCTGGCCGACGAGGAGGCGCAGCGCGTCGTCCGGGACAGCCAGGACGAGGCGCGGCGGACCATCGACGTGGGGAGGCAGCGACTCCCCGGGCTCGTGTCCGCCGCGGCGGAGCAGGTGCGGCTCCTGCTCTCCGCGACCGATGACGATCGCGGTGCGGCCCGACCCGGCGTGACGGTTCGACCGGCGAGGTCCCCGTGAGCGGATCCTGGGTCGCCGGGACCGTCCGGTCCCGGGCCCTCGTCTCCCGGCGGCTCGGTCGCGCACGGTCCCGCTCCCTCGCCGGGAGCGCCTCGCTCGACCAGGCCGTCGGCGTGCTCTCGGCAGGGCCGTACGGTCACGACGTCCGGCCCGGCAGCTCGCTGGCAGCCGCCCAGCGGGCGGTCGCCGCCGCCCTGCTGTGGAACCTGCGCGTGCTCGCCGGGTGGCTCCCCCGCGACGGCGTCGTGACGGTGCGGGCGCTCGCCGGCTGGTTCGAGCTGGCCGGGCTCGACGAGATCGTCCGCGCCCTCACCGGGCTCGACGCGCAGCCCGCCTACACCGTGGGGGCGCTGAGGATGGCCCGCTCGGAGCCCGAGCTGGCCGCCTCGCTCCCCGACCTGCGGGCCCGGCTGGCCCGGTCGGCCTGGGGTGACCCCGGAGGGGACGCCGGGTGGGAGATCCAGCTCGGGCTGCGGCTCGCCTGGGCCGAACGGGTCGCCAACGACGTGCCGGCCGCTGCCGGCTGGGCCGCCGCCGGCGCGGCGCTGCTCCTGGCGCGCGAGGTCGTCCTCACCGGACGCCGCCTGCCGGCGCGCAGCCGGGCACGGGCCGACCGCCTGCTCGGACCTGCTTCCGGGCAGGCGCGTGACCTGCGCACCTTCGCCGCGGCCCTGCCCTACTCGGCGCGCTGGGCGGTCGAGGGCGTGGCGGAACCGTCCGACCTGTGGCGGGCCGAACCCCGATTCTGGCTGCGGGTCGAGGACGACGGTTTCCGACTCGCCCGCTCACCGGTCTTCGGGCCCGCCCCGGTCGTCGGTGCCATCGCCCTGCTGGCGGTCGACGCCTGGCGGACGCGGGTCGCCCTCACCCTGGCCGGAGCCGAGCCTGCGCCCGGGATGCTCGATGCCCTCCTCTGAACGGCTCAGGCCGGTCCCGATGCAACGGGTGGCGATCATGGCACCCGCTCCCGACCTGCGTCCGGTGCTCGTCGCGCTGGCATCCGCCGGCACCGTCGAGCTCGACCACGATCAGCAGGCGGGCGAGGGTGCGGCTGCGGAGGCGTCCCTGCGGCTGCAGCGTCTGGTGGGAGGGGCCGCGGCAGGGGCGCAGGTCAGCCCCGCCCTGCTCGCCGTCGAGCCCGATCTCGACGCGCTCGAGGCCGACGGTCGCGTGGACCTCGTGGCGGGCGAGTCGCAGCTGCAGGAGCGCGCGGCGGCGGCGGTGCGCCGAGGAACCGTCGCCGGCCTGACCGGATGGATGCCGCGCGCCGCCGTGACCGGTCTCGCCACACAGTTGGCGCCGCTCGGTGGTGCCGTCGTCCCCCTGCCGCGACCGCGTGGGGTCCAGCCGCCCACGCTGCTCTCGCCGTCACGTCGCGGCCGAGCGGCCGCCCCGCTGGTGGCGACCTACGCGACGGTGCCCTACGCCGACGTCGACCCGACGCTGTTCGCCGCACTCGCCTACATCGTGATGTTCGGCGTGATGTTCGCCGACGCCGGTCACGGGCTGCTGCTCGTCGTCTGCGCGCTCGCTCTGCGGGCCGGCGTGGGCCGCCGGCGGGGCCGGCGCGACCGGCTCGCCCGGCTCAGACCCGCCTGGGGCTACCTCGCGGCGGCAGGTCTGGTGGCGACGGCGACCGGCGTCGCCTACGGGGAGTTCTTCGGGCCGACGGGAGTGCTCCCCTTCGCGGCCGTCGACCCGCTGCGAGAGCCGCTGCTCCTGCTGGGCCTCGCCGTGGTCGCCGGTGCGGCACTACTCGCGGTCGCCTACGGCATCGGCACCGTGAACCGGATGCGCGAAGGTGGCTGGTCACTCGCGCTCTACGCGCCGGCGGGCGGGGCGGGCGCCACGCTCTTCCTCGGCCTGGCGCTGATCATAGCTGGCCTCGCGACGGGCAACGGGTGGCTGACGGCGGCCGGAACCGCCACCGCCCTGGCCGGGCTCGTGCTCGCCTTCGCCGGGCTGCGGGCGGAGGCCGGACCCGGCGGGGCGGGGCTGGCGCAGGCCGGCGTCGAGCTCTTCGACGTCGTCGTCCGGCTCGGATCCAACGTCGTCTCCTTCGCCCGGCTCGCCGCCTTCGGCATGACCCACGCGGCGCTCGCCGCCGTCGTCTGGGCGGCAACGGTCGCGCTGTGGGCACAGGGCTCCTTCGCGCGGGGCGGCGCCGTGGCCGTCTTCCTGGTCGGCACGGTCCTGACCTTCGCCCTCGAGGCGCTCGTCGCCGCCGTGCAGGCCCTGCGGCTGGAGTACTACGAGCTGTTCTCCAGGGTCTTCCAAGGTGAGGGCACGCCGTTCCGGCCCTGGTACGTGCCCACCGCGGACAGGTCCGCCCCGCCCGGGTCGGCGGGGCCGGCGGGGCCAGCGGGGCCGGCGGGGTCGGCGGGGCCGGCGGAGCCGGCGGAGCCGGCGGAGTCGACGGAGTCGACGGAGCCGGCGGAGCCGACGGATTCGGCGGAGCTGACACAGGAGGTCGCGCGATGAGGGTCAAGTTCGCCGTGCTCGCCGCCCTCGGGCTGGTCGTCCTACTGGCGTCCACGGTCGTGACCGTGCTGCTGCTGACCGGATCACCCGCCGAGGCCTCGGGGCCGGCCGGGGCGGTCGCGACCGCCCCGGCGCAGGCGGCGTCCGCGAGCGGGTCCACGTGGGCGGCGCTGCTCGGTGCGGCGATCGCGGTCGCCGGATCGTCCATCGGCGCCGCGATCGCCGTCGCATACACCGGTGCCGCCGCGCTCGCGGCGATGAGCGAGCGGCCCGAGCTGTTCGGCCGCTCCATGGTGATCGTCGGGCTGGCCGAGGGAATCGCCATCTACGGACTGGTCGTCGCCGTGATCCTCGTCGGCAGGGCGTGAGACCCGTGGCGGACGTCGTGGTGATCGGCGAACCCGCGGCGGTGGAGCCGTTCGCCCTCGCCGGTGCGTCGCCGGTCGTCGCCGAGGACGCCAGGGCGATCCGCGCCGCGCTCGCCGGGCCGGGACGCCACGCCACGGTCGTCGTGCTGACGGCACGTGCCGCAGCCGCCGTCGGGCTCGACCCGGACGCTCCGGCGGCGCCGGGAACGCCGCTGGTCGCGGTGATGCCGCCGTGACGCCCACCGGTGCGGACCTGGACCGGATGCGCGAGGCGCTGCTCCCGCTGCGGGCGGCGTTGCGCCGCCGCGCCCTGCAGGAGGCGCAACGCGTGCGCGCGGCCGCCGACGCCGAGGTCGAGAGCCGGCTCGAGGGCGCCGAGACCGAGGTCGCGGCAATGGTGGCCGAGGCACGCGAGGAGGGCCTTCGGGAGGCAGGCGCGGCCGCGGACACTGCCCGGGCGGCGGCCCGGCGCGCGGGCAGGCAGCTGGTGCTCGCGGCCCGCCGCGAGCTGTACGAGGAGCTGCAGCACCGGGTGCGTGCGGAGACGGCACGGATGGTGGGCGCCGATTGGCGGGCCCGCGTCGCCGAGCGGGCGCGCCGCACTCTGGGCGCCGATGCGTGCATACGGCAGACGCCCGACGCGGTGACGGCCGAGGCGAACGGCCGGCGACTGACATGGTCCCTGCAGGAGCTCGCGGCCCGGGCCGTCGAGCAGCTCGGGGACCGCGTCGAGGAGGCGTGGTCGCCGTGACCGCCGGCGGCCAGGTCCACCGGGTGCAGGGACCGCTCGTCGAAGCCGCGGGACTGCCCGAGGTCGCGGTGTCGTCACTCGTCCGGCTGGGCGCCCGCCGCGTCCTGGGGGAGATCGTCGGGACCCGCGAGGGCGTCGTGACGGTCGAGGCCTACGAGTACACCGGCGGGCTGCGGCCGGGGGATCCGGTCGCCGTGCTCGGTGTGCCGCTGTCCGCCCGGCTGGGGCCCGGCCTGCTCGGCGGGGTCTTCGACGGCCTGCTCCGGCCGCTCTCGGACGCGCCGGCGTGGCTGGAGGCCGGGACGGTGCCGGACCGGCTGCCCCCGGAGCGCCGGGCGTTCGTGCCCGGCGTCCGCGAGGGGGAGGTGGTCGGCGCGGGTGCCGAGCTGGGTGTGCTACGGGGCGCCGGCGTGGTGCACCGCGTCCTCGTGCCGCCCACCGCCGAAGGGCGGGTCGAGGCACTCCGCGGCGAGGGTCCGTGCGGTGACGACGACGTCGTCGCGGTGGTGGGCGGCGTGGACGTGCCGCTCACGACCAGCTGGCCGGTGCGGCGCCCGCGACCGGTACGCGAGCGGCTGGCCGCAGGCCCGCCCATGATCACCGGTCAGCGGGTCGTCGACCTGCTCTTCCCCGTCGCCCGGGGCGGCAGCGCCTGCGTTCCCGGTGGTTTCGGGACGGGCAAGACCGTCTTGCTGCAGCAACTGGCGAAGTGGTGTGACGCCGACGTGATCGTCTACGTCGGCTGCGGCGAGCGCGGGAACGAGATGGCCGACGTCCTGCAGGAGTTCGCGGCGCTGTCCGACCCACGGACCGGCGGCCGTCTCCTGGACCGGACCGTGGTCATCGCCAACACCTCGAACATGCCGGTGACCGCCCGGGAGTCCGCCGTGGCGTCCGCCCTGACCGTCGCGGAGTACTACCGCGACATGGGCCTGCACGTCGTCGTCATCGCCGACTCGACGTCCCGCTGGGCGGAGGCGCTGCGCGAGTTCTCGTCCCGCACGGGCGACCTTCCGGCGGAGGAAGGGTACCCGGCGTCGCTCTCCTCGGCGCTGGCGGCGCTCTACGAGCGCGCGGCCCGGGTGGTGACCATGGGCGGCCGGGAGGGGTCCGTGACGCTCGTCGGCGCGGTCTCGCCGCCGGGCGGAGACCTCACCGAGCCCGTGACGACGCTGACCCAGCGGTTCGTCCGGGCGACCTGGTCGCTGGATCGCGACCTGGCCTATGCCAGGCACTACCCCGCGGTGTCGTGGGGCGCCTCCTACAGCCGCGACGTCGACGTCGTCGCCGCCTGGTACGCGGACGCGGGCGACCCCGGGTGGGCGGCCCGCCGGGCGGCGGTCGCCGGGCTCCTGGCCGAGGCCGATCGTCTGGCGGCGCTGGCGGAGCTGCTCGGCGTGACATCGCTCCCCGGTCACGAACGCATGGTCCTGCTGGCCGGGCGGCTCCTGCGCGAGGGCCTGCTGCAGCAGAGCGCGCTGAGCGAGCGGGACGCGGCGAGCAGCCCCGCGCGGTCCGCCGCCCTCACCGGGATGATGCTGGACGTCGTGACGGCGTGCCAGGATCTCGTCGCGCGTGGCGTGCCGGCGACCACGATCGAGGAGGCGGACTTCTCCCCGGTCCTGCGAGCGCGCGAGGACGCCGGGGCCGACGACCTCGGCGAGATCGAACGGCGCCGTCGGGCCGTGCTCGGCATGCTCCGCTCCCTCGGGGAGGCGACGTGACCACCGACGTGCGCCCCGACTGGGCCGTCCCGGAGCAGACCGCGGTCGAGGAGCTGCGCGGCCCGCTCGCCGTGGTGCGGGGGGTGCACGGCGTCGCGTGGGACGAGTTCGCGACCATCCGGCTCGATCGGGGGTGGGGGACGCCGCAGGAGGTCCGGCACGGGCTCGTCCTCGAGGTGGACGGCGAGATCGCCGTCGTCCAGGTCCTGGAGGGAACGTCCGGGATGGACCCGAGCCGCACGGGCGTCGCCTTCGCCGGCGCGCCGTTGCGGATCCCGGTCGGCGCCGGATGGCTGGGGCGAGTGTGCGGCGGGCGCGGCGACCCGCTGGACGGGGGGCCGCCGG
>DATKNA010000281.1:0-35490 GCA_035541595.1 Kineosporiaceae bacterium | reverse complement strand
CGAGCTCGGCGTCGAGCCGGGCGAACCGGGTGCGCGCGAGGATCGCGCGCGCGGTCCCGGGCGGCAGCAGTCGCGCGCACGCCTCCCACGCCTCGAGGTCGTCCGCTCCTTCGGGCCGGTTGGCATACGTCCACAGCGCCTCCACGTCGCCGCAGGCCAGGACGGCGGCGCGTAGCTCGTCGGCCAGCCGGCGGCGCAGCCCCTCCACCCCGGGCGCCGCCGACGCCGGCAGCACGGGGCCGGGGTAGGCCGCCAGCGCCTCCTGGACGGCGCCGGCGGCCAGATGGCGGCGGACGTCGTCCTCGTCCGTGTCGAGCGGATCCTCGAGCCGGTACGGCGAGGGCGTGAGCCGGACGCCGACCGCGGCGAGCGCGGCCCGCAGCCGGGACAGGTCCGCTCGGAGCGTCACCGCCGCCGTCCGCTGCTCGGTGAGCAGGACGCCGAGCTGATCCACGGTCAGCCCTCGCGGGTGGCCGCGCAGAAGCAGGATCAGCTCGGCGTGCCTCAGCCGAAGCGGCAGGACCCGGCCGCCGACGATCAGTCGCGCCGCTCCGCCCAGGACCTCCACGCGCCGCCGCCCGTGCCTGGTCGGGGGGCGCGGCCCGGCGGCGCGCGGCTGCGGGGAGATCGCGGACGCCGACCGGAGCTCCGCCTCGACCGCCGCCGCGGTCGCCCGGACGATCAGCAGGGTCGCCACGCCCGCCACGTCGTCCCCGCCGGTGACGTCGATCGCCCCCAGGATGTCGCCGTCGCGGCCGCGGATCGGCGTGGCGGTGCAGCTCCACGGCGTCACCAGCGAGGCGAGGTGCTCGGCCGCGAAGATCTGCACGGGCGCGCCGAGTGTCAGGGCGGTGCCCGGCGCGTTCGTGCCGGCGACCTCCTCGCTCCACCGGGCGCCTTCGACGAACCGCATCGACTCCGCCCGCCGCCGCAGGGCCGGCGCGCCGTCGACCCAGAGCAGCCGCCCCTGGGCGTCCGTCACCGCGACCACGAAGCCGGCCTCGGTGGCCTGGTCCACGAGCAGGGTCCGGACGATCGGCATCACCGACGCGAGCGGATGCCCGGACCGGTACGCCTCGAGCTCGGCGCCCTGCAGGTCCAGCGGCGGATCCCAGCGCACCGGGTCGACACCGTGGCGCAGGCTGCGTCGCCACGAATCCGCGACCACCGCGCGGACGGCGTCCGGTGGACCTCCGGCCGATGACTCGGCCGATGACTCGGCCGATGACTCGGTCGAGGAGTCGGACCAGACGGCCGACGTGACGGAGGAGAGGAAGGCCTCCCGCGCGCGAGCGATGCGTCGAAGCAGCGATCGACCGTCGGCGCCGCGCGGGACGGCGGCGGTCGGGAAGGCGCCCCCGACCTCCGCGGGCTGGTCGGGCGGACGCGGCATCCGATGGCTCCACGCGGTCAGGGTCGGCGAGTGAACCGTGCGCTGACCACAGTGTGAGCAGGTCTGCCCGGGACGACAACCTCCTCAGGAGCGGGCCGCGCACGACGAGCACGTACCGAAGATCTCCAGGGTGTGGCTGACGTCGGTGAAGCCGTGCGCGAGCGCCACCTTGTCCGCCCAGTGCTCCACGGCCGGCCCCTCGACCTCGACGGTCCGGCCGCACGTCCGGCAGACCAGGTGATGGTGATGCCCGCGGGAGCACCGGCGATAGGCCGTCTCGCCGTCGTCGGTCCGCAGCTGGTCGACCTCGCCGGCGTCGCTGAGGGCCTGCAGCGACCGGTAGACGGTCGCCAGGCCGACGCTCTCGCCCTGCAGCCGGAGGCGCTCGTGCAGGTCCTGCGCGGTCAGGAACTCCTCGGTCTGGTCCAGCAGGGCGCTGACCGCCGCCTTCTGCCGCGTGTTCCGGACCCCGGGCTGACGCGGCTGGTCTGCCTTCACCCCGCTCATGGACACTCCTCTCGGCCGGCGGCTCGCGGCATCGCGACGCCGCCCCGCCACCCTGAACTCTGCACCAGACCCTGCACCAGGTGACCACGTTCCCGGCCCGGGCACCGCCCGCCCGGGACGGAGCCCGCCGATTTGACCATTGTAATGATATCGGGTCTCATTAACGTCATCCAGGTGGCAGGGGAGGGCGAATCGGTGCACAGATGGCGGGTGGCGGCCGGGCTGGCCGCGGCCGTCGGCGTGGCGGTGGCGGCGAGCGCCTGCGGAGCCACGAGCGACAGCACTCCGGCGACGCCGGGTGCCGGGGCGACAGGCGCCTCGTCGCGGACGATCCGGGTGGTCGCGGCGGAGAACTTCTGGGGGAGCATCGCCTCGCAGCTGGGCGGTGCGCACGTCCAGGTGCGCAGCATCATCGACAACCCGAACGCCGACCCGCACGACTACGAGCCGACCGCCGCCGACGGCCGGGCGATCGCGACCGCCGATCTCGTGCTGGTCAACGGCGTCGGGTACGACACGTGGGCGAGCAAGCTCGTCGCCGCCAACCCGGCCCCGAACAGGATCGTGCTCGACGTGGGGCAGGTGCTCGGGGTCCCGGACGGCGGCAACCCGCACCGCTGGTACAACCCCGACGACGTGAACAAGGTCGTCGACCAGCTCGCCCGGGACTTCGCCACCGCCGACCCGGCGGACGCGTCGGCGTTCCAGACCCAGAAGGCGACGTTCGAGAATCGGACGCTGGCCGGCTACAAGCAGGTGATCGCGGACATCGAGACCCGGTACGCCGGCACGCCCGTGGGGGCGTCCGAGAGTATCTTCGCCATGGTCGCCCCGGCCCTCGGCCTCGACCTGATCACTCCGTCGGCGTTCCTCAAGGCCATCAGCGAGGGCACCGACCCGGCGGCCGCCGACAAGGCCACCATCGACCAGCAGATCGCCCAGAAGAAGATCAAGGTCTATGTGTACAACTCGCAGAACGCCACCCCGGACGTGCAGAGCCAGGTGGACGCCGCCACGGCGACCGGCATCCCCGTGACCACCATCACCGAGACCATGGTTCCCGCCACGTCGACCTGGCAGGACTGGCAGACGCGGCAGCTCGTCGCCCTGCGCGACGCCTTGGCGAAGGCCACCAGCCGATGAGCGACGGCGATCCCGTCGTCCGGTTCGCCCGCGCCGCCGTCACGGTGGCCGGCCGGACGGTCTGGAGCGGCGTCGACGTCGTCGTCCGCCCCGGGGAGTTCGTGGCCGTGCTCGGCCCGAACGGTGGCGGCAAGTCAACGATGATCAAGGCGATCCTGGGTCTGATCCCCTTGTCCGCCGGCACCCTGACCGTCCTCGGCGGCCCCCCGCGCGCGCGGAACTCCTCGATCGGATACGTGCCGCAGCGGCGCAGCTTCGACAGCGAGGTCCGGATCCGTGGCGTGGACCTCGTGCGGCTCGGCCTGACCGGGGCGCGCTGGGGCGCGCCGCTGCCCGGCGCCCGGCGGTTCAGCGCCCGGGCCCGGGCGGAGGCGCACCGGGTCGAAAAGGTCATCGAGCTCGTCGGAGCCTCGCGGTACGCCGGCCGGCCGATCGGCGAGCTCTCGGGCGGCGAGCAGCAGCGCCTGCTCATCGCCGAGGCGCTGGCGGCCCGACCTCGGCTGCTGCTGCTCGATGAGCCCCTGGAGAGCCTCGACCTCCCCAACCAGGCGGCCGTCGCGGCGCTCGTCGCCAAGATCGGCCGGGCCGAGGACGTAGCCGTGGTCATGGTCGCCCACGACATCAACCCCATCCTCGGCTACGTCGACGAGGTCATCTACCTCGCCGGCGGGCACGCGGCCGAGGGCCCTCCCCATGAGGTGATCACCGACGCCACGCTCTCGCAGCTCTACGGGACGCCGGTCGAGGTCCTGGCCACCTCGACCGGACGGCTGGTCGTGGTGGGCGCCACGGAGGAAGCCAGCTACTCCGACCACCGGCACCACCCATGAGCGTGCCGGCCGTCGGCGCCGCCACCGATCCCTTCCAGCCGGCTCCCGGCTGGGATCTCCTCGCCGACGTCCGCGAGCTCTTCACCTACGCCTTCATGATCAACGCCATCGAGGCGGGCACCGTCGTCGCCGTGCTGTCGGCCGTCATCGGCTGGTTCATGGTGCTGCGCCGGCAGAGCTTCACCGGACACACCATCGCCGTCATCGGGTTCCCAGGTGCCGCGGGCGCCCTCGTGCTCGGCCTCTCGGCGACGGTCGGGTTCTACGCCTTCGCCATCGCCGGCGCCCTGGTCATCGCCGCCGTCCGGTTCGACGGGCGGCTGGGGTACCGCACCGAGTCGGCGGTCGCGGGAACGATCCAGGCGGCCGCCCTGGCGTGCGGGTTCTGGTTCAGCAGCCTGTACGGCGGCTTCACCGGGGGCGCCAGCGCGCTGCTGTTCGGAAGCTTCCTGGGCATCACCGCCGGACAAGTCCAGACCCTCGGCGTGTTGGCCGTGATCGTGCTCGCCCTGATCGCGATGATCGGACGCCCCCTGCTGTTCGCGTCGGTCGACCCGTCGGTGGCGGTGGCCCGAGGCGTCCCGGTCCGCGCGCTGTCGGTGGCCTTCCTGCTGCTCCTGGCGGTCGCCGCAGCTTCCGCCGCCCAGATCACCGGGACGCTCCTGGTCTTCGCCCTGCTCGTGGTGCCGGCTGCCACGGCGCAGCTGCTGACGGCGCGACCGGTGCTGGGGCTCGGACTGGGTGTGGCCATCGGTCTCGCCGTCACCTGGACGGCCCTCGTCGCGGCGTACTACGTCCCGTACCCGATCGGGTTCTTCCTGACGTCGACGGCCTTCGCCGCCTACCTGCTGGCGTTCCTCGCCAGCCGGCTGCGACGACGGTCGCGGCCGGCGGAGCGGGCACCCACCTCGGACGAGGTCCTCGAACCGGTGCGGAGCTGAGCCGATGGCGTCCTCCCTCGACGGCAGCCTCCTCGGGATGCTCGATCACCCGTTCATGGAGCGCGCGTTCCTCGCCGGGATCGCGGTCGCCCTCCTCTGCGGGGTGGTCGGCTACCTCGTCGTGCTCCGCGCGCAGGTGTTCGCGGCCGATGCCCTCAGCCACGTGGCGTTCACCGGCGCGCTGGGGGCGCTTGCCGTCGGCCTCGATCCGCGGATCGGGCTCTTCGTCGCCACGGTCGGCATCGGCCTGCTCCTCGCGGTCCTGGGTCCGCGGGGCCGCGCCGACGACGTCGTCATCGGTACCGTCTTCGCGTGGATCCTGGGCCTGGGTGTCCTCGCCCTGTCCGTCTACACGGCCAGCGCGGCCGCCGCGAGCAACGGCGGAGCCGGCGTCAGCATCCTCTTCGGCTCCATCTTCGGCCTCGGCGAGGGTGCCGCCCGGCTCACCGCGGCCGTGGCCGTCGTCCTCCTGATCATTGTGCTGGCGCTCGTCCGGCCGTTGATCTTCGCCAGCATCGACGAGGCCGTGGCCGCCGCCCGGGGCGTTCCGGTGACGGCCCTGGGCGTCGTCTTCATGGCCCTGCTGGGAGCGACCGCCGCCGAGGCCACCCAGGCGGTGGGAGCGCTGCTCCTGCTCGGGCTCCTCGCCGCCCCCGCCGGTGCCGCCCTCCGCTGGACGAAGGACCCGTTCGCGGGGGTGGCGCTCTCGGCAGCGCTGGCCGTCGGCTCGATGGTGGTCGGGCTGGCCGCGAGCTACGCGGCACCATCGCTGCCACCGAGCTTCACGATCACCGTCACGGCATCGGGAATCTACGCCCTCTCCTTCGTCCTGCCGCGTCCGGTGCGACGTCGTGTGCGGCGCCGGCGTGAGCGCCGTCCGGGGATCCAGGCGGCAACGCCGTAGCCGGAGGTGACCCGCTCGACCGGGCGCTCAGGTGGGCCAGGTCGACCAGTCGCTCGCATCGAGCGAGAGCTGATCGTCGTCGGCGGGCCGGTCCCGGCCACGCCCGGCGTGCCGCCCGCGGCGGCGGCGCACCAGCATCCCTTCCCGGAAACCCTCGTCGGCATCCTGTCGACCCGGTCCGTTGGCCAGCCGGCGGCCCGGGTGGGGCGCCGGCACGGTGGTGGCGGCGACCAGGCTCGCCACGACGGTGGTCAGGGGGATCGCCAGGGTGAGGCCGATCCCGGCCACGAGGATGCCGACCACGTCCGGCGCGATCGGTGCCGACGTGAGGACCTCCGTCAGGGGCCGGTCGTTCACCTGGATCAACAACAGGATCGGCAGGGAGACGCCGGCGTAGGCGAACGCGATCGTGTAGACGGTCGACGCCAGGTGGTCGCGGCCGATGCGCATGGCTCGGGCGAGCAGGTCGGTCGCGGGCAGGTGCGGGGCGGCGGCCCGCAGCTCCCAGACCGCGGACGCCTGGGTGACGGTGACGTCGTTGAGCACGCCCAGGCCCACGAGCACGAGCCCGCTGATCACGGCGGCGCTGACCGTCCCGGCACCGACCAGCTGGGTGAGAGAGAACGCGTCCTCCCCCGTCTGCCCGTCCAAGTGCGCGGCCGAAGCTGCCCAGACGGCCAGGGCGGCGGTGAGACCGAGCGCGGTCACCGTGCCGAGCAGGGCGGTCGTCGTCTTCGCCGAGACGCCGTGCGAGGCGTAGAGCACCACGAGCATGACGGCGACCGACCCGACCAGGGTGACCGCGACGGGGTTCTGGCCATGGCGCAGCGCCGGCAGCAGGAAGACAAGGACCATGGCGAACCCGGCGCCGACGCCGACCAGGGCGGCCATGCCACGCAGGCGGGCGATCACCAGGACGACGACGACGAAGACGGCCGCCAGCAGCCACATCGGCTGAGCTCGGTCGACGTCCACCCAGGCGTAGACGTCCCGACCCGAGGACGTCGCGGACGGGCCGGTGCCGACCGCGTCCGGGAAGCGCGCGACGAGAGCCTGCACGCCCGGCGCGAGACCCTCGCCGACGGTGGGCCCGGACACCGTGACGGTGACGACGGAGCCGGCGTCCGGCCCGGCGCCGAGCCGGACCGCGACCTGTGCGCAGGCCACGGTCGCCGGCACGGAGCCGTCGACCAGCCGGTCGTCGCTCGTGCCGGCGCATGCCCGACGGTGCACGGCGACGACCGTGGCCGGCAGCGTGTCCTGCTGGACGCTGACGACCGCCGGATGCGGCAGGGGCCCGCGTGGCCACAGCCAGGCGGCGCCGAGCGCCGTCCCGACCCCGATGAGGACGACCAGGGTGATCAGCGTGGCGCGGACCCGTGGAGGCAGCCGCAACGGCGACGTGTCGGTGTCGGGCGTCGTCACGTGCTGGGAACCCACATCAGCCCTCCGTCGTAGCTCGGCGACGGAGTGTACCGACCCGAGCTCGCGGGGTCAGAGCCACTTGTGCTTCTTGAAGACGACATACAACGCGACGGCGATGACGCCCATGATCACCGCCGAGGCGACGAAGCCGGCGGTCGTGCCGAAGCCGGGGTAGGGCACGTTCTGCCCGAAGAAGCCGGTGACCGCGGTCGGGACGGCGACGATGGCCACCCAGGCCGTGATCTTGCGCATGTCGTCGTTCTGCCGCACCGACGTCTTGGCCATCGCGTCCGCCGCGATCGTCATGTGCGTGCTGATCCTGGTCTGGAAGAACTCGATGATGCCGTGCAGGAAGTCGCGCTGACCGTCGGCCATCCGGGCGACCGTCTCGAAGTGGTCGGCGACGTCCGCCACGAGCAGTCTGTCCTGCTCGGGCAGGAAGCGGGCGAGATGGGCCATCCGGTCGTAGGTCGCGGCACTGTGCACGGCCATGGTGCGGATCGTCAGCAGCTGGTACCAGACCCGGAAGAGCTCGGTGAGGAAGGCCTCGGTGTCGTCCATCGACTCGCCGGACATGACGCGTTGCTCGAGGCGCCCGGACTTCTCGGCCAGCGTGGCGACGAGGTCGATCTCCCTCGACGTCAGCGAGGAGATGATCGCGGCGGACAGCTCGACGGCACTCTCGGGGCGCAGCTGCCCGCACCGGACCCGGTCGAGCACGGCCCGAGTGTCCAGCTCGGCGACACCGGGGTCGACCGCGGGGTTGAGCGGTCCGTGCACGGTGACCAGGTAGTCCGGGCCCAGGAACTGGTCGAGCTCGACGTAGTGGACATGGCCGCCGGCCCCGATGTCCGGGGCGTGCAGCACCGTGAAGACGTGGTCGTCGTCGGCGTGGATCTTCGAGACGTGGTTGCGGGTCAGGCACGCGCGGACCGAGACGTCCACGAGGCCGAACGTGGCGGCCAGGACGGCGAGGTCGTCCGCCCCGCAGCCGGGGACGTCGACCCAGACCAGCCCGGCCCGGTCCGCCGCCAGCGCCGGTAGCGTCTCGGCTGGGCGCTCCTCCACCCCGTGGTCCGTGATCAGGTAGACGTGCACCGGCTGGTCCTCCTCGGATCCCGTTCGAGGGCCCTACTGGATGGCGCGTTCCGGTTCCAGTGTGGGGTGCGGACCGTTCCGCCCCGCCGGCACGGTGGGCAGGCTGAGGATCATCGTCAGGCCTCCGCCCGGGGTGGCCTCCGGGACCAGCGAGCCGCCCATCGCCTCCACGAGCCCGCGGGACAGGGCGAGGCCGAGGCCGGTCCCGGCCGTGTTGTCGCGGTCGCCCAGGCGCTGGAACGGCAGGAAGATGCGGTCCCAGTCCTCCACGGGCACGCCCTGGCCGGTGTCCACGACGCGGATCTCCACCCGCCCCTCGTGCTCGCTCGCGGTGACCAGCGGCGCACGGCCGGGCGGGCTGAACCGCGCGGCGTTGGCCACGAGGTTGGCCAGCGCCCGCTCGAGCAGCGCGGGGTCGGCCTGGACGTCGGGGATCTGGTCCGGGATCTGGATGACGACGTCACCGGTGCTCGACGGGAGCGAATCGATCGCCGCCGCCACCGCCTCGCCCACGTCGAGCGGCTGCGTGGCGAGCGCCAGGGCGCCGGCCTGCAGCCGGCTCATGTCGAGCAGGTTGTCCACCAGCGCCGTCAACCGGTCGAGTGACTCGTCGGCCGTGGCGAGCAACTCGTGCCGGTCGTGCTCGTCGAAGTCGACGTCCGCGCTGAGCAGGCTGCCCACGGCCGCCTTCGCGGACGCCAGGGGCGTGCGCAGGTCGTGGCTCACGGCGTTCAGCAGCGCAGACCGCAGGCGGTCCACCTCGGCCAGCGACCCGACGGCGGCGGCCGCTTCGGCGAGCCGTTGCTGGCGCACGGCCAGGGCCGCCTGCGCGGCGAAGGCCTCCAGGACTCTCCGGTCGCCCGCGTCCAGCGGGTGCCCGCACAGGACGAGGGTGAAGCGGTCGTCCACGTGGACCTCGGCGTCACCCTCACCGGGCGTGCTGCAACTCGGGCCCACGCATTCGACCACGCGCCACGCGGCGGCGGCGTGCTCGACGTCGGGGCCGTCCGTTCCCTCACGGCGCTCCAGCAGAGTGACGGCGTCCAGCTGGAAGACCTCCCGGACCTGCTCCAGCAGGGCCGCCAGCGGGCGGGGTCCGCGCAGGACGGTGCCCGCGAGCATGGACAGCGAGGCCGCCTCGGAGCGGGCCCGGGCCGCCTCCCGGGTCCGCCGCGCCGCGAGGTCGACGACGGTGCTGACCGCGACGGCGACCAGCAGGAACGCGACGAGGGCGAGGACGTTCTCCCGCTCGGCGATGGTGAACTGGTGGATCGGGGGTGTGAACCACCAGTTGAGCAGCAGGAAGCCGGCGACGGCCGCCACCAGGGCCGGCGCGAGGCCGCCGACGAGAGCCACCGCCACGACGAAGACGAGGAACGCGAGGATGTCCGTCGGCAGCGAGATGTGGTCCTGCAGCCGTACGAGCAGGGCGGTCAGCAGTGGCAGCCCCACGACGGCGAGCGCGAACCCGGCGGCCCGTCGTCCGGGGGAGAGCCCGGACGACGATCCCGTGGTCCAGCGCCGTCGTCGCGCCACCTCCTCGTGGGTGACGAGGTGGACGTCGATCGGGCCGGACTCGGCCGCCGTCGTCACGCCGACCCCGGGGGAGAAGAGCTGGGCCAGCCGGCCGCGCCGGCTGGCCCCGAGCACGAGCTGGGTGGCGTTGACGCCGCGGGCGAACTCGAGCAGCGCGTCCGGCACGTCGGTCCCGAGCACGAGGTGGTACGTGCCGCCCAGGCTCTCCACCAGGGCCCGCTGCCGTTCCAGGTTGCCCGGGTCGGCCCCGGTGAGGCCGTCGTTGCGGGCGATGTGGACCGCGAGCAGGTCCGCGCCCTTCGTCCGCGCCGCGATCCGGGCGGCGCGCCGGATGAGGGTGTCGCCCTCCAGGCCCCCGGTCAGCGCGACGACGACGCGCTCGCGGGTCTCCCACGGGGTGCCGATGCCGTGGTCGGCACGGTACCGGTCGAGCTGCTCGTCGACCTTGTCCGCGAGCCAGAGCAGGGCCAGCTCGCGGAGCGCGGTGAGGTTGCCGACCCGGAAGTAGTTGCCCAGCGCCGCGTCGATCTTGTCCGGCGCGTACACGTTGCCGTGCGCGAGGCGGCGGCGCAGCGCCTCCGGCGTCATGTCGACGAGCTCGATCTGCTGGGCCTGCCGGACGACGGCGTCCGGCACCGTCTCGCGCTGCTGGATGCCGGTGATCTGCTGGACGACGTCGTTGAGCGACTCCAGGTGCTGGATGTTCAACGTCGTGATCACTGTGATCCCGGCCTGCAGGAGATCCTCGACGTCCTGCCACCGCTTCTTGTGCCTGGAGCCGGGGGCGTTGGTGTGGGCGAGCTCGTCGACCAGGACCACCTCGGGGTGGCGGGCGAGGACGGCCTCCACGTCCATCTCGCTGATCGTCGTCCCGCGGTAGGTCAGCTCGGCCCGGGGCACGACCTCGAGCCCCTCGACCAGGGCCTGCGTGTGCCTGCGTCCGTGGGTCTCCACGAAGCCCACGACCACGTCCGTGCCGCGGTCGAGCCGCCGGTGCCCCTCCTCGAGCATCTTGTAGGTCTTTCCGACGCCGGGCGCGGCGCCGAGGTAGACCCGCAGCTGACCCGCTGCCACGAGGGCTCACCCCTTGACCGGATACAGCCGGTCGAGGTCGAGGTTGACCTGCAGGACGTCGACGGCCGGCTCGCCGAGGAACCCCAGCGTACGGCCACCGGTGTGGTCGTCGATGACGGCCTGGACGTCGGCCGTCGGGACGCCGCGCGCCCGAGCGATCCGCGGCGCCTGGATCCGCGCGTAGGCCGGGCTGATGTCCGGATCGAGCCCGCTGCCGCTGGCGGTGACGGCGTCGGCCGGGACGGCCGGCGTGGCGGGGGCGTCGCCCCGCACCGGCGTGACGATCCCGTGGCTGTAATCCTCACCGAACGTCGCGCACTCCACCGGCACGCCGTCCCACGTGGTCACGAAGGGCGCGGTGGGGCAGGCCTGGTTCAGGCTGACGACGCGCGTGACGGGGCCGGTCAGACCGTTCTGGTGGAACACGGCGAGCACCGCGCCGACGCCGTCGGCCGTGCAGTACGGCCGGCGACCGTCGACGCCGTCGAGCTCGCCGATCGCCGTGCTGCGCGAGCAGACCTGGGTGAGCAGGCTCTGCTTCCCGGTGTCGTTCTTGACCGAAGGGTCGGGCAACGTGTCGACCGTGCTCTCGGGGCCGAGGTTCGAGGCGCTGGTGGCCGTCGGGTCGTAGCCGGCGGAGCCCGCAGCGGACGGTCGCGACTGCAGGTACTGCTTGAGCGGGGCGCCGCCGGAGTCGGTGAAGGACTGGCCGATGAAGGAGCTGCCGACGGTCTTCCCGCCCGCGGTCACGAGCGATCCGTCGGCGTGGTTCTTCAGGCCGGGGAGCTGGGCGATGCCGACCATCGCGAGCGGATAGGCCAGGCCCACGACGACGGTGAGCACGAGCAGGGCGCGCAGCGCGGCGACGTGCTGGGCGAGCCAGCTGGGCAGGCGCATCACGAGATCCCGGGGATGACGGTGAGGACGAGGTCGATGATCTTGATTCCGACGAACGGGGCGACGATCCCTCCGACGCCGTAGATCAGAAGGTTCCGGCGGAGCATCGCCGAGGCGCTGCTCGGCGTGTATCGCACGCCGCGCAGGGCCAGAGGGACGAGCGCGATGATGATCAGCGCGTTGAAGATGACCGCGGCGAGGATGGCGGTCGTCGGGCTGTGCAGGCGCATGATGTTGAGCGCGTCCAGACCCGGGTACACCGCGGCGAACATCGCCGGAATGATCGCGAAGTACTTCGCGATGTCGTTGGCGATCGAGAAGGTCGTCAGCGCCCCCCGGGTGATCAGGAGCTGCTTGCCGATCTCGACGACCTCGATGAGCTTCGTCGGGTCGGAGTCGAGGTCGACCATGTTGCCGGCCTCCTTGGCGGCCGACGTCCCGGTGTTCATGGCCACGCCGACGTCGGCCTGGGCGAGCGCGGGAGCGTCGTTCGTGCCGTCGCCGGTCATCGCGACGAGCTTGCCGCCGTGCTGCTCCTTCTTGATCAGCGCCATCTTGTCCTCTGGCGTCGCCTCGGCGAGGAAGTCGTCGACCCCCGCCTCGTCCGCGATCGCCCGCGCCGTCAACGGGTTGTCCCCGGTGATCATCACCGTGCGGATGCCCATCCGGCGCATCTCGTCGAACCGCTGCCGCATGCCGGCCTTGACGATGTCCTTGAGGTGGATGACGCCGAGGACCCGCGCCGGCTCCCCGGTCCGCTGCGACGCGACGACCAGCGGGGTCCCTCCGGCGGCGCTGATGCCGTCGACGATCGGACCCACGCCGGTCGCGTTCGAGCCCCCGTTCTCCCGGACCCAGGCGAGCACCGCGGTGGTGGCTCCCTTGCGCACCTTGAGCGTGACCGGTCCCGGCCCGGCGGCGTCGGCGGGGTCGCCGGAGTCGTGCAGGTCGACGCCCGACATCCGGGTCTGGGCGCTGAACGGCACCCACTCGGCACCGACGAGCTCGCCGGGGTGGCGCTCCCGCAGCCCGTAGCGCTGCTTGGCGAGGACGACGATCGAGCGCCCCTCGGGCGTCTCGTCGGCCAGGCTGGACAGCTGGGCGGCGTCGGCGAGCTCCGGGTCGCTGACGCCGTCGACGGGTACGAACTCCGACGCCTGCCGGTTGCCGAGGGTGATCGTGCCGGTCTTGTCGAGCAGCAGCGTGTTGACGTCGCCGGCGGCCTCGACCGCCCGCCCCGACATCGCCAGCACGTTGCGCTGGACGAGCCGGTCCATGCCGGCGATCCCGATGGCGGAGAGCAGGGCGCCGATGGTCGTCGGGATCAGGCAGACGAGCAGCGAGATCAGCACGATGCCGGTGACCCCGTCCGCGGTGAGGGCCTGGGAGTCGGGTGCCGCGGGCTGCTGTGCCTTGGAGAAGATCGCCAATGGTTGCAGCGTGGCCACCGAGAGCAGGAACACGATCGTCAGGGCGGCGAGCAGGATGTTCAGCGCGATCTCGTTCGGGGTCTTCTGCCGGTCGGCGCCCTCGACGAGAGCGATCATCCGGTCGATGAAGCTCTCGCCCGGCTTCTGAGTGATCTTCACGACGATCCGGTCGGACAGCACCTTGGTGCCGCCGGTGACGGCCGACCGGTCACCGCCGGACTCGCGGATCACCGGGGCGGACTCGCCCGTGATCGCCGATTCGTCGACGCTGGCGATGCCCTCGACGACGTCGCCGTCGCCCGGGATGACCTGGCCCGCCTCGACCACGACGACGTCGTCCTGCCGGAGCGCGTTCGCCGGGACCTGCTCCTCGGCGAGGTCGGCGGGTGCCGCCCCAGGTGTCCACCCGGTCACCCGGCGTGCCGTCGTCTCCTGCCGGCTGCGCCGCAGTGTCGCGGCCTGGGCCTTGCCCCGGCCCTCGGCGACGGCCTCGGCCAGGTTGGCGAAGATCACGGTCAGCCAGAGCCAGACGGTGATCGACCAGGCGAAGATCGTCGGGTGGACGAACGCGAGGATGGTCGTCCACACCGAGCCGACCTCGACGATGAACATCACCGGGTTCCGCCACAGCGTGCGCGGGTCGAGCTTGCGCAGGGCGTCGGGTAGCGAGCGCCAGAGCATGCCGGGGTCGAGCAGACCCGCGCCGACGCGGCCCGGCGATTCCGGCGAACCCGGGCTGGTGCCGGGGCCGGTGGGTGCGGCGGTGAGGGCGGTCACGACAGTCCCTCCGGTCGATGGGCGCAGGGGACCACGGCCGCGGTGAGGTTGATCACGACAGTCCCTCCGGTCGATGGGCGCAGGGGGCCACGGCCGCGGTGAGGTTGATCACGACAGTCCCTCCGCGAGCGGGCCGAGGGCGAGGGCGGGCAGGTAGGTGAGGGCGATCAGGATGAGGACGACGCCCGCGAGCATCCCGACGAACAGCGGCTGGTAGGTGCGCAGCGTCCCGGCGGACGCGGGCACGGGGCGCTGCCGGCCGAGCGAGCCCGCCAGGCCGAGGACGAGGACGATCGGCAGGAAGCGGCCGAAGAGCATCACGAGCCCGAGCGTGGTGTTGTACCAGGGCGTGTTCACGCTGATCCCGGCGAACGCAGAGCCGTTGTTGTTCCCCGCCGAGGTGTAGGCGTACAGCACCTCGGACAGCCCGTGCGGCCCGGTGTTGAGCATCGAGGCCCGTGCCGACGACAGCGACATGGCGGCGGCGGTGCCGACGAGGACGACCACCGGCGTGGTGAGGAAGTACAGCGACGCGAACTTGATCTCCCGCGAACCGATCTTCTTGCCGACGTACTCCGGCGTGCGGCCGACCATGAGGCCCGCGACGAACACGGTGATCACGGCGAGGACGAGCATCCCGTACAGCCCCGATCCGGTTCCGCCGGGTGCGATCTCCCCGAGCATCATGTTGATCATCGGGATCATGCCGCCCAGGGCGGTGTAGGAGTCGTGGAAGGAGTCCACCGCACCTGTCGAGGTGAGGGTGGTGGCCGACGCGAAGGTCGCCGACTGCTGGACGCCGAACCGCGCCTCCGTGCCCTCCGTCGCGGCCCCCACCGCCTGCGGGACGGTACCGGCGTGCTGCGCCTGCAGCAGGTTGATCACCACCACGCTGGTGATCGCCAGGAAGGCCATCACGGCGACGATCGCGTAGCCCTGCCGGTTGTCCCCGACCATCCGGCCGAACACCCGGGGCAGGCTGAACGAGATCACCAGGAGCAGGAAGATCTGGATCCAGTTCGTCCAGCTGGTCGGGTTCTCGAACGGGTGGGAGCTGTTGGCGTTGTAGAAGCCCCCGCCGTTCGTGCCGAGCTCCTTGATGATCTCCTGGCTGGCGACGGGACCGCCCGTGATGTGCTGGGTCGCGCCGGCGAGCGTGGTGGCGTCGGTGCCGGCGGACAGGTTCTGCACCATCCCGGCGGCGACGAAGACGATCGCGCCGATCACCGCGATCGGGAGCAGCACCCGCAGGCAGATCCGGGTCAGGTCGACCCAGAAGTTCCCGAGACCGGTGGCCGCCGTCCGGGCGAACCCACGCAGCAGGGCGAAGGCGACGGCGATCCCGACGGCCGCCGACACGAAGTTCTGGACCGCCAGCCCGGCCATCTGCACCAGGTGCCCCATGGTCGACTCGCCGGAGTAGGACTGCCAGTTCGTGTTCGTGACGAAGCTGACCGCGGTGTTCCAGGCCTGGTCCGGCTTCACCGCCGGGAAGCCGAGGCTCAGCCACAGGTGGTCCTGCACACGCTGGAAGGCGTAGAGGAACAGGATCGACACCGCGGAGAAGGCGAGCACGCTGCGGGCGTAGACGCCCCACGGCTGATCGGCCTCGGGGTTGACGCCGACCAAGCGGTAGACGACCCGTTCCGGCGCGAGGTGGCGCGGCGACGTCGCGACCCGGTACATGAAGTCACCCAGCGGCCGGTAGGCCAGCGCGAGCGCCAGGATCAGGGTGCCGATGAACACCGCGGCGGCGAGGGAGCTCGACATCAGAATCGCTCCGGAAAGAGCAGTGCCAGCACCAGGTAGATGGTGAGCAGAACCGCCAGCGCGAGGCCGACCGCGTTCTCGACGTTCACAACCGCTCGCCGCCCCGCAGCGCCAGGGCCAAGAGCGCGAAGCACGCCACCGTCAGCAGCACGAACACCAGGTCCACCACACCAGAACCCTTCCACGTCATGTCCGACCCCCGGCGCAGAGTCTGCGGCCTCGCGGCCTCCGCGTCATCGCAGCCGGCTTCAAGCCGAGCATGGCAGCCATCCCCACCTCGGCTGCCGCTGGAGTCCACGCCACGCGGCGGGCGCCGGCGGCCCGTTCATCACACGCCGGGGGCGCGAGCGCCTGCCAGCCGCCTTCACACGATCGCTACAGCGATCGGCGCCAGCTTCACGGAATCTCTACGCGCTGGATCCCGGGCGGCCGGTCGCCGCACTCTCACCAGGGCCTCGTCGTCCGCCGTTGGCCGCGGTGGTCGACTGCGATCGTGACGGTGCCGGGTGCGAGAGCCCGCCGGCCGTCGCGCCCGTTCCCCGGGCCTGGCAGCATGGCGCCCTCGCGGCGGCACCGACCCACGAGGAGGGCACGTGCACGAGGCCTTCGACGAGATCTCGACGCCTCAGGTCGCCGACGCTTGCCTGCGCCTGGGCGTCCCGTTGCGCGCGGCACCGCCCGGCATCCGCCCGGTGCTGCCCGGACACGCCGCGCACCGGCTCGCGGGCCAGGCGTTGCCCGTGCGGCATTACGGGAGTGTCGACGTCTTCCTCGAGGCCTTCGGTGAGGCCCAGGCCGGCGACGTCCTCGTCGTCGACAACGGGGGCCGCGACGACGAGGCCTGCATCGGCGACCTCGCGGTCCTCGAGGCCCGCGCAGCGGGAGCCGTCGGCGTCGTCGTCTGGGGTCTGCACCGCGACACCGCCGACCTCGTCGAGATCGGACTGCCGGTGTTCAGCTACGGCAGCTACCCGCCCGGCCCGGTCCGGCTCGATCCGCGCGAGGGGGACGCCCTGACCAGCGCCCGTGTCGGCCCCCACGTGGTCACCCGCGACGACGTCGTGCTGGCAGACGACGACGGCGTCCTGTTCGTCTCCGCAGACCGCGCCGACGAGGTGCTCGCGGTCGGGCGGGAGATCTGGCGCATCGAGCGGGAGCAGGCCCGGCGGATCCGCAGTGGCGACACCCTGCGCGAGCAGACCCGCTTCGCCGACTACCTGGCCCGGCGAGCCGAGAACCCCGGCTACACGTTCCGCCGCCACCTGCGCAGCGTCGGCGGCGCGATCGAGGAGTAGGAGGGGTCAGGGCGTGCCGGCGGACGGCGTCGGCGAGGCGCCTGCCGGGCAGGTCAGGGGCAGCCTCGGAGTGAGCGCGGCGAGCGCCTTGCCGACCTCCCGGCGGGTGTGCACGTGTGTGAACGTGGGCCCGAGGACGACGTCGACGGTGTCCGAGAGGCGGTCGTCGCGGACGTCCCGCACCCGACCGCTGAGGTAGGCGGTGGTCGTCAGCGCCGCCAGCTCCGCGCTGTCACCGTGCCGGATCTCGATCGGCGTGCGGAGCTTCACCTCGAGCGGGTCGTTGCCCGTCTCCTGGACGGTGAAGCCGAACGCCTCGAGCTGCGCCGCGACCTGGCCGGCGAGTCCCTTGCGGTCCGAGCCGTTGTACACCCGCAGGACGATCTTCTTCGGGGGGAGCGGCTGGCTGTGCGTGCACGTGCCCTGCGTCAGGTCCACCGTGCCTCCGAACGGCCAGGCGATGCGCCCGACGTAGGTGAGGACGGCGACGACGCCGAGGCCGAGCACCAGCAGGAACGCCCCGAGGAAGGTGAGCGTCTGGCGGCGGTGGCGGCGGCGTGCGCCGTCCCAGCCGCCCGGGACGAGAACGGGCACGTTACCGGTGGAATACGGCTCGGCCGGGGAGGGGTCGACACCCGCGTCGTCAACCGGCGCCTCGCGGGTGTCCTCGAACGGGTCTGCGGGGGGATCGTCGACCGGCTCGTCGATGGTGTCGTCGCCGGCAGCGTGCCCGGTCCTGTCCCGGATCTCGTCCCGGACGTCGACCACCGCCGGCGGCATCGCGGCGAAATCAGTGGCGGAATCAGTGCCGGGGTCAGTGACAGGGCCAGTGTCGGGGTCTGTGTCGGGGTCAGTGGCTGGAGCTGTGTCGGGGTCAGTGTCGGGGTCAGTGACGAGGTTCGTGGTGGTGCTGTCGGGGCCCGGGGCGGCGGGCCCGGTCGCGGGGGCGCCGTCCTCCGGCGTGTCCGCGCGCGCCGGGTCAGCGGGTGCGGGCCGGGCACCGCCGGGTCCCCCGATCACGGATCAGTCCGTCAGGACGAGGACGCGGGCGTGCAGGACGGGACGCTGGGCCAGGGCCGCGCGCACGGCGCGGTGCAGCCCGTCCTCCAGGTACATCGTGTCCCTCCACTGCACGACGTGAGCGAACAGGTCCCCGTAGAAAGTGGAGTCCTCCGAGAGCAGTTGCGCCAAGTCGAGCGTCCGCTTCGTCGTCACCAGCTCGTCGAGCCGCACCTGCCGGGGCGCGACCTTCGACCACTGCCGTGCCGTCGTGTACCCGTGGTCCGGGTACGGACGCCCGTCGCCGACCGCCTTGAAGATCATCCCAGGTATTCTAAGGAGAATCATGGCAGGGGTGGCAGCCGGGCCCGGCCCACCCGAAGGGGACGCGCCGCGACGTGGCCGATCCGTTACCTTCCGCAGTCACCGATCGATCGGCTGGCCTGCGCCCACGGCAGTGATCTCGCCGACGGACTCGGAACAGCGGTCGGTCCCGTGCCTCGACGGGCGGCCGGCATACGCCGACAGCGCGGAGGATGCGGGATTTGAACCCGCGAGGGTGGTTAACCCAACACGATTTCCAATCGTGCGCCCTAGGCCACTAGGCGAATCCTCCGCCGCGGAGTCTAGCGTCCCGGCCGAGGCGGTCGTCGCCGTGCTGTCCCCTGCGGGGGTGGGCGCGGACCCCGGTAGAGTGTCCGCCGGACTCCCCGCGCGGCGGTACCCCCGCTGAACCCCCCCAGGGCCGGAAGGCAGCAAGGGTAGGCAGGCTCTGCCGGGTGCGCGGGGAGTTCTGCTCCTCGTGGCGGTGGCGTCGCCCCTCGGGTCCGTGACCGGGCGGGTGGGCTCCGCAGGGCCCGCCGGGACCGTCGGCGTCCGGGGTTAGGGTGCAACCCGTGTCGACCGCCCTGTACCGCCGCTACCGGCCCGAGAGCTTCGCCGAGGTCATCGGCCAGGAGCACGTGACGGTCCCCTTGTCGGCGGCGCTGGACAAGGACAGGGTGAATCACGCCTACCTGTTCTCCGGCCCCCGCGGGTGCGGCAAGACCACGAGCGCGCGCATCCTCGCCCGCTGTCTCAACTGCGTCCGGGGCCCGACGTCGATGCCCTGCGGCGACTGCGAGTCCTGCCGTGACCTGGCCCGGGGCGGCCCGGGGAGCCTGGACGTCGTCGAGATCGACGCAGCCAGCCACGGCGGCGTCGACGACGCGCGGAGCCTGCGCGAGCGCGCCGTGTTCGCGCCGGCGCGGGACCGGTTCAAGGTCTTCATCATCGATGAGGCGCACATGGTCTCGACGCAGGGCTTCAACGCCCTGTTGAAGATCGTCGAGGAGCCACCCCCGCACGTGCGGTTCGTCTTCGCGACCACCGAGCCCGAGAAGGTGATCGGCACCATCCGGTCACGAACGCACCACTACCCCTTCCGGCTCGTGCCGCCCGAGCGGCTGCAGGCTTATCTCGCCGAGATCTGCGCGCGCGAGGGCGTCCAGGTCGGCCCGGGCGTGCTGCCGCTCGTCGTCCGGGCCGGAGCAGGCTCGGTGCGCGACTCCCTCTCCGTGCTCGACCAGCTCATCGCCGGTGCGGGGCCTGACGGCCTGGAGTACCGGACGGCTGTGACCCTGCTCGGCTACACCGACGGCGCCCTGCTCGACGACGTCGTCGACGCGCTCGCCGTCGGCGACGGCGCCACCGTCTTCCGCGTGGTCGACCGCGTGATCGAGTCCGGGCACGATCCGCGACGCTTCGTGGAGGATCTCCTGGAGCGCCTGCGCGACCTCCTCGTCGTCGCCGCGGTCCCGGACGGTGGCCACGCCGTGCTGCGAGCCGCGCCCGCCGACCTCCTCGAACGCATGCGCGGGCAGGCTGCCCGCTTCGGCCGGGCCGAGCTCTCCCGTGCCGCGGACGTCGTCAACGCCGCCCTCACCGAGATGACGGGAGCGACCTCGCCGCGGCTGCAGCTGGAACTGCTGTGCGCCCGGCTCCTCCTCCCGGCCGCGGACGACGGCGAGCGCGGGTTGCGGGCTCGGGTCGACCGGATCGAACGGCGCCTCGACATGACCTCGCCCGCGAACGAGCGCGCGCCTGGCGAGGCACGCCGCCGCGCTCCCGCCCCTGCGGCGGCGTCGGGTTCCAGGCCGGAAGCGCCGCCGCCGACCACGCCGGCACCCCCGGCGGAGGCCGACGCCGCCGGAACCGATCGCGCTGTCACCTCGGCCCCCGGGGCAGGCGCACCCTCGCCGACGGCCGTACCCGAGAGAGGCCCCGGCGCGACCGGCGCGGAGACGATCCGGCGGATGTGGCCTGACGTCATGGCCCGGCTCAGCGGCTTGAAGCGGACGACCTGGTCGCTGGTCTCGCACTACGCCCAGGTCCTCGACTACGACGGCAGCCGGCTCATGCTGCAGTTCGACTCGCCGGGCCGGGCCACGAGCTTCGGTCGCGGGGCGCATCAAGAGTTCCTGCGACAGGCCCTCATCGACGTCCTGGGGATCGACTGCACGTTCGAGGCCGTCGCCGGCGAGCCGCCGTCGTCCGCGACGACGCCTGCCCCACCCCTCGCCCAGGCTCAGCCGGTCGAGCGTTCGCTCCCCTCACCCGCGCCGTCCTCGGCGGCGAGGTCGTCCGCTCCGCGGCGTCGCCCCGCTCCGGAGCCGCCGGGCAACGAGGACATCCCCCTCCCGCCTGAGCCGCCGCCGGAGGACATCCCGCCCGAGGAGCCCGCCGATCATCGGACCCGGCGCCCGGAGCCGGCGCCTCCGGCCCCGGCCGTGGTCCGACTCGCCGACGACGTGCCTGGCCCGGATGACATCGACCTCGACGGTTCGCACCTCGTCGGCGCGACGGTCGTCGAGCAGCTGCTCGGCGGCCGGGTCATCGAGGACCGCCAGGGGTAGCCGTCACAGCGGTGCATCGTGCTCCGGACGACGGGCGCGCAGCAAGGGTCGCTCGCTGTTGACCCACGCGGGCGGGCGGATCCAGGGCACGCCCTCGATCATGGTGATCAGCCAGGTGCCGGCCTCGACCTCGGTGTGATGCCGGGAACACAACAAGGTCATGTTCTCGATGTCCGTCCTTCCACCCGCGGCCCATGAGGTGACGTGGTGTGCGTCGCAGGAGTCAGCCGGGACGGGGCAGCCGGGGACCACGCAGCCGCCGTCCCGGGCGGCGAGAGCGCGCCGCTGAGCAGGCGTGGCGAGGCGCACGGCGCGGCCGAGATCGAGAACGGCGCCGTTGCGAGCGAACAGAACCCGGCGGAGAGCACCCGAACACGCCAGCAGGGCCAGCGTGCCGGAGTGGACGGGGACGCCGTCTGGCGTCGAGGCGAGCCCTGCCCCGGGTCGGAAGCCGGCGAAGGGATCACCGCGGGCGCCGCCGGCCCCAGGCCCGACATGCCGTTCGTCGTCGCCGCGCGTGAGCCGGGGATCGGCTGGTGGCAGGCCACAGGCGGCCAGTGCGGCGCCGAGTTGGTCGAGAGTGGCGGTGAGGAGGATCTCGGTGTTCGGGTAGGGCCCTGCGAGCACCCCGGGTTCACGAAGCACCTGCTCCTCGCCATCCGGTGCGTGCGGCTCCGGGTCATGCGAGTCCTCTCCCGGGGTGTCTCCGGACCCGAACGTCGACCCGACCGTCGACCCGACCCTCGACCCGTCATCACCAGCTCGAGCCCGCTCGGGGTGATTGGTCGCACCCGGCGCGTCGTCGGGCAGGCGGATCCCGGCGCGGGTGAGTCCCGCCGTGACGGCGTCGACGAGGGCGTCCATGCGGCGCTGGGCCGGAGTCCTCGTGTCCGGGAGGTCGTGCAGCACACCGTCGGGATCGATGGCCTTGCCGGGGCGAGGGCCGGCGCCGGCGTCGATGGCGGCCTTCAGCGCCAAGCCTTGCACTGGGCCGCACGCGAACTTGCCGACCAACGACCCGTCGGGCAGGACCCCGAGATGCAGGAAGCGCCGTTCATGCGCGCCGTCGGGCGTGGCGGGGTTCAGCCGGTCGACGAGCTCGCGCGCGAACCGGTCGAGCTCCGCCACACTGATGTTCATCGCGTGCGCGGCCAGCACCTCATCGACGACGTCGATGCACACCTGGCCGGTCTCGGGATCGACTCGACGACGCACCTCAGAGCCGAGACGGCGGTGCACCCGCGCGCCGATCTCGACATGCCCGCGGTGGATCTGCCCGGCCGCGTAGGCGGCGCCGAGCCGTGCCAAGTCACCGTCAGCGGGATCGAGCAGGCGTGCGGCGGCGGCGTCCCGGGTGGCCTGTCCCGCGTCCAGACCCAGGCCATAGCGCAGGAAGCTGGTCGCTGCGTTGCCCGGCTTGGCGGTCCGGACGATGTCGTCGCGGTCGTCGACCGCCTTGACAGCGCGCAACCGGGCTGCGTCGAGTCGGGCGCAGGACCGCTGCAAAGCCCGGAGGGCGGCGCGCAACTGGTCAGCCGACATGACCCCGTAGCGGGTGTCCAGCAGGCCGTCCACCGCGGCGTCGATCCCAGCGAGCGCGTCGGCGAGGAAGGGCACCTCCGCAAGCACGTCGTGCGCCCGAGGCGCGCCGGACTCGCCGGGCCGCTCGGGCTGATCGCTGGACTCCCCCGCCATGAACTGGACGCTATCGGCCACCACCGACAAACACGATGTCCGAACAACAGCAAAGCACGTGGGTTGTGGACAAAGAGCTTCACCATGAGCCGACAGGGACGTGACGCCGATCGGGAGAGGCGTGCAACGGCAGGCGGCACCGGGAATTCCGCTGCGTGCGAGAACTCCGCGGCCCGGCAACCTCCAGTCGTGTCAGTCTGACCGCGTGAACGGGGTCGGACCCACGGCGGCGCATCAGGCCTTGGCCCTGCTGGACAGCTGGGACGTCCCGCACGCCGCAGGGGCGGTCGTGCCGCGCGATCGCGAACCGCTGGTGCACGGCGGCGTCAGCAGGCTCTTCCGGGTCGCGTCCGTCGGCAAGCTCCTGGCCGGTTACGCGATCATGGTCGGTGTGGAGGAGGGGGCAGTCGCCCTGGACGATCCGGCCGGGCCGCCGGGCTCGACCCTCCGGCACCTCCTGGCCCACGCGTCCGGCTACGGATTCGACGACGACGCCGGCGTGATCGCCGCCCCGGGGACCCGGCGGATCTACTCCAACCGAGGGATCGAGGCAGCGGCCGCCCATCTCGAGCGGGCCGCCGACATGCCGTTCCGGCAGTACCTCGCCGAGGCCGTGCTGCACCCTCTCGGTATGGGCGACACCGATCTGCCCGCGAGCCCCGCCCACTCCCTCCGCAGCACCGTTGTCGACCTGGCCCGCTTCCTCCGGGAGCTGCACGAGCCGACCGTCCTCGCGGCCGAGACCGTCGCGGAGATGAGGACCGTGCAGTTCCCGGGGCTGCGGGGCATGCTGCCGAACGTCGGCCGCTTCGACCCGCTGGACTGGGGGCTGACGTTCGAACACAGCTTCGGCCGTCCCGGTCACTGGGCCGGAACCTCACCGTCCCGGGACACCGTCGGCCACTTCGGCGGCGCCGGCACCTTCCTCTGGGACGATCCGGTCGCCGGCGTCGGGGTGGTCGTGCTCACCGACCGTGCCTTCGGCCCGTGGGCGCTCGAGGTGTGGCCCGCGTTCGCGGACGCCGTCCTGGTATGAGCGGACGGCGGGTCACGAGCGGACGGCGGGTCACGAGCGGACGGCGGGTCACACGCTGGTCACGTCCCGGTCGTCGGGAATCGCCGGTGGGACCACGTAGGCTCGTTGTGTGTACGAGGGCGTGGTGCAGGACCTCATCGACGAACTCGGGCGGCTGCCCGGGGTCGGTCCGAAGAGCGCCCAGCGCATCGCCTTCTACCTGCTGCAGTCGGACCCTGAGGATGTTCGCCGGCTGGTGAACGCGCTCATCCAGGTGAGCGAGCAGGTCCGGTTCTGCGTGACCTGCGGAAACGTCTCCGCCGACGAGCAGTGCCGGATCTGCCGGGATCCCCGGCGGGACGCCAGCGTGCTGTGCGTCGTCGAGGAGCCCAAGGATGTCGTGGCGGTCGAGAAGACCCGCGAGTTCCGCGGCCGCTACCACGTGCTCGGCGGGGCGATCAGCCCGATCGAGGGCATCGGCCCCGACGACCTGCGCGTCCGCGAGCTCGTCACCCGCCTGGCCTCCGGCGAGGTCACCGAGATCATCCTGGCCACCGACCCCAATCTCGAGGGCGAGGCCACCGCCACCTATCTCGCGCGGCTGCTCAAGCCGATGGGCCTGCGCGTCACCCGGCTCGCCTCGGGCCTGCCGGTCGGGGGCGATCTGGAGTACGCCGACGAGCTCACGCTCGGTCGCGCCTTCGAGGGGAGGAGGCTGCTCGATGTCTGACGGCCTGACACCGCCCGCCGCCGCGGGCACCGACGACACCAGCGCCGAGGTGCTGGAGCTGCGCCGCATCGGGGAGGATACGGCGGCCGACGCCGAGGCCTTCCTCGGCGCCGTGACCGAGGTCGCCGCCGGCTCGTCGCCGGACATCGCGATCCCGGTGCTGCTCCTCGCGCTCTCCCAGAGCCTGCTGGCCGGCGCGCGGCTCGGAGCCATCACCGACGTCGTCCCGAGTGAGCGGTTCGAGCCGGACGCCGGCCCGGATCCGGACGTCGACCCCGTCCGGGCCAGCCTCGCCAACCTCTTCGAGGGCCTGGACGAGTACGCCGACGTCGTCGACCCGCTCACCAACGGCGAAGTCGTCCGCGGCTCGCTCTCCGACGACCTCGCCGACGTGGCCGCCGACCTCGCCCACGGCCTGCGGCACTACCGCGCCGGGCGGGTCGACGAGGCGCTGTGGTGGTGGCAGTACTCCTACCTGTCCACGTGGGGCGTCCGCGCGACGACGGCGCTGCGCGTGCTGCAGTCCATGATCGGCCACCTCCGCCTGGACGTCGACGAGGAGACCGTCGCGGACGCCGAGTTCGACGCCCTGCACGTCCGGTAGCCGCCGCGTCGGGGTCTTCCGCTGCGGACGTCGCCAGGACAGGGAGGACCGGCCGGTACACTCGACACCCGTTGTCCGCAGTTTGCCTGCCGTCGCCGTCGAGATCTCGGGAGCAGGTCGTGGGGCTGGTCGTGCAGAAGTACGGGGGTTCCTCCGTCGCGGACGCCGAAGGCATCAAGCGGGTCGCGCACCGGATCGTGGACACCCGGAAGGCAGGTCACGACGTCGTCGTCATCGTGTCCGCGATGGGCGACACCACCGACGACCTGCTCGACCTCGCCCGCAACGTCAGCCCGAAGCCGGCGCCGCGGGAGCTCGACATGCTCCTGACGGCCGGTGAACGGATCAGTGCCGCGCTGCTCGCGATGGCCACCCACGACCTCGGCGTCCGGGCCCGCTCGTTCACCGGCAGCCAGGCCGGGGTCCTCACCACCGAGCAGCACGGCGACGCCCGGATCATCGACATCACGCCGAGTCGGATCTCGGGCGCGCTGGCCGACGGCGATGTGGCGATCATTGCCGGGTTCCAGGGCGTCAGCCAGACGACGAAGGACGTCACGACGCTGGGCCGGGGCGCCTCGGACACCACGGCGGTGGCCCTCGCGGCCGCCCTCGACGCGGACGTCTGCGAGATCTACACCGACGTGGACGGGATCTTCACCGCTGACCCCAGGATCGTGCCGACGGCGCGGCGGATCCAGCGGATCTCCACGGAGGAGATGCTCGAGATGGCCGCCTCGGGTGCCAAGGTGCTGCACCTGCGCTGCGTGGAGTACGCCCGGCGGTTCGGCGTCAGGGTGCACGTCAGGTCGTCGTTCAGCCAGCGCGAGGGCACGTGGGTGATCGACCCGTCGACTTTGACGGAAGGGGAGCGGATGGAGCAGGCGATCATCTCGGGGGTAGCCCACGACCGCAGTGAGGCCAAGATCACCGTCGTGGGAGTCCCGGACAAGCCGGGTAAGGCCGCCGCGATCTTCGAGGCGGTGGCCGCCGCCGAGATCAACCTCGACATGATCGTACAGAACGTGTCGGCGGCCGCGACCGGCCTCACGGACGTGTCGTTCACCTTGCCCAAGACCGACGGGCAACGCGCCATGGACGCGTTGCTGCGGGCCAGGGACGACGTCGGCTTCGACTCGCTGCTCTATGACGACCAGATCGGCAAGATCTCACTCATCGGCGCGGGGATGCGCAGCCACCCGGGCGTGTCCGCGCGGTTCTTCGCCGCGCTCGCCGCCGCCGGCGTCAACATCGAGATGATCAGCACGTCGGAGATCCGGATCTCCGTCGTCACCCGCTCGGACGACGTCGATGTCGCCGTGCGGGCGGTGCACAGCGCCTTCGGCCTGGACGCCGAACAAGTCGAGGCCGTCGTGTACGGAGGGACCGGACGTTGACCACCGACCAGACCGGCAACGGGACCACCGACCAGAGGCCTTCGAGGCCCACCTTGGCGGTCGTCGGCGCCACCGGGGCCGTGGGCACGGTGATGCTCAAGATCCTCTCGACGCGCGAGGACGTCTGGGGCGAGATCAGGCTCGTGGCATCGCCCCGCTCGGCGGGCCGCAGGCTCCCGGTGCGCGGCGAGGAGGTCGAGGTCGTCGCCCTAGTGCCGGAGGTGTTCGACGGTGTCGACGTCGCGATGTTCGACGTCCCTGACGAGGTGAGCGCCCGGTGGGCGCCGATCGCGGCCTCGCGGGGCGCGGTCGTCGTCGACAACTCCGGGGCGTTCCGGATGGACCCCGACGTGCCGCTCGTGGTCCCCGAGGTCAACCCCGAGCAGGTCCGGCAGCGGCCGAAGGGGATCATCAGCAACCCCAACTGCACGACGCTGACCATGATGGACGCGCTGGGCGCGCTGCACCGCCGGTTCGGCCTCACCGCGCTCGTCGTGGCGTCCTACCAGGCGGCGTCGGGCGCGGGGCAGCCGGGCATCGACCGGCTGTACGACGAGCTCGAGGTCGTGGCCGGCGATCGGACGCTCGGTTCGGTGGCGGGCGACGTCCGGCGAGCGATCGTGGACAAGCTCGGCGAGGTGTCGTCACCCTTCCCGGCGCCGCTGGCGATGAACGTCGTGCCGTGGGCGGGCTCCCGCAAGGACGACGGCTGGACGAGCGAGGAGCTCAAGGTCCGCAACGAGTCGCGGAAGATCTTGGGGATCCCCGACCTCAAGGTGTCGGCGACCTGCGTACGCGTGCCCGTGGTGACGACGCATTCGCTCGCCGTGCACGCGGCGTTCGAGCAGGAGGTCACGGTTGCGCAGGCCCGGGCGGCGCTGATGGACGCGCCCAGTGTCGTCCTGCTCGACGATCTCGACGCGGTGGAGTTCCCGACGCCGGTCGACAGCGTGGGCACCGATCCGACGTTCGTCGGCCGGATTCGGCAGGCCCTGGACTTCCCGAACACGCTGGATCTGTTCGTCTGCGGCGACAACCTGCGCAAGGGCGCGGCGCTGAACACCGCGCAGATCGCCGAGCTGGTGGCGGCGGAGCTGGTCGAGCACGGCTGAGCTCCGCCGTCGGGGGAGGGCCGGCCCGAAGGATTGACGCGTGGCCTCTCACGAGAGGCCCCGCGACGCGTCGATCCGGGGCAGGCCGCCGGGGAGGTGCCGAGCCGTGAAGTCGAGTTCGGCTCGAACCTGTCGCACGACCTCGTCGTCGACGAGCGAGCCGTGACCGGCGTCGAACCGGTATACCTCGTGATCGACACCGCCCGACCGGAGCACCGCGACATAGTTCTCGATCTGCCGGATGGGGCAGCGCGGATCGTTCTCGCCCGCGAGGATCAGCATCGGGGCCCGGACCTGGTCGACGTAGGTGATCGGGCTGGAGTCCCGGTACTTGTCGGGGACGTCCTCCGGCGAGCCGCCGAAGAGGGACCGGTCGAAGGCCTTGAGGCCCTCCATCTCGTCCTGGTAGGCGGCGACGTAGTCGGCGACGGGCACGGCGGCGAGCCCGAGGGACCACCGGTCCGGGTACAGGCCGAGGCCGAGCAGCGTCAGGAATCCACCCCAGGATCCGCCGGCCAGCACGACGCGGTCGGCGTCGGCGATCCCCCGCGCGACGAGGTGGTCCCGCACGGCGACGACGTCCTCAAGTTCGACGTGCCCGATCCGGCGTTCCAGGGCGTCGCGCCACGCGGAGCCGTACCCCGTCGACCCGCGGTAGTTGACCTGGACGACGGCGAACCCGTGGTCGACCCATGCCGCGGGCGACGCCCGGAAGACGTCGGCGTCATGGAAGGTCGGGCCGCCGTGGACGTCGACCAGCAGGGCCAGCGGCCCCTCCACCCCTGGTGGCCGACGCAGCAGCGCGTGGATCCGGCCGCCCGGCCCGTCGACCCAGACGTCCTCCACGGGCACCGACCGCGGCGCGGGTTCGCCGGGCGCCTGTAGCACGACGAACCCGGCGAGGTCACGCACCGAGGGCGGTTCCGCGGCGCTGGACCACGTCAGCCAGACGTCGCCGCCGGGTCGGGTCGTGGCGGCGCGCACGCTCCCGTCGGGCCGGCCGAGCGCGGTGACCCGAGGGGGCCCCCCGGTGAGGTCGTAGCGGTACAGCCCGGTGCGCGCCTGGTGGTCCACCGCGACGAGAAGGGCGCTCCCGTCGACGAACCAGTCGGCGTCGGAGATCTCACCTTCGACGCCCAGCTCCACCTCACGCTGCTCGCCGGTGCCGACGTCCCAGATCAGGAGCTCTGGCCGGCCGCGACGCTCGTGCCCGACCAGCAGCCGCATGTCGCCGGCGATCGGGGCG
This sequence comes from Kineosporiaceae bacterium, assembly GCA_035541595.1. Lineage (GTDB taxonomy): Bacteria > Actinomycetota > Actinomycetes > Actinomycetales > Kineosporiaceae > DATKNA01. Next base: position 6,778 of record DATKNA010000281.1, on the reverse strand, counting down.
AACCCGTAGACCTCCAGCCCCTTGCCCGGCCCGTCCCACAGGTCGCCGACAGGCATGCCCCCGCGGGTCTGGACGACGCGCACCGCCGGATGACGCGAGTCGCCGTGCTCGCTGTGGGAGATGGCGACGAGCGCGCCGTCCTCGGAGAGGTCGCCGACGCCGGCGTCCTCCCGGTTCTCGTAGAGCAGGCGGGGCGGGGCCCCCGGCGTGACGACGTGGATCCGCGCGCCGTAGTCGTCGTCGGTGCGGCCGACGACGACGAGCCCGTCACGGCCGATGGCGAGACCCGAGGGGTACGCGGCGGGGAGCCCGATGGCGTCGTCGGCGTCTGTTTGCGGCCCCGAGCCGAACGCCTGCCGGCGCCAGACGCCGTACTCGTCGCCGTCCCCGTCGTCGAACCACCAGATCCACTCCCCGGCGGGGTCGATCGTCGCGTACGCCGTGCCCTCCTTGCGGCGCGTGGCCTGGGTGAGCCGCCCGGTCGCCCTGTCCCAGCTGTGCACCTCGAGGACGCCGTCGACGGTGGCCACGACGGCGGCGCGGGCCGGCGCGTCCCGCGCCCAGTCCGGCAACCCCACGCGCGGCGCGCGGAACCGGCGCTCCCAGTCGGGCATCGGCTGGCCAGCAGTCGGTTCGGGAGGTGCGGGCCCTCGCTCCGTCATGGTCCGATCCTGGCACTCGCCTCCGACAGACCCGATGTCCTGCCGTCTCCCCTCTCCCCGGCATTGCGTTTCGTGACCGGCTGGTGCCTCGGCTATCCTGGGCGCGCTCCACCGGGGTGTGGCGCAGCTTGGTAGCGCGCTTCGTTCGGGACGAAGAGGCCGTGGGTTCAAATCCCGCCACCCCGACCCGTAAAACACCAGCTCAGGGCCGGTCCTCCTACCGAGGAGACCGGCCCTGAGCGCGTTCACACCGCCTCGTGGGAGAAGTCTGGGAGACGATCTCCGTTGTCAAGCGGTCTCGCAGGGCTTCGCCCGCGCCGTCAGGAGCTGGTCGAGGATCGAGACAGGGGAGTGGGGGGTGATCGCAGCCCGGGCGTCCAGCGACGCCTCCCAGAGCCGTGTGAGGCCCTCCATGAGCTGCCCACGCATCGTCGGCGTCACATGGGAGTAGCGCGCCTGCACGGAGCCGTCCTCGTGCCCGAGTCGCTCGTCCATGAGCTTCGGCGGCGTGCCGAGCTCCTCCATCAGCGTCTTGTGTGTGTGCCTCAGTCCGTGGGGCGTGAGTCCGGGCGCGATGGGCAGCCAACACGCCTCGGCTCGGTACGACGCATTGCGGCCCCGCGCCGGCACCCCCGGCCATGGATCGGCCATTACCGGCACGGGGTGCGCCTGGTTGGGGGCGCGCCGCGGATACCAGCCCGTGGCCGCTGGCTGGAAAAGCCAGGCAGCGAAGCCGGTCCGTCGCCAGTGCGCGGCGAGCTCCCCTGTAGCGCCCGTACGCACGTAGCCGAGCTCGGCGACCGCGGCCTGCACTTGCTCACGCGTTCCCTTAGGTACCGTCGCGGGACGGTTGAGCACATTCGACAAGGTCCCAGTGGACACGCCTGCTCGGCGTGCGACGTCGACGAGCCGTGCGCCCATCTGTCGCACCGCCCCATTGGGAGCGCCGCGGCCCTGGAAGACGTAGCGATGACCATGGCATCCGCAGATTCGGGGCGAGCGCCGCAGAATCTGCTCCGACAGCATTCCGGAAAGCCAAGACGGCAGGTCGAGTGTGCGATGTGAGTCTTCCTTGGGTGGGCAGCGGTGAAACTGACCGCTGTCCAGCTCGTACAACTGCCATTCCACCCGCAGCGTCTGCTCGCGCACATACCTCGTTTCAAGTCCGACCAATTCGGCCCAGCGGAGCCCCGTGTATCCGAGAGCCACCACAGCCAGGAACTCATCGTCTCGCGCCGAGAGCAGGGCGCAGCGCTCGGCTATCTGCAAGATGCCCACGGCAGTCGTGACCGCCTTTTCAGGACGTCGATTGCGTGACCGCCCGGCCCGCTTGCCACGTCCCCGCCGTCGGGTCGCCGGATTGGAGGCAAGGACGCCCTCGTCGACCGCGTCCGCAAGGATGAGATGCAGGGTTCCCCGCCAGGTCTTCACGCTCGAAGCCGCGTAGCCTGCTTCGCGTTCACCTCGCTCCCACGCGTCCACGTCCACCGACATGATGCTCGCCATCGGAACGTCTCCGAACGTGGGCAGCAGGTGCTCCTCGATGTGCCGCCGGTAGTTCTGCAAGGTCGAGGGCGCAAGGTCCTGCGCAGCCTCCACCACGGCTCCCGAGTCTTGGACCCTGATTTCGAGACGCTTCTCGGACAGGTGAGCAACTACTTCCAGGAGGTCCGATACCAGTACGAGTACGGCATTTACAACTACCATGAGACGCCAATAGAAATCCTGGCCGGCGCTGCCTACGTGCACTGCGCTTCGCTCTTTGGCGCTCCTCCGCCTCAAGTTCAGCCGCTCCAGGGGGTAGACCAGCAAGGCGGACGGAAGCGGATGATGCTGGGCACCGCTCCTCCGACCGGCAAGGATCTGGATCTCCACGTGCGATCCGCGTGCGACAAGGACCAGTCAGACGGGTCCCGAAGGGGCTGGCGCGGGCAGCCCCGTGAGCACGACCAGGACCTCCAGCACGCACCCTGATCCTTCTTCCAAGCTGGCCATGTGGTCCCTGGGAGACGGACACCGGCGCTAGAGTGAGGATCATGGCAACAGTCCTGTCGGTTCTAGCATTGATCGTCGCGCTCCTCAGCGTTGGCTACACCCGGCTACAGGCGGTTGAGGCCCGCCGATCCCGAAAGCTTATGGAGAAGGAGCGGCATGACGCACTCACTCCAGAATTCACATTCAGCCTGAAACCTCTGAATCGCGGACCGGATGAGGACGAGGTTATGCAGCTGGAGATTGGCTTGATCGGGCCGGCAGGTCTCGCCCAGCTGGACGACCTGCGCATCGAGGTTCGCGACGATCGCCCCAGGGTGGCGCTGGGATCCGGAGGGCCGTCCGCGGAAGAGGTGCGGGCTCAGGTATGGGGCCCCTACCGATTTTCGCCAGGAGTCGATGGAGCTTCGGGAGATGGACGGTATGTCGCCCCCATCGCTTATCAGCGACCTGATAAGAAACTCCCGCGAGGAGAGTCACTACGGCTACAGATGGAACGGACGCAGGCTCCTCATTGGTTCCCGCACGGTACGGACGGATGGCGCAAAGAGTTCAAGAGCAGCAGTCCCGTGAGGCTCCTGCTGCACTGTCGGGCCGACGACGCCACGTGGGTTGCTCCTGTTGAGGTATCAGGGAGCGGCTGGTCACCGAGTGTTGCCTACAGATGAGGTAGCAGGGCAAGGCCACCTCCGCTCGCAGTCGTGCCTCGTCTGGGCTGATGCCGTGGGTGGTTCATGCGAGGCAGGTCAGCGGATGTCCGCCGTTGTAGGTGACCATGTCGGCGAGGGCGGCGAGGACTTCGATGTGCCCGCCGCGCTCCAGCCCGTCGAGGTCGGCGTAGGCGCGGTGGAGGTTGCCGACGATGCGCTCGGCGTCGGGCCAGTCGGCGAAGCGGCCGAGATCGGTGTCGCGGGCGGCTTCCAGCGGGGAGGCGCCGGCGGCCCGGCCGCGCTCGGCCAGGTCGATGACGAACCGGAGATAGTCCAGGGTCGCGTCCAGTGGGGCCCGGTCGTGGAACACCGGGCCGTGGCCGGGGACGGTGGTGGTGGCGCCGAGTGGTGCGACGACGTTCTCGAGCACGTCGATGGCGCCGACGACGGAGCCCATGAGCAGGAACGGCGTGCCGCCGTTGAAGATCAGGTCGCCGCAGAACAGGGTGGCGCGGTCGGGGAACCACACCAGCGAGTCGTTGGTGGTGTGGGCGGGGGTGCCGACGTGGCGGACCTCGGCGCGCAGGTCGCCGATGTGCAGCGTGACGCCTTCGGTGAAGGTGAGGAAGGGCGGGTCCAACGGGAGCGAGCCCCAATCGGGGTTCTGCCAGAACGGCAGCTCTGGGCGGCCCGAAGGCGAGCATCTCCTCGCGCGTGCGCTCGTGGGCCACGATGGTCGCGGTGTCGAACAGGGCGTTGCCCCAGGTGTGGTCGCCGTGGTGGTGGGTGTTGACCAGCGTGCGGACCGGTGCGGTGGTCACGGTGTGGATGGCGTGGGCGAACGCGCGGGTGCGCCGCTCGGTGGAGCACGAGTCGACGCCGATCACGCCCTGCGGGCCGACGGCGAAGCCGGTGTTGTTGATCCACCAGGTGCCGTCGGGTTGGACGTAGGCCCAGATCCCCTCGGAGATCTCCTCCAGTCGGGGCGGCCCTGGGGAGGTGATGTCGTGGCTGTGGGCGTTGATGGCTCTACCGTCCCTTCGCACGTGGCGTCCGGCAGCAGGCGCTCGGCTCCGAGGTGGTCGGTCAGGGTGTCTCACCGGTGCGCGTGGGTGGTGGTCGGGTCGGTGGCGCCGCGCAGGGGTCGCACCGGCGCGCCTTCCACGACGGGTGCGTCGATCGCGCCCAGCCCGTCGGCCTGGAGCTGGACGCGGTCGCCGGGAACGAGCCAGGGGAATGCGTCGGCGCCGTGCACGCGGGAGAGCTCGAGGATGCAGCCGGTGCCCACCGTGCCGCTGCCGATCAGGTCGCCTGGGATGACTCGGGTACCGCGGGAGGCGTAGGCGATCATCTCGCCGAAACTCCAGTACAGGGTGTCGAGCCGGCCGGCACTGTACGGTCGGCCGTTGACCGCTGCGCTCATCGCGGCGGCCGGGTGCAGCTCGTCGGGGGTGAGCATCCACGGCCCGCAGCTGGAGGCCGAGTCCTTGCCCTTTGCCGGGCCGAGGGTGAGCTTCATTTCCTCACTCTGGAGGTCGCGTGCGCTCCAGTCGCAGAACAGCATGTACCCGGCGATGTGGTCGACCGCTTCCGTTGAGGTCAGGTCAGCGCCTTCCCGGCCGATGACCGCGGCGACCTCCAACTCGTAGTCGAAGGCGCGGCTGCCCGGGGACACCGCGACCGGGTCGTGCGGACCGTGCAGCGACGCCGGGTTGGTGAAGTAGAAGACCGGTTGGGAGTACCACAGCGGGTTCACGGTCTGCCCGATAGCGGAGAGGGCGGTGACCACGTGCTCCTCGAAGGACATGAAGTCCCGGATCGACGGTGGTCGGGGTACCGGTGGGGCCAGCCGGACCTGCTGCGGATCCACTCCGGGTTCGTGCAGCGCACGTTCGGCGGCCTCGCGCAGCCGCGTTCCGTCGTCGCCCAGCAGGTCGACCAGGGCGACCGGCCCTGGCACGGGATGCAGTCGATCGCCGTTCCAGACCGCAGCGCGCGCGACGCCGTCGTCCCCGACGTAGGTGCTCCAGCGCATTCTCCGCCTCCTGTCAGGCCCGCTCGCTTCGCCGGCCCTGCGCTACCCACCTGTGTACGCCGATCATGCACAGCACGTTGCGCACCATCCGCTCAGTGTGCTCGCCTTGATCGATGTTGAGAAGGTCTCGGACGAGGCCTCGCGCCCGCCCGCCCCGAGCAGCGGTAGACGCCGGACCCGCGGACACTGTCGAGCGTGGCAGGTTGGCGGACGAAGGTGGGCGCCGGGCGGGTGGTCGAGCACGCCACCAAGGACAGCGCCGACGCCGTCATCGACGACGCCCGACGCCGCTACCAGTCGGGGGCACGAGCCCTTCGGATCGTCCGCGTGTATGGACCGGACGGCGGTGTCCGCCTGATCGACTTCGAGGCCGAGGCGCGCAACGCGCAGCGCGCCCTGCACGAGGTCCAGCTCGCTACCGAGTGCAAGGACCGAGAGGTCCGAGCCGCCACCGAACGCTGGGAAGCCGCCATCGTCAGAGCGCTGGGACATGGGGAGGCCGAACACGCAGTCGCTGAGGCGGCAGGCATCAGTGAGCGCGAAGTCCGCCTCATCGCCGCCCCGCCGGGACACTCTAGGGACACGAAACGGCGCGAACCGAGGACAGCCAACGAGGGCCTCGACCCGGCCGCTCAACTGTGAAGTCGCTGGTCATGGGCACTACCGAGTCATGACCGGACTTACTGAAGCTATTCGGAAACGAATAGCTGGCCGTTTGGGGCTAATGGCGATCCGATACCTGTGGCGGGCTCAGTTCTGCGAATGCCCGGCAGGCGGTACACTCGAGGCGTCCTTCCCGTGGATGTGATTCTTGGTCGAACCACATGATCTGCGGGAAGGGCGTTCCATTCACGAAGGCGCCCCGGCGATTTGGTGTGACTACTCTCTAATGTTCGGAAAGCTCGAATGATGCGCACCGGACCGGCTGTAGTGATATTCTGGGTTCCCAGGGTCCTACGGTCCACCGATTTCGCTGACCCGGCCGCGGTGTGCCTCGGAGAATCCCACCATCAGCCGTTTCCGAATAGCTTCCCAGTCCTTCGATCTAAACAAAATATGGTTGCTCCTCGATGTGCACATCACACGCAAGATCGAGCGTCTCGTGAAGATGTCGATCAGCAGCCTGACCCAGGGTCTCCTGAGTCATCGCCCGAGCGGGCTGGACGTGAGCGCGCTCGCCGCCGCCCCCCGGCCGACGTCGATCATCTCCGTCGCGCGGTCGAACTCGTGCGGGCGACAGGCGTCGGTCGGGACCTCGACGAGCAGGTCCGGGGGGTAACCGGCCAGCCGGTAGCGGATGAGGAGTTCCTGCATCGTCTCCAGGGACAGGCTCATGACGTCGGATGTGTGCAGGCTGGCAGGCAGGACGCCGAGTGCGTCCTCGTCGCTTTCCGATCCGCGGGCCTGGTCCGGGTCGGCCGAGGCGCGTAGGGGCGTGG
>DATKNA010000280.1:0-12841 GCA_035541595.1 Kineosporiaceae bacterium | reverse complement strand
CGTCGGCCTCGGCCTGCCCGAGGTGGTTCTGCTCGTGGTCCTCGCCCTGCTGGCGCTGGCGAGCCTGGTCACCGTGGTGCAGCGCATCATGGTCGTGCGCCGGCAGGCCCTGGCGTCCCTCGACACCCAGGAGGGTGCCCGTGCGTGACCGCGTCTCGCTGTGGCTGTACGCGTTGGGGTGGCGGTTCGTCCGCGCCCTGCCGGAGCGGCCGGCGTACCTGATGTTCTCGGTCCTCGCCCAGCTCGCCTGGCTGCGCCAGGGCCGCGGCGTCCGGCAGCTGGAAGCGAACCTCTCGAGGGTGGTCCCGGAGGCGACGCCGCTCAAGCTCAAGTCGCTGACCCGCAAGGGGATGCACTCCTACATGCGCTACTGGTGCGATGCCTTCCGGCTGCCGGACTGGTCGCCGGACCGCATCCTCGCGACCTGCCGGCTGGAGAACGACGGTGCCGCCCGGGCCGCGCTCGCCGAGGGACGGGGCCTCGTCGTGGCGCTGTCGCACAGCGGCAACTGGGACCACGCCGGTGCCTGGTCGACGCTGGCGCTGGCGCCGGTGACGACCGTGATGGAGCGACTGCGGCCCGAGGAGCTCTTCGAGCGTTTCCTGCACTTCCGCCAGCGCCTCGGGATGGAGATCCTCCCGCTGACCGGCGCCGGCGACCTGTTCGGCCTGCTCGTGCGGCGGCTGCGCAAGGGCGGCTTCGTACCACTGCTCGCCGACCGCGACCTCACCGCCACCGGCGTCCCCGTGACGATGTTCGGCGAGACCGCCCGGATGGCCGCCGGGCCGGTGTCCCTGGCCCTGGTGACCGGCGCGGCGCTGCACCCGGTCTCGATCTACTACGAGCGGCTGCCGCCGGGATCCCCGGCCCGTTGGGGGGTCGTGTGCACGTTCCATCCCGAGGTGGTCCCGCCGCCGGGGGAGCGCGCGGAGCAGATCGCCGCGATGACCCAGGCCTGCGCGGACTCGCTCGCCGACGGCATCCGGGAACACCCGCAGGACTGGCACATGCTGCAGCGGGTGTTCGTCGCCGATCTCGTGCCGGCTCCGTCACCCGAGCTCGCCTGGTAGCGGACCCCATGAGCATGCGGATCGGCATCGTCTGCCCCTACTCCTTCGACGTCCCCGGCGGGGTCCAGTTCCACGTCCGCGATCTGGCCGAATACCTCATCGCGCTGGGCCACGAGGTCAGCGTGCTGGCGCCTGCGGACGAGGACACCCCGCTGCCCTGGTACGTCGAGGGCGCGGGGCGGGCGGTGCCGGTCAAGTACAACGGGTCGGTCGCCCGGCTCGCCTTCGGGCCGGTCAGCCGGGTCCGGGTCCGGCGCTGGCTGGCCGAGGGAGGCTTCGACGTCCTGCACATCCACGAGCCGGTCTCGCCGTCGTTGTCGATGCTCGCGCTGTGGGCCGGCACCGGCCCGATCGTCGCGACGTTCCACACGGCGAACCTCCGGTCCCGGGTGATGCAGGCCGCGTACCCGATCCTGCGCGCCAGCCTGGAGAAGATCACCGCCCGGATCGCGGTGTCCGAGGACGCCCGGCGCACCCTCGTCGAGCACCTCGGCGGGGACGCGGTCGTCATCCCGAACGGGGTCTACGTCGACAGGTTCGCGCAGGCCGCGCCGCGGCCGCAGTGGCAGGGGACGCCGGACCGGCCGACCGTCGCCTTCGTGGGCCGGATCGACGAGCAGCGCAAGGGATTGCCCGTGCTCGCCGCCGCCGTGCCCGCCGTGCTCGCCCGTCGTCCGGGAACCCGGTTCCTCGTGCTGGGCCGGGGTGACGGCGACGAGGCGCTCGCCGGATTGGCGCCGCGCCACCGGGCGGCGGTCGACCTGCTGGGCCCGCTCGGGGACGCGGAGAAGGCGGCTCTGCTGCGCTCGGTCGACGTCTACGTGGCCCCGCACACCGGCGGGGAGAGCTTCGGGATCGTGCTGGTCGAGGCGATGAGCGCCGGGGCACCGGTGCTGGCCAGCGACCTCGGCGCCTTCCGCCGGGTGCTGGACGACGGCGCGCTCGGCGTGTTGTTCCCGCCCGGCGATCCCGCCGCTCTGGCCGCCGGGTTGCTGGGCTTGCTCGAGGCGCCACCCGAGCGGGCACGTCTGGCGGCCGCGGCCGCCCACGCGGTCCGCCGCTACGACTGGAGCCGGGTCGCCGGCCAGCTGATCGCGGTCTACGAGATGGTGCGGCTCGGAGCCGACCGTGTCGGTGAGGACGTGGGGTCTCGCAGGCTGCTCACCCGCTGGCGGAGCTGACCCGTGACCGACACCCTCACCTGGGTCGTCACCGCGTTCGCCGTCCTGCTGGTGCTGGGCTGGTACCTGTCGTTCTCGGCCGGCCAGCTCGACCGGCTGCACCACCGGGTCGAGACCCTCCGGGCCGCGCTCGACGCCCAGCTGGCCCGCCGCGCGGCCGCCGCGGTCGAGGCCGCGCCCCTGCTCGACCCCGCCACCGGCCTGCTGGTGGCGGACGCCGCCGCACAGGCGTTGGCTGCGGGGGAGGCCCGCTCGGAGCAGGAGCTGATCGAGCGGGCCGCTCCCGCGGAGGAGATCGAGAACGATCTGACCCGTGCCCTGTACGTCGCGTTCGGCGACCCCGCCGAGGTCGCGGAGCTGCGCGACACCACGCCGCTGGCGGCGCAGTCGCTGGACCTGCTCACCCAGGCGTGCACCCGGGTGCAGCTCGCCCGCCGGTTCCTCAACGACGCCGTGGCCGCGACGGTCCGGGTCCGGCGCAAGCCCATCGTGCGGTGGGCGCGGCTGGCCGGTCACGCGCCGTTGCCGGCCATGGTCGAGATCGACGACTCCGTCCCCCCGGGGCTGACCGTCTGACGATCCATGGTCGCTACGATGGCGGAGACGGCCGAGGACCCTGGCTGCCTGGGACGCTGCTGATTCGGCGGCGTCTAGACTGGTGGTCGCGGCCGTCGGGCCGACCGACGGCCACCCAGCCGGGCCGTCCCGCATCATGATTCTCGAAGGTTCCTTCCGCACCAGTGAGGTTGTCCGTGCCCCAGCAGGCCCAGTCGAGCAGCACCGTCGAACCCGTCGTCGGCACCGCCCGCGTCAAGCGGGGCATGGCCGAGATGCTCAAGGGCGGCGTGATCATGGATGTGGTCACCCCCGAGCAAGCGAAGATCGCCGAGGACGCGGGCGCGGTCGCCGTCATGGCCTTGGAGCGGGTGCCCGCCGACATCCGAGCCCAGGGCGGGGTGGCCCGGATGAGCGACCCCGACATGATCGAGGACATCATCGACGCCGTCTCGATCCCGGTGATGGCGAAGGCGCGGATCGGGCACTTCGTCGAGGCCCAGGTACTGCAGGCGCTGGGCGTGGACTACGTCGACGAGTCCGAAGTGCTCACCCCCGCCGACGAGGCGTACCACGTCGACAAGTGGGCGTTCACGGTGCCGTTCGTGTGCGGCGCGACGAGCCTCGGCGAGGCCTTGCGCCGGATCACCGAGGGCGCGGCCATGATCCGGTCGAAGGGCGAGGCCGGGACCGGCGATGTCTCGAACGCGACCACTCATATGCGGGCCATCCGCGGCGAGGTCCGTCGGCTGTCCTCGATGAGCCCGGACGAGCTCTACCTGGCGGCGAAGGAGCTGCAGGCCCCCTACGACCTCGTCCGCGAGGTGGCGATCGCGGGCGCGCTTCCCGTCGTCCTCTTCACCGCCGGCGGCATCGCCACCCCGGCCGACGCCGCGATGATGATGCAGCTCGGCGCGGACGGCGTGTTCGTCGGATCCGGCATCTTCAAGTCGGGCAACCCGGCCGCCCGCGCCGAGGCGATCGTCAAGGCGACGACGTTCTACGACGACCCCGACGTGATCGCCAAGGTGTCGCGCGGTCTGGGGGAGGCCATGGTCGGCATCAATGTCGACGACATCCCGCAGCCCCACCGCCTCGCCGACCGCGGCTGGTAGCCCCTGGCGACGTGTGTGCGCTCGCTCGTCGGGAGCCCATTGCGACGTGTGTGCGCTCGTCGGGGCCCATTGCGATGTGTGTGCGCTCGTCGGGGGCCCATTGCGATGTGTGTGCGCTCGTCGGGGGCTTTGTCGTGCAGATGACCCCGATGAGCGCACACACATCGACCGGACCACGGCTGGCTGGTCACCAGGCGTGGGCGCGTGGAGGCAGTGCGAAGTCGACGGGCTGGAGGTCCGACAGCCTCGACCAGCCGGTCGCCCGTGCTACCTCGGCGACGACGGCTCCGCGCCGGGCGCTCGTCAGGTGGCCTTTGTCATAGCGGAGAACCGGCACGCCGCCGGAAGCCACGGCCAGCCGGTTCTCCCGTCGGACGTCTGCGGCATGCTGGTCCGCCGTGTCGTGGTAGGCGCCGTCGTACTCGAGCCACGCCCACCGTCGGCCTCGCACCTGGAGGTCGGGCGTCGCCACGTGTGCTCCGGAGGCGTCGACGACCGGGACGTTGACGAGCGGCTGCTCGAAGCCGGCGAGGACGAGCACCATGCGCAGCCGGGTTTCGCCCGGCGAGCGCGCGAAGGCGCTGGACAGCGAGACCGCCAGGCGCGCCTGCCGTATTCCCGGCCACCGGTACCGGTTCTCGCAGAAGATCGCGAGCTCTGTCCGGTCGATCAGGCCCGCGTAGAGGAACGCGTCGGCGACCACGACCGCCTCGACGAGCCGTCGCTCGCGCATGAGATCGAGACAAGTGCGCGCCGGGGTCGTGACGGTGATGCCGTCGAACGTCGTCACGTCCTCACTCATCGGTGGGTCCGGGTCCCGAAGCGTGAGTCGACGTCGGCTCTGCCCCACGACGGCGCGGCCTTGCGCGCGTTTCGGTCTGCTCATCTCGACCGGGACGCTCTCACCCGGTCTCGGTCGCCACACCCGGTACAGCCAGGCGGCCGTCCGACCACAGACGACCTCGCCCGGCCCGGACGCCAGCCGCAATGCCTCGAGTCGGCCCGCGTGGGTCCATGCATGGTCGCGATGGGCATAGACGTCTGGCATCAAGCACACCCACACCGAACTGCGCAGCTGATCCGGTGTGAGCAACCCGGCGGAGACCGCTTCCGTGCCGCGGAAGGTGGTCCGCGCCAGTTCCGGCGGGCAGTGGGCGGCGAGACGCACGTGGCCGAGCCAAGTCGACCGCACACACGGGTGTCGTCGGCCAGGTCGGCGCCTGTGGACGATGTGACGATCCACAAGCTCGCCCCCCGCCCTCCCCTCCGCCCTCTTGTGTGCGCCTGTAGGGGCCAGGATGCGCCAAAGCACCCCGAAGAGCGCACACAAGACGCGGGGGAAAGCGCCTACGCTGCATCGACGTGACCTCCAGCGACCAGCCTGTCGTCGGCGTGCTCGCCGTGCAGGGCGACGTCCGCGAGCACCTCGCCGCGCTCGCCGAGATCGGTGTCGTCGGCCGGCCCGTCCGGCGGCCCACGGAAGTGGCCGACGTCGACGCCCTCGTCATCCCCGGCGGGGAGTCCACCACGATCGACAAGCTGTCGCGCGCCTTCGACCTGCGCGAGCCGATCCTCGACCGGATCAAGCAGGGCATGCCGGCGTTCGGGTCGTGCGCAGGGATGATCCTGCTGGCCGATCGCGTCGTCGACGCCGTCCCCGGGCAGCAGACGTTCGGCGGCATCGACATGACGGTGCGGCGGAACGCGTTCGGCCGGCAGGTCGAGAGCTTCGAGGAGGACCTGACCGTCGCCGGCATCCAGGGATGGCCGGTGCGCGCGGTGTTCATCCGCGCCCCCTGGGTCGAGGAGACCGCGCCGCAGGTGGAGGTGCTCGCGAGGGTCGGGGCCGGCCCCGCCGAAGGTAGGATCGTGGCGGTGCGGCAGGGCAACTTGCTCGCGACGTCGTTCCACCCCGAGATCACCGGGGACACCCGCGTGCACCGACTCTTCGTCGAGATCGTCCGGTCGAACTGATGGTGGGCGCCAGCCGAACCACCCGGCCGGCTGCCCGACGGGCGCCCGCCCGGGCGCAACACGAGGAGGCAACCCGATGTCCGGCCACTCCAAGTGGGCCACGACGAAGCACAAGAAGGCCGTCGTCGACGCCAAGCGCGGCAAGATGTTCGCCAAACTGATCAAGAACATCGAGGTCGCGGCCAGGACCGGCGGCGGCGACCCGGCCGGGAACCCCACGCTGTACGACGCGATCCAGAAGGCCAAGAAGTCGTCGGTCCCGAACGACAACATCGACCGCGCCGTCAAGCGCGGCTCCGGCGCCGAGGCCGGCGGCGCCGAGTACCACACGATCATGTACGAGGGTTACGGGCCGGGCGGTGTCGCGGTGCTCATCGAGTGCCTCACCGACAACCGCAACCGCGCCGCCGCCGAGGTTCGCACGGCGCTGACCCGCAACGGCGGCACGCTGGCCGATCCCGGGAGCGTGTCCTACCTGTTCACCCGCAAGGGCGTCGTCGTCGTCCCGAAGGGGTCGCTGACCGAGGACGACGTGCTCGTGGCGGTGCTCGACGCCGGCGCCGAGGACGTCGAGGACCTCGGCGAATCGTTCGAGGTCCTCAGCGAACCGAGTGACCTGGTCGCGGTCCGCACCGCGCTGCAGAGCGCGGGCATCGACTACGACTCCGCCGACGTCAGCTTCGTGCCCAGCGTCGCCGTCCCGCTGGACGAGGACGGCGCCCGCAAGATCTTCCGGCTGATCGACGCCCTCGAGGACAGCGACGACGTGCAGAACGTCTACGCCAACTTCGACGTCAGCGACGAGGTCATGGCGGCCGTCGGCTGACTGTTGTGACTCACCGGGCCGGACGCCGACCAGCGTGTCCGGCCCTCATCGTCTCGCGAGTGATCGCCGGGAGCGGCTGTGCCCCGCCGCGTCCGATCCCGGCGTCCTCGGCCCGACCCGGCCGGACCACACCCGGCCGGACCACACCCGGCCCGACCACACCCGGCTGGACCACACCGCGCCGACCGGACCCGGCCACGCCGCGACCACTCGCCCGACGGCGCGCCGCTCACCGGCGCGCCTGCACGGTCTGCGACGCTTCGAGACATGCGCGTGCTCGCCGTCGATCCGGGGCTGACCCGGTGCGGGCTCGCCGCTGTCGACGGCCGGGCCGGGCGGCGGGCGGTGCTCGTCGCCGTCGACGTGGTCCGCACCCCGGCCGCGGCCGACGTCGCGGCCCGCCTCCTGGGCGTGGGGGAGGCCGTCGAGGGCTGGATCGCGCAGCTGCAGCCGGACGTCGTCGCCGTCGAGCGTGTCTTCAGTCAGCGCAACGTCCGGACGGTGATGGGGACGGCGCAGGCCGCGGGCGTGGCCGTGCTGGCGGCCGCTCGCGCGGGGATCCCGGTCGCGCTGCACACGCCGAGCGAGGTCAAGGCCGCCGTGACCGGGTCGGGCCGCGCCGGAAAGGATCAGGTCGCCGCCATGGTCACCCGGATCCTGGGACTGCCCGCGACCCCTACTCCGGCCGACGCCTCCGACGCGCTGGCGCTGGCGATCTGCCACCTCTGGCGGGACGGCACGGCGGCTGCGGCGGTGCCCCGGGGAGGCCGGGTGGTCACCCCAGCACAGCGGCGCTGGGTGGACGCGGCCCGGGAGGCCCGTCGGTCGGCGCGCCGTGACGGCCGTGTCGCCGGCGCCCGCTAACCTTCGTACAGATGTTCGCCCCGCGTGCCGATGTCGGCCGGCGGGGTCCGTCGACGGGGAGCGGAGGCTGAGCGGTGATCGCATCGGTGCGGGGTCGGGTGCAGGTCCTCCGGCTGGACTCGGCGATCGTCGAGGTCGGTGGGGTGGGTCTTCTCGTGCAGGCCACCCCGGCGACCTTGGCGGGCCTCCGCCCGGGGGCCGATGCGGAGCTCGCGACGTCGTTGGTCGTCCGGGAGGACGCGCTGACCTTGTTCGGGTTCACCGACGCCGACGAGCGCGACGTCTTCGAAGCCGTCCAGACGGTCTCCGGGATCGGGCCGCGCCTGGCCCTGGCCATGCTCGCGGTGCACACCCCCGACGGCCTGCGCGTCGCGGTCGCGAGCGGCGACCTCACCGCGCTCATGAAGGTCCCCGGCATCGGCCGCAAGGGCGCACAGCGGATCGTGCTCGAGCTCACTGATCGTCTCGGCGCGCCCATGTCGGTGTCGGTGTCGGCGTCCGCTCCCACCCAGCCGGCCACGGCCGCGCCCGCGTGGCGCGAGCAGGTGGTGGAGGCCCTCGTCGGGCTCGGCTGGACGGCGAAGCAGGCAGTGGATGCGGTGGACGCCGTCGGCGAGCCTGCGCAGGTCGAGGGAGACGGGTCCGACGGCGCGCGCCCGGCCATGGACGTCGCCGGCACCCTGCGTGCCGCCCTGCGGCACCTCGGGCGGACGGCGTGACGGGCGACATCGCGGGCCTCGCGGGGTCAGGGCTGGTGTCCGGGCTAGCGTCGGCCCTGGTCGACCAGGGCGCGGACGACGACGAACGCGCGGTCGAAGGCGCGCTGCGGCCACGCCGGCTGGCAGAGTTCGTCGGTCAGCGGGTCGTGCGGGAGCAGCTCTCGCTGGTGCTCGAGGCTGCCCGCGGACGAGGTCACGCGCCCGACCACATCCTTCTCTCGGGTCCGCCGGGCCTGGGCAAGACAACGCTGGCGATGATCGTCGCCCATGAGCTCGGCGCACCGTTGCGGGTGACGAGCGGGCCGGCCATCCAGCACGCCGGCGACCTGGCTGCCGTGCTGTCCTCGCTCGAGCCCGGAGAGGTGCTCTTCCTCGACGAGATCCACCGGATGGCCCGGCCCGCCGAGGAGATGCTCTACGTCGCGATGGAGGACTTCCGGGTCGACGTGGTGGTGGGCAAGGGCGCGGGTGCGACGGCGATCCCGCTGGACCTTCCGCCCTTCACGATCGTCGGCGCCACCACCCGGGCCGGCATGCTGCCGGGTCCGCTGCGCGACCGGTTCGGATTCACCGGCCATCTCGACTTCTACGAGCCGGCGGAGCTGGAGCGAGTGATCCGCAGGTCGGCCGGGCTGCTCGGCGTCCAGCTGACCGACGAGGGGGCTCGCGAGATCGCCCGCCGGTCCCGGGGCACCCCACGGATCGCCAACCGGCTGCTGCGACGGGTGCGGGACTGGGCCCAGGTGCGCGGGAGCGGTGTGCTCGACGAGGCGGCGGCGCGGGCCGCGCTGGCCGTCTACACCGTCGACGACCGCGGGCTGGACCGGCTCGACCGCGCGGTGCTCGAAGCCCTGTGCACACGGTTCGGCGGAGGTCCGGTGGGGCTGTCCACGCTCGCCGTCGCGGTGGGGGAGGAGCCGGAGACTGTGGAGACCGTGGCCGAGCCGTTCCTGCTGCGCGAGGGCCTGCTCGGGCGGACTCCGCGCGGAAGGGTCGCCACCCCGGCGACGTGGCGCCACCTCGGTCTGCGGGCTCCCGCCGGCCTACAGTCGTCGCTGCTGGACGAGGTCGGGGAACCGCCCGGCGGCTGATTCCGACAGGTCCGCTCGCTGGATCCGGGCCACCGGTCCCGGGTCTGGATCCGGGCGGTCGTTGTTCGGCCACGCGCGGCTCGCCTACACTCCGGGGTGGCCACCGGAACCGGGCTGGAACCGAGCACGGTTGGTGGCCGTTCGCTTCCTGGGGCAGGCGGCCATCGTGGCGGCGCGTCGTCCCCCGCGGCTCGACGTGCGAGCCTTCGATCACGACAGGGCAAGGAAGGACACATCCGTGCAAGGCGGCGGCCAGTTCTTGTTCCTGGCAGTCCTCTTCGCCTTCGCCGTCTGGATGTTCTCCCGCGGTCGTCGTCAGCAGCGGGAGATGCAGGCGACACAGGCGAGGCTGCGGCCGGGAACCGAGGTGAAGACGACGTCGGGGGTGTACGCCACCGTCGTCGAGGTGGCGGACGACGGGACCCTCCGGCTCGAGACGTCGCCCGGCGTCGTGTCCCGCTGGGACCGGCGGGCGGTGGCACGCATCACGTCCACCCCGGACGAGGACGTGACCGCCGAGGAGCCCTCGACTCCTGCGCCCGTGGCGGAACCGGGCCCGGAACCCGAGCCGATCGCCGGTTCCCACCGGGAACCAGAGCCGAGCGCGCGCACCGAACCGAGGACGGCGCCGAAGCCGACGGTACCGCCGGAGCCGGGGGCGGCGAGACCGGCCCAGGACACCTTGCCACCTGACCGGGACTGACCGGTCGCCCGGGACGGGCCGGCGCCCGCTCCCCGTCGAGAGAAGAGATCCCCACCCGTGGCACGATCCGCACGATCCCGCCCAGGCCGCACGCTGCTCGTCCTCGTCGGCCTGATCGCAGTGCTGTACGGGGTCATCGCCGCCGGCGTCCACTGGGACAAGGCGCAGTGGACCCCGAAGCTGGCGCTCGATCTCGCCGGCGGGACGCAGATCATCCTCAGCCCGCAGCCGGTGAACGGCCAGACGTCCGTGAACTCGACCGCGGTCGACGAGTCGGTCAACATCATCCGGCAGCGGGTGAACGGCAGCGGCATCTCCGAGGCGGAGGTGACCCGCCAGGGTGAGGGCGCTGACACCAAGATCATCGTTTCCTTGCCGGGCAAGCCCGACCCGGAGACCATCTCCCTCGTCGAGCGGGCGGCGCAACTGCAGTTCCGCCCGGTCATCCAGGCGGCGGTCACCCAGGCGCCCGCCCCCGCGGCGACCGGCACGCCGACCCCGGCTCCGACGGGCTCCCCGACGGAGCCGGGGTCCGGGAGCTCCAAGACCACGCCGGCGCCGTCCCGCACGGGCGCAACCCTCAAACCCTCGCCGAAGAGCTCGACGAGCGGCATGAACGTCCCCAGCGCGCTGCGCCAGCCCACGGCGGTGACGCCGACGCCCACGGCGTCCGGCGGCTCGAGAGCGGTCACCACCGCGACCACGGCCGCGGCGGCGTCCACGCCCACCCCGACCGGCAGCGCGAAGACCGCGACGCCCACGCCGTCGGCCAAGCCCACGGACGCCTCGGACCCGAACTGGGTGACGCCCGCCGTGCAGGCCCAGTTCGACCAGCTCGACTGCGCCGACCCCAAGGCCGTCCAGGCCCTGCGATCTCAGACGCCGGACCCGAACAAGCCGTTCATCACCTGCGCCGACGACGGCGCCGAGAAGTACCTGCTGGGCCCGGCCGAGCTGGTCGGGACGGACGTCACCGGCGCCACCGCGGGCCTGGAGACGAACAGCCAGGGCTTCACGGGTACGGCCTGGGAGGTCGACCTCACGTTCTCGCCCGCCGGGGCGGAGAAGTTCGGCAAGGTCACGACCCGGCTCTACGGCCTCACCGGTGACCGCAACCGGTTCGCCATCGTCCTGGACAACCTGGTCATCTCCGCGCCTACGACCCAGGCGGCGATCACCACCGGCTCCGCCCGGATCACCGGCAACTTCACCCAGGACACGGCGACCACGCTGGCGAACCAGCTCAAGTACGGCGCGCTGCCGGTGTCCTTCCGGGTCGACGCAGCGAACCAGATCTCTGCGACGCTCGGCGCCGACTACCTGCGCCGTGGCCTCCTGGCCGGCGTCATCGGCCTGGTACTCGTCGTCCTCTACTCGCTCCTGCAGTACCGAGCGCTCGGCTTCGTCACCGTTGCCAGCCTCGCGGTCGCGGGCACGATCACCTATGGCCTCGTCGTGCTGCTCGGCTGGCGACAGGGGTTCCGCCTGAGCCTGGCGGGGGTCGCCGGCCTCATCGTGTCCATCGGCATCACGGCGGACTCGTTCATCGTCTTCTTCGAACGCATCCGGGACGAGGTGCGGGACGGCCGTGCCCTGTTGGCGGCGGTGGAGACGGGCTGGGCCCGGGCCCGCCGGACGATCCTGGCCTCGGACACCGTCAGCTTCCTGGCGGCCATCGTCCTGTACCTTCTGGCCATCGGGAACGTCCGCGGTTTCGCGTTCACCCTCGGCCTGACCACGCTGGTCGACATCGCCGTCGTGTTCATGTTCACCAAGCCCACGGTGACGCTGCTCGCGCGCACCACGTTCTTCGGTGGCGGTCACCGGCTCTCCGGCTTCGACGCCGAGCACCTCGGCCGTTCGGTCGCCTACGCGGGGCGCGGACGTGTCCGCACCCCTGCTCCGGCCACGGCCGGCGGCTCCGCCGGGCCGGGCGAGCCCGGCGAGGCGGTTGCCGCGGCGACCACCGAGGGTGGCGGGCGCAGGCCCACCCTGGCGGAGCGGAGGGCGGAGCGGGAGCGCGCGGCTGCGGCCGCGGC
Organism: Kineosporiaceae bacterium; assembly: GCA_035541595.1. Taxonomy (GTDB): domain Bacteria; phylum Actinomycetota; class Actinomycetes; order Actinomycetales; family Kineosporiaceae; genus DATKNA01. Next base: position 704 of record DATKNA010000280.1, on the reverse strand, counting down.
GGGGGAGGGATCCCCCGGGGGTCAGCCCGGTGACCGGGTGCAGCAGACGACCACGACATCCGGCAGGGAGTCCTGATGCCCAGCTTCGCCCGGTTCGGGAACGACCTGCACAGCGGCCGGCGGTCCATCGACTTCGTCGGCCGGCGCCGGCTGTGGTACGCCATCGCCGGCGTCGCGGTCCTGATCTCGCTGCTCAGCCTCGGGATCCGCGGTCTCAACGAGGGCATCCAGTTCAAGGGCGGGTCGCAGTTCGTCGTCTCGGGCGTGGCCAACCCGAGCACCGAGCCCGCCGATCAGGCGGTCTCATCGGTCATGCCCGGCTCGCCGCCCCCGCTGGTCAGCATCGTCGGCGGCGACAGTGTCCAGGTTCAGACCGGCCAGCTGACCGTCCAGCAGGTGACGGAGTTGAAGGGGGCCCTCGCGAAGGCCTACCACGTCCCCGACACCGAGGTCAGCAGCACCTTCATCGGCCCCAGCTGGGGGGCCGACGTCACCCACAAGGCCGTCGTCAGCCTGCTCGTGTTCCTCGTCCTGGTCTCCATGGTCATCACGCTGTACTTCCGGACGTGGACGATGGCCGTCGCCGCGCTGGTCGCGCTGTTGCACGACCTGATCCTGGTCGCCGGCATCTACTCGCTCATCGGCCTCGAGGTGACGCCGGAGTCGGTCATCGGCTTCCTGACCATCCTCGGGTACTCGCTCTA
>DATKNA010000279.1:0-6552 GCA_035541595.1 Kineosporiaceae bacterium | reverse complement strand
GTGAGACCGGCGGCCAGCTCACGGTGCTGCGCTACCACAATGTCTACGGGCCGGGGCTGCCTCGGGACACGCCGTATGCGGGGGTCGCCGCGATCTTCTCCTCCGCCTTGGCGCGGGGTGAGGCACCCCGTGTCTTCGAGGACGGCGGGCAGCGGCGGGACTTCGTCCACGTCGACGACGTCGCCCAGGCGAACGTGCTGGCGCTGACGAGTGACGTCGCCGCGACCTTCAACGTCGGCAGCGGCGAGCAGCGCACCATCCTCGACCTGGCCAAGGCGTTCGCCGACGCCGCGGGCGGACAGGACCCAGTCGTGACAGGGGAGTTCCGGCTGGGGGACGTCCGGCATGTCACCGCCGACACGGCGCGGATCCGGGCCGAGCTCGGGTGGTCGCCGGCCGTTCCGTTCCGCGCCGGGATCCGTCAGCTTGCAGGAGAGCTCATCCCGTCACGGAGGTGAGCGGGGTCGCGCCGGTGCGGGGGAGCCGGACCCGGAAGCGGCACCCGACGTCGGTGTTGACGACGTCGATGGCCCCGGCATGGGCCTCGACGATGCCGCGGGCGATGGCGAGCCCGAGGCCGGCGCCGCCGTCCGGTCCCGGCGTCCGGGCGCTGGTGCCGCGCCACCCGGCCTCGAAGACCCGGTGGAGCGCGTCGTCGCCGAGGCCGCCGCAGGCGTCGGAGACCTCGAGGACGCATTCGGAGTCCTCGGTGCGGGCGACCACCTCGACGGTGCCGTCCGATGGCGTGTGCCGGATCGCGTTGACGACGAGGTTGGCCAGCACGCGCCCGAGTTCGGCCGCATCCCCACGCACCTGGGCCGCCCCGGGCGCAGCGTCCGTCGCGAATCGAGCCCCGAGCCTGACGCCGCCTGCCTCAGCCATCGGGCGCGAGCCGGCCACGACGTCGTCGACGAGCTCGCGCACGTCGACGGTGTCCACCGTGAGGGACAGCGCGCCCGACTGGATCCGGGAGAGCTCGAAGAGGTCGTCGACCATTCCCGCGAGCCGGTCCACCTCCCGGCGGATCTGCGCGTGGTAGCGCCCGACGTCCGGAGCGACACCGTCCTCGAGCGCCTCGGCCATCGCACGCAGACCGGCCAGCGGTGTCCGCAGGTCGTGGCTCACCCAGGCGACTAGCTCCCGTCGCGAGGACTCCAGCGCCCGCTCGCGGCGGTTCGCCTCGGTGAGGCGCTCCGCGGCGGCGACGAGTTCGCTGTCGATTTCGGCGAGCTCCCCGATCCTGATGTCTCCGCCTGCCCGGGCAGAGCCAAGCGTGCGGGCGGCGACTCGGACGCGCTCGACGTCCCGGACGACCGTCGCGGCGAGACTCAGCGCGGCCAGCAGGCCGACGGCGCCGGCGATGGCGCTCACCGGCAGGACGACGCCCAGGTCGTGGCTCGAGATGAACATGGCGCGGGCGGTGCCGACGACGCCGGTGACGACGGACAGGACGCTGACCAGGGCGACGGAGACGAGCGCGGCCCGGACGGAGCGGCGCCCCGCCAACCGCACCGCCACGAGGCCGACTGCGGCCACGGTTCCCGCGCAGGCGAGCGCGATGGCCAGGACCTCCAGTTCGGCGCGGGTCATGCGTCCTCCCAGCGGTAGCCCACACCCCACACGGTGACCAGCCGCCGTGGCTGTGATGGTTCGGCCTCGGTCTTCTCTCTCAGGCGCCGGACGTGGACGGTGACGGTGGAGGTGTCCCCGAACTCCCAGCCCCACACCTCCCGCATGAGCTGGTTGCGGGTGAAGGCGCGGCCGGGGTGTGTCATGAGGTGGACGAGGAGATCGAATTCCCGCGTCGTCAGCGGGACGGGGCGGCCGCCCACCTCGAGGGCACGGCCGGGGACGTCGACCTGGACGTCCCCGGAGACCAGCCGGCGGGGGAGGCCGTCGGCGACCGGGAGGACGCCGCTGCGACGGAGCACTGAGCGCACCCGCAGCACCAGCTCCCGGGGGCTGAAGGGCTTGACGAGGTAGTCGTCCGCGCCGGTCTCGAGGCCGAGGAGGCGGTCGCTCTCCTCGCCGAGCGCGGTGAGCATGACCACGGCGAGGTCCGGCCGGCTCGACCGCAGCCGGTGGCACACCTCGAGACCGGACAGGCCGGGCAGCATGAGATCCAGGACGACCAGGTCCGGACGGGTCCGGGCGGCGACGGCGAGGGCGGTCGGCCCGTCGGAGGCGTACTCGACCTCGAACCCGTCGTGTGTCAGGTAGGAGCGGACCACCTCCGCCACCGTCGCGTCGTCCTCGACGACGAGCACCCGACCGCTCACGCCGACGAGCGTAGATCGGCGACCGGTTGCGGCGGCGACGCGCGAAGGTCTCGTTCGACTTCCGTAAGCCCTGCGGGGCACCGCTCCTCCTAGCCTTCCAGGCGTGCTCATCCGGGTGGACGTCGTCCTGCCCTGCCTTGACGAGGCCGCCGCACTGCCCGGCGTCCTCTCCGGCCTGCCGCCGGGTTACCGGGCGATCGTGGTCGACAACGGCTCGCGTGACGGCAGCGCTGAGGTCGCGCGACGGCACGGCGCCGTGGTCGTCGACGAGCCGCGCCGTGGCTTCGGCAGCGCCTGCGCGGCCGGCATCGCGGCGGCGACGGCCGACCTGGTCGCGATCTGCGACGCCGACGGCTCCCTCGACCTCGCCGACCTCCCCCGCGTCGTGCACCCGGTTACCGACGGCCATGCCGATCTCGTACTGGGCCGCCGTGTCCCGACGATGCGCGGCGCGTGGCCGCTGCACGCCAGGCTGGCGAACCGCGTGCTCGCCGGGCAGATCAGGCGGCGGGCGGGCGCGGCGCTGACTGATCTCGGGCCGATGCGGGCCGCCCGGCGCGAGGCGTTGCTTGCGCTCGACGTCCGCGACCGCCGTTCCGGGTACCCGCTCGAGACCGTGCTGCTCGCCGCGGCTCGCGGCTGGCGCATCGCCGAGGTCGACGTCCCGTACTTCCCCCGCACCGGTCGGTCGAAGGTCACCGGCACGGTGCGCGGCACGCTCACCGCCGTGCACGACATGCGCCGGGTGCTCGTGGAGGTGCAGCCGTGAACCTGACGCTGCTCGTGCTTGCCAAGGCGCCGGTCCCGGGACGGAGCAAGACGCGGCTCGCGCCGGCCTTCGGGCCGGACGGCGCCGCCCGGCTCGCGGCGGCCGCGCTCGCGGACACCCTGGATGCCGTGGCAGCGACCCCGGCGGCGCGCCGCGTGCTCGTACTCGACGGCGATCCGGACGTTGTGGCGCCGCCCCCGGGTGTCGAGGTCGTGCGGCAGGCCGACGGCGGCCATGCCGAGCGGATCGCTGCGGCCTTCGAAGGGTGCGACGGCCCCGCGCTGCTCGTCGGGATGGACACCCCGCAGGTGACGCCTGCTCTGCTCGGCATCGACACCTCCGGCGCGGTCGACGCCTGGCTCGGACAGGCCGAGGACGGCGGCTGGTGGGGGCTGGCGCTGCGGGAGCCGCGCCGGTACGCGCGCCGGGTGCTCGAGGGCGTGCCCATGTCAACCGCGAGGACGGGAAGCGCCCAGCGAGTACGGCTGGTCGCCGCCGGCCTGCGCGTCGCGGACTTGCCCGTGCTGCGCGACGTCGACGAGCCAGCTGACGCTGTCGCGGTGGCGGCCTCGGCGCCGTGGACCCGGTTGGCCGCCGCGGTTGGGGTCCCGGTGTGAGCGACATGGACGTGTGGCCGCTGGGGGCCTACCACCGCGCTCTCGCCGCCCGCCCGGCCCCCGTGCGCATCGTCCTCGACGACGGTTCCTGGACCACGCACGACCTCTCCCGCTGGGTCGCCGACGCCGACGCGGTCGACCAGCGGCTGCTCGACCGGGTCGTCAAAGCGCCGGCGCTGGACCTCGCCTGCGGACCCGGCCGGCTCACGGCTACGCTGGCCGCCCGCGGCGTCCCTGCGCTCGGCGTCGACCTATCGGCCGCGGCGCTCGCCGTCGCAGCCCAGCGCGGCGCGCCCGCGCTGCGCCGCGACGTTTTCGGCCAGCTGCCGGGTGAGGGTCGCTGGCGCACGGTGCTGCTGGCCGACGGGAACATCGGCATCGGGGGCGACCCGGGCCGGCTGCTGGCCCGCATCGCCCGGCTGGTTGCTCCGGGAGGCGCCGCGCTCGTCGAGGTCGCAGCCGCGGACGTCGACCGGCACGGGGCCGCCCGGCTCGTCGATGCCGAGGGCCGGATCAGCTCAGCCTTCCCCTGGGCCGAGGTCGGTGCGCCGGCCCTGCTCGCTGTTGCTGGCACCGAGTGGATATCCGAGCGCTCGTGGCACGACACGGGACGGGCCTTCGTCCTGCTGCGGCGTGCCCAGGCGCCGACCACTCACGGCTCCTTGACGAGGACGGCGCGCACGTAGAGCACGTCGAAGCCGCGGCGCTGGACGTTCTGCTGCGACCGGGAACCCGGCTGCCTCGCCTGCGAGCCATGCCGCGAGCAGGGTCGTCTGTATACGCTGGAGCAGTGCTTCCTCCTGGGCCGGACGTTCGTCGTCTCACTGGAGGTCCCGTCCGCACCCGCGGCGTTACTCCTGAGTCCGCACCGGCCCCTTCGCGAGGCTGACGGGGCGTCGACGACGTCGGGCAGCGAGCACCAGCGCGGCCGTGACGGCGGCGTCCGCGGCGAGGAGCACCGCGAGGCCGACTCCGTAGTTCCGGGGTGTCGTCGTCGGGTTGTCCGGGACGCCGGGTGTGAGCAGCGCGGGTAGCGCGACGAGCACGAGGCACGCAGCGACGAGCAGTCCAGTGGCTACCACCCGGCGCTGCACGCCGCGCAGCGTACGGACGACCAGCGCGGCAACGACGAGGGTGAGCGGCGCCAGGAGGAGGTCGTGCCCGACGAGCGAGCCGGCGAGCCAGACACCGACCGCCGTGGGGGGCGCGGCCGGCCCTCCAGAGAGCACGAGCAGCGTCCCATAGCCGAGCACGAGCACACCCGTGACCAAGACGGGCGCACGCCACCAGGGGGTCACGACGAGACCTCGATCCGGGAGAGCCACTTCGTCTGCTGGACGCCGGGCCGGTTCGGGGCGATAAGGCGGAGCGGGTACCCGTGATCGAGGTGCAGGGGCTCGCCGCGGACGCGCATGGCCAACAAGGTGAGCGGATCTCGGGCTGCCGACGGGCCGACCGGCGAGGTCTGGTAGCCGCCCTCCTCCAGGCTGACCACCGTGATGTGCCGGTCTGGTGGGACACCTGCCAGGTCGAGGACGTCGCGCAGCCTGACCCCACCCCAGCGGGCCGAGGCGCTCCAACCCTCGACACAGGCGATGGGCAACTCCACCTCGTGCTGCGGCAGCGCGAGCAGGTCGGACATCGACAGCCGCAGGCGGCCGGCGACGAGCAGCCGCCACCCGGGATCCAGCGCCTTCGGGGCGACGCGTGCAGCGGCTGCGGTCCGGTTGACGGGCAGCCCCTGCGGGCCGAGCGCCGGGTCCCGCGGCGCGAGCAGCGACACCGCGCGCAGCGGCGCGACGGTCTGGCCCACCGTGGCGACGGTCACCGCGCCCGCGGCCGCTGCCACGCCGGCGAGCACGGCCCGGCGCTCGGGGGAGGGGGCCGCCTCGGGCGGCGCGTCCGGACGCCGACGCCGGCCGGTCACGGACCGCGCGGTCGGCGCCTTGACGGCCAGGTGCACGAGCAGCGCGCCGACGAGCACCCACGCGACCCGGTAGTGCGCGACGGGGAACGCGAACCGCCACGGGTACCACTGCACGATGTTGAGCAGTCCCGTGACGAGCTCGAACACGGCCCCGGCGACGAGCGGGACGAGCAGCAGCCGCTCGAGTAGCCGGGCGAGGTCGGGGAACGGCGGCCAGGCGAACAGCCGCCGGTAGACCGTCCACAGCTTCGCCAGGAGGAGCGGGATGCTGGCGATCCCGGTCGCGACGTGGAGGCCTTGGGTGAGCTGGTAGGCCCAGACGGGCCGGCTCGGGACGTCGAGCCAGGCGGGTGGGTTCTGATGGACGTGGCTGATCAGCCCGGTGACGAAGCAGATGCCGAAGGCGATGCCCAAGGACCGGCCGAGGAGGGCCGCCGTTCGGGCGTCATGCGGCGGCGCCTCACTGCCGGGCCGGCGCAGCGGACCCCGGCGTAGCGCCTCGGGCGGCGCTGGGATCGGTCGGTGGAGCATGTCGCGCAGGAGGCGCACGCTGCGACGGTAGGAACGCGCGACGCCCCAGAGCCTTACGGAACCCTCACCGTTGACGGCTACCTCTCGCCCTCACGCGACGCCGGGGGCAGCGTGAGGGTCGTGACGGTGACGCAGGCAGCCGCGCGAAGGGCGGCCCGTCGAGCGCCGGCGGTCGTCGCCGGCGCCGGCCTGCTCGTGCTCACCCTCGCCGTCCATGAAGCTGTCACGGCGGGTGACCTCACGGGAGGCGGCCTACGGCTGCTCGACTGGCAAGCAGCGTGCTGGGCTGCCTTCGCCGTCGCCGCTGCCGCGGTGCGACGCCTCCCGGTCCGGTCGGCCGTGCCGCTCGTCGTCGCCGGCGCGATCGGGCTGCAGGTCGTGGCCGCGGCGTCTCCGCCGCGCACCACGGACGACTTCTACCGGTACGCC
>DATKNA010000278.1:0-3383 GCA_035541595.1 Kineosporiaceae bacterium | reverse complement strand
ACACCTACCGACGGCTGGGGGTTCCGGAGATCGTGTCGATACACCTGTCGGCGGACCTGTCCGGGACGGTTGACGCCGCCCGCCTGGCCGCCCGGCAGGTGGCCGACGACGGTGTCAAGGTCGTGGTGGTCGACTCGCGGTTGCTCGCCATGGGTCTGGGCCTGACGGCTCGGGCGGCAGCGCGTGCCGCGCTCGAAGGGGCCGATGCCGAGGAGGTCGCGCGGACGGCGCGCCGCTTCGCCCTCGACGTGTCGATCTGGGTCTACGTCGACACACTGGAGTACCTGCGCCGCGGCGGCCGGATCGGTTCGGCGGCCGCGTTGGTCGGGTCCGCCTTGTCCGTCAAACCGCTGCTCCACCTGGTCGATGGCCGGTTGGAGCCGCTGGAGCGAGTGCGCACCGCCAGTCGTGCGCTCGCCCGGTTCGAGGAGCTGGTGGTCCTGGCCGCCGGGTCGCGCCGGGTGGACCTGGCCGTGCACCACCTCGCCGCCGCCGACCGCGCCGACGAGGTGGCCGAGCGGCTGCGTCGGCGCGTCCCGAAGCTGGGGACGATGTACGTCGGCGAGGTCGGGGCGGTGGTCGGCGCCCACGTCGGGCCGGGAATGCTCGGCGTGGTGATGGCGCCCGCCGTCTGATCCACAGGTCGGGTCGAGCCCGTCACGCCGTCCACAGGCCGGGGTCGGGGGGCCTGACCGCACCGCGCCGGCTGCCTAGCGTCGAGGCCGTGCGTGAGAAGCGGAGCGAGACCGGCCGCCGGCTGGAGGTCCTGCGGGCCTCGCCGGAACGCGGCGGACCGGGCAAGCCACCGAGGTCGCCTGCGCAGGGCGGGTGGGTGCCCGAACCTGACGCCGAGCCCGCTCCGGCCACAGGTGAGCGGCCGCCCTGGGCCGGTCGGGGCCCGGAACCGCCACCGCCCGAACCCGTCGCCGGGGCGGGCGACGACCCGCCGCCCGCTCGGCGTCCCTGGACCATTCGGCCGGCGGCGGCCCTGGCCGCGACGTCGCTGGCAGTGATCGTGGCCCTGGTCGCCTGGTCGAGGTCCGCCGAGGGCGGGGACGTCGCACAGCTGCCGCCACGGCCGTCGGTCGGGCCGCTCTCGACCACCACCGCGGCATCGCGGGCTGTCGGGTGGCCGGGCGTCCCGGGTGCGTCGGCGGCGACACCCGGCACGACGGCCGTCCCCGTCGTCGTCGACGTCGAGGGCCGGGTGCGGCGTCCCGGCCTGCAGCGGTTGCCGGCCGGGGCCAGGGTCGCGGACGCGATCCTGGCCGCCGGTGGCCCGACGGCGGGCGCCGTCGTCTCCGCCCTGAACCTGGCCCGGCTACTCAGCGACGGCGAGCAGGTGGTCGTTCCGGGTCCCGGGGATCCGTCGGCGGGGCCCGGCGGAGGTCCGCCCGGCAACGGTGCGACCGACGGCGTGTCGGGCGGCGGACCGGGGGCGGGAGGATCCCGGGCGACGCCTCTCGACCTCAACACGGCGACGCAGGACGCCCTGGACACCCTTCCCGGGGTCGGGCCGGTGCTCGCGGGACGCATCGTCGGGTGGCGCACGGCGCATGGCCGGTTCTCCTCGGTGGACGAGCTGGCAGAGGTGTCGGGCATCGGCCCGAAGGTCCTCGAACGCCTCCGGCCGCTGGTCCGGGTCTGATGAGCGGGCCGCCGGCGGGTCCCGATGCGCGGCTGGTCCCCGCCGCGGCGGCGACCTGGGCGGCGGCCTGGTGGGCGACGGGGGGCAGCGCGGGCGCGGTCGGGGCTGCCGCTGCCACGGCGATCCTGGTCGCGGTCCTCGCCGCCGTGCGGGCGGTCCGTCGGCGGTCCGCTCCCGTCCTGCCGGCGGTGGCGCTGGTCGCTGCCGCGGTCGCCGTCGTGCTCGCCGGGGCCGCCGCCGCGCTGTCGGAGCGTTCCGCCGGGCGCTGGCCGACCTGGGTGGCCGGCCGGGTCGTCGCGCAGCTCGACGGCACCCTGGCCACGGATCCCCAACGGCTCGTCGGTGCCTTCCCCGGCGCGGGCGACCGGTACGCGCTGATCGTCGACCTGGCGTCCGCGCAGGCCCGCGGCGACGTCCAGCAGCTGTCGGTGCCGGTCGTCGTGCTGGCACCGGCGTCGTGGCGGGACCTGTCGGCCGGCCAGGGGGTGGTGCTCTCGGGACGGCTGGCTCCGGCCCAGCCCGGCGACGCGGCAGCCGCCGTCGTCTCTGCCCTGGGCCCGCCGCTGCGCGTGGACGCCGGGTCGTGGCCGTGGCGCGTCGCCGACCGGGTCCGAGCGGCGTTGCGACAGGCGTGCACCGGTCTCCCGGCGGACGCGGGCGGGCTCCTGCCGTCGCTGGTCGACGGCGACGGGTCGCGGTTGCCGGATTCGCTGCGGGTTGACCTGCGGACGTCGGGCCTGACCCACCTGACTGCCGTCAGCGGGGCGAATCTCACCATCGTCGCCGAGAGCGTCCTGTGGATGGCGTCCGTGCTCCGCGCCCCCCGCGCGGTGCGCGTGTCGCTGCTGGTCGTCGCCCTGACGGGGTTCGTCGTGCTCGCCCGGCCGTCACCGAGCGTCCTGCGAGCGGCGGCGATGGGCGGCGTCGCCATCGTGGCGACCGCGCTCTCCCGACGTCCACGTGGCCTTCCCGCGCTGGCCGCCGCCGCCGTCATTCTCCTGGCGATCGACCCGTGGCTGTGTCGCAGCGCGGGCTTCGCGCTCTCCGTGGTCGCCACGGCGGCGTTGCTGACGCTCGCACCGATGTGGGCCGCGGCGTTGTCGCGGCGGATGCCGCGGCCGCTGGCCGTCGCGCTGGCCGCCCCGGCCGCCGCCCAGGTCGCATGCGGGCCCGTGCTCGTCCTGCTGCAGCCGGCGGTCAGCACGGTGGCCATCCCGGCCAACCTGCTCGCGGAGCCGGTGGTGGCGCCGACGACGATGATCGGTGTCGCCGTGGCCGCTGTGGGAACGGTGCTCCCCCCGGCCGCCCACCTGGGTGCCGTCGTCGCGGCGGTGGGGACCTCGTGGATCTCGATCGTCGCGCACTGCGCCGCAGGCGCGCCGGTGGCCACCGTGCCGATCCCGGCGGGGCCGGCCGGGGCGGGGCTCCTCGCCGGCCTCGAAGCGGTCGTCGTCGTGCTCGTCTCGCCCTCGCTCCGTGCGCTCGTCGTGAGGCGACTGCGCCGGCCCCTCCGGCGTCGCCCGCCCGCGGCCGATCGGCAGACCGTGCCCGCCCGGTTCCCGGGAGCCGGGGCGGACGTGTCCCGCCGTGCCCTCGTCGGTCTGGCCGGGGCCGTGCTGGGCGCGGCCGTCCTCTGGGTCGCGGGCAGCAGGTCGAGGGGAACCGGTAGGGGACCTGGGTTTGGGGACTGGTCGGTCGCGATGTGCGATGTCGGGCAAGGGGACGCGACCGTGCT
>DATKNA010000277.1:0-13282 GCA_035541595.1 Kineosporiaceae bacterium | reverse complement strand
CGGCGAGCACACCACCGGACCCCGCCACCAGGGCGCCCGCCACGAGCAGGACGATCGACGCCTCCCGGGCCCGGCCCGCCGCCGTGAGCAGGGCGAGCGCGGCCACTGCCACCAGCACCGCGCTGACGCGCAGCGACGTGGCCGGGCCGAGGCGCTGCGGCAACCCGCGCACGTCGGTCGCGGCGTCGTCGGCGGCGTCCCCGACCGTGTTCGCGAAGTGCGCCGCGACGCCGAGCAGGGCAGCACCCACCATCACCCCGGGCAGCGGCCAGGAGGGGGCGGGGGCGGCGAGCGTGGCCACGGCGGGCAGCAGCCCGAACGCCACCGCATACGGCAGCGGGCTCGCCGCGGTGGACTTGAGCCCCAGATCGTAGGCCCAGCCGGCGGCCACGGCCACCAGGTGCGTCACCCCCGGCCGGACGCCGAGGGCGAGGGACGCCGCAGTGCAGCAGGCCAGGGCGCCGACGGCGGCCGGGACGAGCATCCGCCGCGACACGAGGCCCTGGACGACGGGCTTGTCGCGGCGCCCGACGGCGAGGTCGCGCGGGGCGTCGACGGCGTCATTGCACCACCCGATCGAGAGTTGGCCCAGCAGGACGGCGAGGGCGACCAGGGCCGCCCGAACCGGGGCGAGCCCGACCGCCAGGCTCCAGGCGGTGGCGAATGCCGTCACGGCCAGGGTCGGCAGCGGGTGGCACGCGACGAGCAGGCCCCGGGCGACCGCGACGGGTCGACCCGGCGGCATGGGGCCAGGGTAGACGAGCCGTCAGTGCTCGGCGCCGTCCTCGACGACCCGGTGCGGGGGCGCGGCGACGCCGGCCGAGTCCCGTTCCGCACGCTGGCGGCGCAGCGACCGCCGCAGACCGAGGTCCTTCTCCGCGCGCCCCAGCAGGGAGCTCAGATCGCCTTCGTCCCACGGCACGAGAGTGGCCGAGCCGATGCTCACCTGTGGAGTCCAGACGGCCGGCGGCAATGGCGGTGACGAGGCGAGGTGGAGGTGGACCCGTCGCTCGAGCTCGAGGGGCGAGGTGCCCGTGCCCGGACCGACGACGACGAACTCGTCGTCCGACCATCGGCCGACGACGTCCGTGGTCCTGATCGCGGACTGCAACGCGGCCGCGACGGAACGCAGCACGTCGTCGCCGGCTTGCCGTCCCACCCTCTCGTTGAGCAGCCGGAAGTCGTCGACGTCCACGAGCAGGCAGTGCACCGCCTCGCCCTGGCGGCGGGCGTTCTGGAGCATCGGATCCGCGACCATCTCCAGACCCCGCTGGTTGACGGCACCGGTGAGGTGGTCCCGGACCGCGCCCTGGTCCGCGGTGTGGTCGGCCACCCGCAGCCTGGCCTCGAGCAGCGCGGCCCGGCGGCGCCAGGCGAGAGCGATCACCGCCGCCGCGGGCACCGCGACGAGCGGCAGCACCGACCCCAGGATCTCGGACCCGGCTCCGGTGCCCCGCACGACGACGCCCGTGACGGCCCCGCCGGCTGGAGCGGTCACCGCCACGGCGGCGAGCAGGGCGAGCCGACCGGGCAGTGCGAGGGCGACGACGACCGCCAGGGGAAGCTCGAGGCCGGTCCACGACGCCCCGGTCGCGATCATCCGCAGAGCGGTGGCCACGCCGGCCACGCCGAGGGCCGCGGCGGCGACGGCGACGTCGAAACGCCGCGCGTCCGCCCCCCCGCCGACGACGCCGCCGCCGACGACACCGGCACCGGCACCGGCGACGACACCGATACCGGGGCCGCCGCGGACCGCGCCGGCGCGGGCGTGCGGACCGATCCGGACGGCGAGCGCCGCCGTACCCAGGAGAGCGGCCGCGGCGACGGTGTCGGCACTGCCGACGAGCACGGCGGCCGCGTGATCGAGGACGGTGGCCGCGGCCGCCCCGACGAGGACATGGACTGCGGCCAGAGCGGCGAGCATGCGGGCCAGGCCGAGGTCGGCGAGGCGCTCGGTGTGCCGGTGCGGCAGATCGGTCACCCGAGGGATGTCGGCAGGTCACGGGCGGGCCTTGACGATGGCGGGGGCGGGGACGGGGTCGGCCGGGCCGGGACGGCGTTCGTCGGGATATCGCGTATGTGATACGCAGAATTAGGATGGCCGTCACGGCCGGGAAGACGCGAGCTCGGCGGCAACGCAGGGAGGGGTCCGCGTGTCCGACAGCGACGGGCAGCTGCAGCTGCCCGACGTCCTCGCCCGCGCCTGGGGCCTGCCCGTGCCCGGCAAGGGGCCGAGGCCGGGACTCGCGCTCGACCGGATCGTCGACGCCGCCGTCGAGCTCGCCGCGGACGAAGGCATCAAGGGCGTGTCGATGAGCCGTGTGGCGGAGCGGCTCGGCGTCTCGACGATGGGGCTGTACCGCTACGTGGCCTCCAAGGACGACCTCGTGCTGCTCATGGTGGACGCGGCGTGGGGGCCGCCGCCGGCGCAGCGCCGGCAGGGTGAGACCTGGCGCCAGGGGCTCGAGCGCTGGGCCTGGACCCAGCGCGAGCGGCTCAACGCGCACCCGTGGGTGCTCGCCATCCCGATCAGTGCGCTGCCGTCGACCCCCAACGAGGTGGGGTGGCTGGAGGACGGGCTCGCCACGATGGCCGACACCCGGCTCCGCCCGCAGGAGAAGATCTCGGTGATCCTGCTGGTCAGCGGGTACGTGCGCAACGAGGCGAGCCTGATGGCGGGGCTCGCGACGGCCCTGTCCACCGACCAGACGATGCGCACGATCATGACCGAGTACGGCCGGATCCTGCGCCGGGTCACCGATCCGGCCCGGTTCCCGGCCGTCCACGAGGTGCTCCGGGCCGGTGCCTTCGAGGACGACGACGACCCGGACGCCGAGTTCGTCTTCGGGCTCGAGCGCGTGCTGGACGGCGTCGAGGCGCTCGTCCGCGCCCGGGAGGACGACGGCCCGGACGACGATGAGACGGGCGACCAGTCGGCCGGCCTCATCCCGTCGGGATGAGGACGGCCGACGCCGCCTCGACCGAGGATCGACCGTGTCGGCGAGACGTCACGACAGCCGGCGTCGGAGCATCGCCGTGCCGGCGGGACGAGCAGTCGGAGGGTCACTCGGAGCAGGGAGGGCCGACGGTGTTGAGCGACCGAGAGCAGCGCGAGCTCGCGCTCATCGAAGAGGAGCTGTCGTCCGACCGCCACCTCGTGGCCCTGCTGGAGCGCCGTCGTCGTCGACGCTGGCTGCGGCGCGTCGTCAATCCCCGGGCGGCCGTCGTCTTCGGCGTCCTCGTGATCCTCGCCGCCCTCGTCCTGAACCTCGATCTGACGTTCGTCCAGGGGCTGCTCGTGGCCGGCGCGGGCGTCGTCTGGTGGTCCTGGGAAGGCTGGGCATCGGAGCAGGCGCGGGCGCCGGGCCGTCGCCGCACCTGACCCGCACCTGCCGGGGGCCCCCGCGATGGGCACCTCGTGAAGAGGCGACGGGCACCTCGTGAAGACCTGACCGGGACGGGCTCACACGTCGATCCGGCTACCCACGATGACGGTCTGGTCCCGCGGGAGGTGGAAGTACTGGGCGGCGTCGGCGGTGATGCGCGAGGTCGCCACGAACAGGAGTTTGCGCCAGCGCGGCATCCCGGGCTCGGGGCCGACATGGAGGTCGATCGTGGACAGGAACCAGGAGACGTCTTCGGGGGCGGTGGTCGCCAGCGACAGGCCGCCGCGGACGGCCAGTTGCAGGGCCCGGGGCGCGTCGGGATCCTCCATGTAGCCGTAGCGCGCGCTGACGTGGGTGATGGGGTCGTCGGTCCAGTGCAGGTCGTCGAGGGTGATCCGCTCGTCGTCCGCGATGTAGGGCACCGGGAGGGTCTCCAACGAGAGGATCACGACCTGCTCGGCCAGGACGTGGGTGTGCGTCACGATCGCACGCAGAGCGAGCGGGGTGGTCTCCTTGCCCCGGTTGAGGTGGACGGCGGTCCCGGGGGCCCGGACGACGTGCAGGGTGCCATCGTGGAGCCGGTCGACGAACTCCTGCAGGGGTCCCTCCATGCGCCGCCGTCGGACGGTCACCAGGGCGCGGCCAAGCTGCCACGTCGTCATCACCACGAAGGCGACGACGCCGATGAGCAGCGGCAGCCAGGCACCGTGGGTGAACTTGGTGAGGTTGGCCGCCACGAAGAGGCCTTCGATCGCGAGGAAGAACCCGGCGGCCGGGACGACGAGCCACAATGGCCGATGCCATTGGTTCCTCACGATGTAGAAGAAGAGCAGCGTCGTGATCGTGATCGTGAGCGTGACCGCCATGCCGAAGGCGTAGGCCAACGCCGCCGACGACTCGAACGACACGACGAGCAGGATCACGGCGACCATGAGAGTCCAGTTCACGAACGGAACGTAGATCTGGCCGATCGTCCGGTCGGACGTGTGGGTGATGCGCAGCCGGGGCAGGTAGCCGAGCTGGACGGCCTGATGGGTCAGCGAGAAGGCGCCGCTGATGACGGCCTGGGAGGCGATGATCGTCGCAGCGGTCGCGAGCACGACCATCGCCGAGCGGGCCCACTGCGGGGTGAGCAGGAAGAACGGGCTCGCGACGGCGTTCGCGGGATCGTTCAGGAGCAGCGCGCCCTGCCCTAGGTAGCTGAGCACGCACGCCGGCAGCACGAGCCACAGCCAGGCCCGGGTGATGGCCGGCCGGCCGAAGTGACCGAGATCGGCGTAGAGCGCCTCAGCGCCGGTGATGGCGAGGACCACCCCGGCGAGGGAGAAGAAGGCGGTCGACGGCTCCGCCCGGAAGAAGGCGACGGCGTACGTCGGGGAGAGCGCCGCGACGACCGAGGGGTGCTGCGCGATCCCCCCGACGCCGCAGGCGCCGATCGCGGCGAACCAGCCCAGCATCACAGGGCCGAACAGCCGGCCGACCGCCGCCGTCCCGAACCGCTGCGAGATGAACAACACGATGATGACGACCACCGTGAGCGGGACGACGAGCGGCCCGAGCGAGGGCTGGACGACCTTCAGCCCTTCGACCGCCGAGAGCACCGAGATCGCCGGTGTGATCATGCTGTCGCCGAGGAACAGCGCCGCGCCGAACACACCCAGCGCCGCCAGCACGCGCTTCGTACGCCGGCCACCGGGCATACCGGTCCTGCGGATCAAGGTGATCAGCGCGAGAATGCCGCCCTCGCCGTCGTTGTCGGCCCGCATCACGAGCAGCACGTACTTGATCGTGACGATGATCGTGAGCGACCAGAAGATCAGGGACGCGACCCCGAAGATGCTCACCCGGGCGACCGTCACGGGGTGCGGGTCCGCCGGGTTGAACACCGTTGCCATGGTGTAGATCGGGCTGGTCCCGATGTCCCCGAAGACGACGCCAAGCGCTGCCACCACGAGCGACCACCGGACGGCGGCCCCGGCCCCGAGCCTGCTCGTCGCGGCGACGCGGCCTGTGGCGTTCGACGCCGCGGCCACGGTGTCCGCTCCGAGCCCTCCCTGGCCGCCGCCGCCCACCTGCTCGGCCGGTGGTTCGACCCTCTGGTGTGGCGTCTCCTTCTCGTCCACCCGCCCCCCGTCGAGGTCTGCTGCGTAGGGAGCCTGCGGTGATCCGGCTTCGATGATGTTACCCGAGCACTAGGCTCGGCACGGGGAGGTCCACGGGGCGGCCGTTGCAGCACGTCCGAGACCACGTCCTGCGAGGTGGCCGCCGGTGAGCACGCAGAGCGCCGGCCCTGGCCGCCGCTGTGCGCGGACGAGTGGCCCGCCGCAGGCTCGAGTCCGTTGCACCGTTCGTGAGAAGGTTGCCGTCGACCAAGCCGGAGACGCGCGGGCGAACGGAGTCAGCCTCATGAACGTCGCGGTGCTGGGGGCGGGCGGTGGAGGCCTGGCGGTCGCCTACGAGTGGGCCAGCCGAGGACACCGGGTCTCCCTGTACGCACAACGCACTCACGACCACCATCTGGCGCCGGTCCGCGAACGCGGCGGCATCCAGGCCGAAGGCCTGCTGGAGGGGTTCGTCCCCCTGGCGACGGTCACCTCCGACATCGCCGAGGCGCTGGAGGGCGTGGACGTCGTCTTCGTCGTCGGCCCCGCCTACGCCACCGAGCCGTTCGCCGCCGACACCCGCGGTCACCTGCACCCCGGGATGACCGTGGTGGTCTGCCCCAGCTCCTGCGTCGGCAGCCTCGCTTTCAAGCACGCCGCGGGGGTGGACCTCTATGACGAGAGCATCGTCATAGGCGAGACCAGCACGCTGCCGTACGCTTCGCGGGCCTCGCTGCACGCCAGTGTGCGGATCTTCCACCGGTTCGACATCGGCCTCTCGGCCGCTGCCGCCCCGCGCAGCAACACGCCTCGACTCCTGGAGGTCCTGCGCCAGGTGTACCCCAACACCGAGGAAGCCGCGGGGATCTTCCAGACCACGCTGCAGAACGGCAACCCGGTCATCCACCCGGCCGTCACTCTGCTCAACGCCGCGCTCATCGAGCGCACGGGCGGCGACTTCATGTTCTACGAGGAAGGGGTCACCGATGCGGTCGGCCGCGTCATGAAGGCGGTCGATGACGAGCGGCTCGCGATCGCGCGGGCCCTCGGAGTGACAATCCTCGCCGAGCCGGATATCGGGGTGCGACAGGGCTACATGACCGAGCCCAACTACTCCACCGGTTACTCGACCGCGCCGGGCTTCCGCGGTATCAAGGCGCAGAACGAGCTGCACCACCGGTACCTGACGGAGGACGTGGGCTACTCGCTGGTGTTCCTCACGGACCTTGCCCGGCACCTTTCGGTGCCGACCCCCACCATGGACGCCGTGATCCGCATCGCCTCCATCGTGGCCGGTGAGGACTTCGCCGCCGAGCGCGCCCGCACCATGGACACCATGGGTCTGTCGGGACTGACCCGCGAACAGCTGGCGGCATTCTGACCCGCGCTGCTCATGGTTCCGAGCGGGTGTCAGCCGTTGGCGGCCACGCCGATTCTGTGGCCCTGGGCGTCGGCGAAGACCCCGAAGCTGGTGCCGGGGACGTGCTGCACCGGCTGGACGATGGTGCCGCCCAGACGTTCCGCCTTCGCCAGCGCAGCGGCCACGTCCTGGACCGCGACGAAGAACAGCACCTCGTCCTCGGCGCTCTGCCGGGGACCGATCGCGACGTAGGTGCCGCCCTCCGCGCCGGTGTCGATGAAGGTGTAGCCCGGGAGAGCGCCGTCGGAGGCGACCGTCCAACCGAACAGGTCGGCGAAGAACTGACGGGTCGCGTCGGGGTCGGCGGAGCGGATCTCGGCGTGGACGACGGGGTGGGCCATGCCAGGTCTCCTCGAGAAGGAACCGGCCGGAGCCGGTATCGGATGGCGGGCGGGTGGGCGCCCCTCACCCGGTACGTCGAACACCGCCCGGCCAGATCGACACCCGATCGCGTGGTCAGGCATGGGATCCCACGTCGATCACTCGGTCGGAGCGGTCGTGCAGGCCGCCGACGCAGCGGCCGACGCTCGGGCCGCTACGCCCGCGTCTCGGGCCCGGGGGCGGTCGAGATGAAGTCACTGACGGCCCGCATGACCTCGGCGGTTCGCTCGTCCTGCGGGTTGTGCCCGGCGCGCTCGATGATCTCGAGTCGCGCGTCGGGGATCCCGGCCGCGAGTTGACCCTGGTGCTCGGGGGGAAACACGAAGTCGTCGCGCCCGGCCATCACCAGCGTCGGCGCCCTGATCTCGCCGAGACGGTCCATGACCGTCCAGCCCTTCATGAGCTGGCCGAAGCCGAAGATCTGTGCCTGTGGCCGCATCTTCGAGTGACGCTCGGCGAACATGGTTCGCACGGCCGCGAACACGTTGGTGTGGGGGTCGTAGGCGGCGCCGAGTCGCATCAGCGTGGGGAAGAACTCCCAGGGCGCGGTCGCCCCGTTGAACCAGCGCCGCGCAAGCTCCACCTTCTTGCGGGAGAACCCGCGCTCGGCCAGGAGCTTCGGCGCGTTCTCCTGCTCCCACCAACTGTCGCCGCCGGTATCGAGCAGGATGAGGTGCGACAGGCTGGTCGGATAGCGCAGCGCGTACTCGAGGGCCACCTTGCCCCCGAACGAGTGGCCGAGCACCGCCCACGTGTCGAACCCCAGGCTCTCGCGCAGCGCCTCCGCATCCGCCGTCAGGTTCTCCCAGGTCATCGATGACACGGGGACGCCCACGGACCGCCCATTGCACCGGTGATCGTAGAAGATCACCGTGAAGCGGTCCGACAGCTGCCGGAACGGCAGTAACGTCCAGTGATCTGCTCCAGGGCCCCCGTGCATCACCACGAGCGGGTAGCCGCGTCCGACGACGTCGACGAACAGGCGAACATCGCGTACCGGGAGGGTGGTCATCCCCCCACCTCCTTCACCGTCGGCGTGGTGAGGGGCGACACGCCGAGACTCACCAGCTCCTCGCACGCGCCGGCCAGGAAGACGTCGAGATCGGGGTACGCGTCCCGGTCGGCGACGACACCGACGTCGAACTGTCCGGCGTACGACAGCGCGCCGACGCCGAGAGGTTCGTCGGCGATGAGGGGCAGCACGGGGAACACCTCGCGCACGCGCGCACCGCAGAGATAGAGCGGGATCGGCGGGCCGGCGATGCTGGCGGTCGTCACGTTGACGCGTTGGCGCATCACCGCGTACAGCATGAGCTTCCTGGCGAACCGGCCAGGGATGAGCGTCCCGAGTGACGTGCGCGTCCTTGCCTTCCTGGTCGCGGTCTCCGTGGCGATGCGGTGGAGCTCGTCTCCGGCGTCCGACTCGCCCATCGGCAGCGGGACCGCCATCTGCGCGATCTGGTTGCCCTGCTGCGGCCCGCCGACCTGCACTCGCAACGAGACGGGCACGTAGGTCCGCAGGGTGATGTCGTGGACCGGTTCACCACGGCCGCGGAGGGTCCTCCGTAGGCCGCCGGCGGTGAGCGCGAGGAGGACGTCGTTCACGGTCGCGCCGTGCGCGTGTGCCGCCGCTTTGACCTCGTCGAGGGTGGCTCGGATCACGGCGAGGCTGCGGTCGGGACCGACCATCCGGTCGAGGCTCGTTCGGGTCGCGGGCTCCTCCGCGAGGAGTTCACGGATGGCCGGCCAGGCCTCGCGAGCATGCCGCAGTGTCGTGCCCGGCCGAATGAGCATCGATCCGGCGCGCCCCACCGCGCGAAGGTGTTGATGCACGTTGTCGCTGAGCAGGTCATGTTCCGACGGTGCGGGTGCGGGTGTCCACGGCGGTGCCGGCGTGAGGGTCGCGTCAGGGTCGGCGTCGAGGAAGGCCGCGATCGTCATCATCGCGGCCATGCCGTCCGCGATCGCATGGTGCAGCTTCACGAACATGGCCACCCGCCCGTTCGGCAGCCCGGGCATGAACCACATCCGCCACAGCGGGCGTGACTGGTCGAACCGCTCGCTTCGCAGCTCCTCGGTCACCGCCAGGAGGCCGGGCTCGTCGGTCTCCGGTGGAAGCGGGCGGACCACGACGTGGTCGCGGACATCGAAGCGCGCAGCGTCCAGCCACAGCGGTGGGCCGTGTCCTCGTCGCGGACGGTGGATGACCTGCCGGAACCGGGGCACGAGGTGCAGCCTCGACGCGATCACTTCGCGGACGGCGTGGATCCGCAGTTCGCCGCTCGGGTCGAGAAGGCTGGTTCCGTCGAGGATCGCGAGGGCGCCGATGTCCTGCGGCCAACGCCTGCTCGCCGCCACCATCAGCTGGTCGAGCGAGGTGAGCCTGTCCACCGATGTGCTCATCGTCCTCACCGTGGGTCGATCGGCGTGATCGTGCCGAGCCGGGTTTCGATCGCCGCGGCCGCGTCGAGGCACAGGTCTTCCCGGTACTGCGGGCCGATCACCTGCACCGCTTGGGGAAGGCCGTTCCCGATACCCACCGGGAGTGCCACGGCCGGCAGTCCTAGCGCATTGACGGCGAGGGCCATGCGCATGATCCGGATCGTCTCGGCCACCCGACCGTCGTCCAGATCCGTGCCGGCCTCGAAGGGAGGATCGGTGCAGATCGGGGCGACGATGAGCGGGTGCACCTCGAGGAACTCGCCCCAGGCGCGGAGCACCGCCTGCCGCGTCATGAAGCTCTGCTCGGCCGTCATGACGTCGGGATGTCCCGCCGCCTCGAAGAAGGCGGAGATGAACCGTCGGGTGTCCGCCGGCGCGATGGGCGACATGAACTCCTGCCATCCCCTCCGGATGCCGGGTGTGCTGAGCATGATCAGCAGTGTGTTCGCAGCCACCGTGATCAACGGGGGCTCGACCTCGTCGACGTCGTAGCCCGCGTCCTCGAGCGCCGTCGCCGCCCTGCGGACACCCTCCTGAACCTGCTCGGCCGTGCCCTGGCCTGCGGGGTCCACGACGATCGACACCCGGACCGGCTTCCGGGGCTCCGGCCCCCGCAGCGGTGCGGGCACCGTCCACGGGTCGCGCCAGGTGGTTGCCGCGATCGTCTCGAAGGCGCTCTTGAGGTCGGCGACCCGCCGCGCCAGGGGCCCGTTGACGCCGGTCAGTTGCACGCCGATCGGCGCGTATTCCGGCTCGATGGTGGTCGCGTGCGGGACCCGCCCCAGCGTCGGCTTCAGCGCGGCGACGCCGCAGCACTGGGCAGGGTGGCGCAACGACCCGAGGCCATCGCTGCCGAGCCCCAACGGGCTCATGCCCGTCGCGATCGCGGCGGCCTCGCCGGCGCTGGAGGCGCCGGCTGTTCGGGACTGATCCCACGGGTTGATCGTCGCTCCCCACAGCTCGCTCTCGCAGTGCCAGCGAATCGCGCCGCTGGGGAGGTTCGTTCGGCCGATGGGGATCGCGCCTGCAGCTCTCATCCGCTCGACGATCGGCGCGTCTCGACTCGGATACGCGGCTGCCAGCGCCTTCAACCCTTGGGTGGTCGGTGTTCCGGCGACGTCGATGTTGTCCTTGATCGTGAAGGGGACGCCGTGGAACGGCGGCACGTCATCGCCTGCTGCGAGCGCCTGATCAGCCGCCTTGGCCGCTTCCAGCGCCTGCTCGCCCAGGACGATGACAATGGCGTTGATCGACGGGTTGACCGCCTCGATCCGCCGGAGGTGGGCCTCGACGACCTCCACGCTGCACGTCTGCCCCGTCCTGATCGACTCGGCCAGTTCCGTTGCGCTCAGCTGCCAGAGCTCGGTGGTCATGGCGGGGGTCACTGGGGCCCGACCTCCGTGGATCGCTGACGACGCTGCCTGACCGATCGCGCAGCAGCGGCGACCAGCGGCCCGCCCACCGCACCGGTGAGCGGGCCGCGCGCCCTTCCTGTGGCGGGTTTCCTGACCAGCGATATCGGCTGCCCTCCGAGACGTGCATGGATGGCCCCGGTGTCGCTCGCGACGTCGCGGCCGAAGACGACACGGACGGTCCCCAGCCCGAGCCCCGAGAGGTCGAGCCGGAAGACATGCGGATCGTGCTCGTCGTCGGGGTGCATCGGGAGGCCTCGGTGGATCGCCGGGAGAGGGACCGGCGCCCGGATCATCAGGCGCCCGCCACGCACGAATACCTGGACGCCGCCGGCGAGCGCCAGACGGCCGCGGAGATCCGCGATCCGCGGGGGCAGCCGGTAGCGACCGCACAGCTCGTCCCAGACTTCAGGGTGGTGAGGGATGTCGGTGCGGATGCCTTCGTCGGGTGCGTCGAGCAGCTGGCGGAGCAGTCGCTCGGACTCCGTCTCCATCCACACGAACGCCCCCTTCGAGCCGTTCGTGAGGGCGACGATGGCGAGACCGTCGTCCGGAGCCACCAGGAGCGTGGAGTTGAAGCCCGGCAGGATCCCGTCGTGACCGACCACGCGATGCCCGCCGACGTCGTCACGGGCGAAGCCGAGCCCCCAACCCGGCACCCGAGGATCCGGCTGGTCGTGGGGCTCGAACATCGTGGCGAGGGTTGCCGGCTCGAGGATCGAGCCATGCTCGTTGGTGCCGCGGCCGAGGAGCGCCGCCGCGAAGCGAGCGAGGTCGCGGACGGTGGAGTAGATCCCGCCGGATCCGGCGCCGATCCAGTCTCGGTCAGGGACGGCCTTGACGCCGTGGCGCCCCAGCGCATAGCCGGTCGCAAGGCGCGACGCGACCCGATCGGACCGGACGAGATCGGTGTCCGCCATGCCGAGCGGCTCGAAGATCCGCACACGGAACCAGCGCTCGAGGGCTACCCCGCTCACGTCCTCCACGATCTGGCCGAGCGTGGCGAATCCGGGGTTCGAGTAGGCGAACCTCGTGCCCGGCTGGGCGACCACCCGCAGACCACGGCGGTAGTACTCGGCGAGCGACGGCATCGGCGCCCCAGCGCTCACGCTGAGGATCGGAGGACGGCTGTCGAACGGCCCCGCTTCAGGATGGAACAGGTCCCTGACTCGCTGAACCTCCGCAATCCCTGCGGTGTGGGTCAGGAGATGTCGCACGGTCGGCGGTCGCAGGCCCGCGTGCGCCGGGATCAACTGGTAGGCGCGGAGGTAGTCGTTGGCCGGCGCGTCGAGGTCGATGAGGCCCTGCTCGTGCAACTGCATCACGGCGACCGCCGTGAAGGGCTTGGTGACCGAGCCGATCCGGAACACCGTGTCCGCATCGATCGGCGTCTTCGACGCGGTATCCGCGAATCCGCGGTGGTCGACGAGCTCGACCGATCCGTCACGGACGATCCCCACCGCCAGACCGATGGCGGGATGCCGGTTGAGGAGCCCGTCCACCCAGGCCCGTAGCTCCGGCTCGCCGAACCGCACGGAGGCGCGATGACCCGTCTCGTGCCGAACCGGACGGGTCCCCGCCTCCTTCTCGAGCGCGTTCTCCTCGCGCGTCGTCGCCATTGCCGGCCCCCTGGCCCTGCCCGACGATCCAGACGGCCTCACCACTCGGAGGCCGACTCCACTCGACTCCCACGCTGCCGGCCAAGGGGCGGCCCCGACCAGAGTCGTTGGGCCCTGCTCGCAAGACCTCCTGGTCGAAGGCCGGCCGCAGCCGTGGCTGACGCAGCCGGCGTCAGCCCGGATGACTGACGGTGAGGGACGGCCGCAGCGGGGGCACGCGGCCTCCCTCGTCCTGGTGACGCGATGTGTGACAACGCCCCGAAGGACCGTCCGGAACGGCGCGGACCGCGCGACCCGGACCTGTCCTCCGGCACCTGACCGGGCCCTTCGACCGTGCCGGTGCGAGCAAGCGACGCAGAGCGTCACGCGAGGGGCGCTACGGATGGGGGATCGGGCTGTAGGGTGTGGCGAAGCTCCGGTGTGTGCGACGCCGAACGCCACCGGGGCGGGCCGGGAGGGCCATGAAGGCGGTCGTCTTCTCTCGCTATGGAGGGCCGGCCGCCCTTGAGCTCGTCGAGCT
>DATKNA010000276.1:0-2564 GCA_035541595.1 Kineosporiaceae bacterium | reverse complement strand
AGATCCCCTCCCCGATGGTGGCGCCGAGGTCGCGGCCCTGCTCGGAGTCGCCGGCCTGGAAGATGACCGGCTGTCCCTGCGGGGAGCGGGATACGTTGAGCGGGCCCACGACCGAGAAATGCTCCCCCTGGTGGTGCAGCGCATGCTGCCGCGAGGGGTCCAGGAACGTGCGCGTCCGGCGGTCACGCGGGAAGGCGTCCTGCTCGTAGGAGTCCCACAGGCCCTGCGCCACCCGCACGAACTCCAGCCCCCGGGCGTAGCGCGTGTCGTAATCGTAGTGCTCCTCGCGGCTGAAGTTACCGGCCGCGCCTGCGTCGCCACTGGTCACGACGTTCCATCCGGCCCGGCCGCCGCTGATGAGCTCGAGCGAGGCCAGCCGCCGCGCGACGTTGAACGGATCGTTGTAGGAGGTGGTCATCGTGGCCACCAGGCCGAGGTGCCGGGTGCTGACGGCGAGGGCGGACAGCAGCGTCACCGGCTCGAGGCGGTTCAGGTAATGCGGCGGGGAGTCGGCGGTGATGAACTGGCTGTCGACGATGAAGATGAGGTCGAACTTGGCCGCCTCGGCGAGCCGGGCCTGCTCGGTGTACCAGTCGATGTCGACGCTGGCGTCGCCGGGGATCTCGGGGTCGAGCCACAGGTAGTGGTGGCCCGGCCCGCCCGCGCCCATGGTCACGGCACCGAGCTTGAGCTGCCGCTGGTTCATGCTGTTCGTCCTTCCTTACTCGGCCGCGGCGCCCGCCGGAACCGCTCCGGCCGGCTGCTGCCGGTCACGGCGGCTGACCTCCTCGCGGACCAGCGGCAGCAGGTGCCGGCCGTAGTCGATGGCGTCGTCGTACGGGTCGTAGCCCCGGATGAGCACGGTGGTCACCCCGATGCCCACGTAGTCGAGCAGGGCCTGGGCCACGGTCTCCGGCGTCCCGACCAGCGCGGTGGAGTTCCCGGCGGCACCGGTGGCGGCGGCCAGCGGCGTCCACAGCGCCCGGTCGTGCAGCTCGCCCCTGGCCGCCGCGGCCAGCAGGCGCTGAGAGCCTCGGTTCTGCGGGTGCGCGCCGCCGAGACCCCCGGCCGGCCGGCGCCACTGGCCGCGGAACTCCTCGATGTTCGCCCGGGTCGTGGCGAGGATCTGGTGTGCCCTCTCCCAGGCGAGTTCTTCGGTCGCGCCAAGAATGGGACGGAACGAGACGCTGATCCTCGGAGCCTCGGCCCGGCCGGCCGCCGCGGCTGCGGCACGCACCGAGGCGATCTGCTCCGCGGTCTCGGCCAGCGGCTCGCCCCACAGGGCATAGACGTCGGCGTGCTTGCCGCCGACCCGGTACGCCGCCTCCGAGGAGCCGCCGAAGTACAGCGGAATCCTTGGCTCCTGCGGCGAGCGGACGTCGGCGTAGGAGTCCTCGACCTGGTAATACCGGCCGTGGTAGCCGAACGGCGCGTCCGACGTCCACGCCTGCTTGACGATGTCGAGGTACTCGTCGGTGCGGTCGTAGCGCTCGTCCTTGGACAGGTGATCGCCGTCCCGGCGCTGCTCGCCGTCGCTGCCCCCGGTGATGATGTGCACGGCGATCCGCCCGCCGGCGAACTGATCGAGGGTCGCGAAGGTGCGGGCCGCGAGCGTCGGCGCGACGAACCCGGGACGGTGGGCGACCAGGAAGCTCAGCCGGTCGGTATGGGCCGCCGCGTACGCCGCCACCTGGGTCCCGTCGGGCTGGGAGGAACTGTAGCCGATGAGCACGCGGTCGAATCCGGCGTCCTCGTGCGCCCGGGCGAAGCGGCGCACGTAGTCGCGGTCGACGACCGGGCCGCGGGAACGCCGGGTCTCCGATTGGTCGCGGGTGCTGATCATGCCGATGAACTCAACGGGCATGGGCCGGTCCTTCCTGAGAGGTTGCCGATTGGGCGAGGGCGCCCCACTCCTCGTGGCGGTGGCAGGCCACGCTCCACCGCTCGCCGACGGAAGCCAGCGACGGCTGGGCCGCGCAGATGGCGGCGGCGAACGGGCAGCGGACGGCGAACACGCAGGCGTCCGGGCCGGCCTGCTGGACCGGGCCGGGGGCGCTGCGGCGCAGCTGGTGCGGAGCGAACGGCCGGTCGTCACGGACCGTCGGCGCGGACGCCATGAGCAGGGCCGTATACGGGTGCCGCGGCGCGGCGAACACGAGGTCGACGGGTCCGTCCTCGACGATCCGCCCCCGGTAGAGCACGACGACTCGGTCGGCGATGCCCGCCAGCGAGCTGAGATCGTGGGAGATGACGACGATGGGCAGCCCGAGGGAGTCCCGCAGCTCGCGCAGGAGGCGCAGGACGTGGTTCCGGCTGCTCGCGTCCAGGGCGCTCACCGGCTCGTCGCAGATCAGCAGCCGGGGCTCGACGGCGAGCGCCCGGGCGATTGACACCCGCTGGCGCTGGCCGCCGGAGATCTGGCCTGGCGTGCGTTCCAGCACCGTGGCGTCGAGGCCGACGTTCGCCAGGGCAGCGGTCACGCGCCGCCGGATCTCCTCCCCGTCGGTCTCGCCGCGGATCCTGAGCCCCTCGGCCACGATCTGCGCCACGGTCAGGTCCGGGTC
>DATKNA010000275.1:0-5393 GCA_035541595.1 Kineosporiaceae bacterium | reverse complement strand
CGGACCTGCGCCTGCCCGGGAGGGGTGTGCCGGACGACGGCGACGACGGCGGGCGCGATCTGGCCCTCGGGCAGCTCGAACTCGACGTAGAGCCGGCACCCGCCGGCCATCCGGCGGGCCAGCCCGGGCAGGTCCAGCCGGGCACCGCCCGCGGAGACGTCGAGGGTGTGCCCGGCCAGCACGCCTCCCTGCAGCGCCTCTTCGCCCCGGCGGTCGACGGCCGCGACCCGCACGGGCAGGTGCAACTCACCCCTGACGTCGCCGCGTCGCTGCCGGTCGTCGCCGGAGGTGGCGGTGCCCGTCGGCGCGTCCCCGCGCCCGGCCTGCAGGACGACGGCGCCGTCCAGGATCGCCAGCCGGGCCGGCAGCCGGACCACGGGCCCCCCGACCGTGGGGATCTCGAGGACGCCGGACACGGGGTGCACCCGGCCGACCAGGGCCAGGACGTCGACCCGCCACGGCCCCACCAGCTCGCCCCCCCGGAGCACGCGGAGCGCGACGTAGCCGTCGTCCGTCCGCAGCACGACACGGTCCCCCGACGCGACCGCGACCATCTCCGGTCCTCTCCTCGGTCTCAGGGACGGCGCCCACGGCGTCCGTTGGTCCTTGTCCCCAGTGTCGACCGCAAGGGCGCCGGCGCGCACGAGGTCGGGACACCTCACCCGTCCCGGGCAGCCGCCCGCCCGGCCGGTCGACCCCGGTCGACCCCGGTCGACCCCGGTCGGGAGGCCGGCCACGGTGCGGTCGCGAGATGGTCACGGCCCGGTCACGGCCCGGTCACGGCCCCGTCCATGCGTACGGGTCACGGCACCGGTCCATGCACGGGTCACGGCACCGGCCAGGTGTGGACCGGCTCGTTGGCATGCATGCCCTCCAGGTACAGGGTGAGCATCTGGGTGAGCGCCTCGCGCCGGGACGTCCCCCGGTCCTCGAGCGCGTGCACCGTCTCGGCCTGCCAGGCGGCACCGTTGCGGCCCGACGTGGCCCGCTGCTCGATGACCCCGAGGTAGCGGTCCCGGACGGCGGCCCCGACCCCCCAGCGCTCCAGACCCTCGTGCGCCAGGGGGAGCAGTCGTCGCAGGACCAGCTCGTCGACCGTCACCTGGCCGATCGCCGGCCAGTACAGCTGCGCGTCGAACCCGAGGCGGGCCCCCTCCCGGAAGTTCTCCTCCGCGGCCGGGAAGGTCATCTTCGACCACACCGGGCGCTCGTCCTCCGCCAGGACCCGGAGCACCCCGTAGTAGAACGCGACGTTCGCCATGATGTCGACCACTGTCGGTCCGGCGGGCAGTACGCGGTTCTCCACCCGGACGTGCGGGGCACCGCCGACGACGTCGTATACGGGCCGGTTCCAGCGGTAGATCGTGCCGTTGTGCAGCCGCAGCTCCTGCAGCTTCGGCGGCCGGCCCGCTTCGAGTTCGGACACCGGGTCCTCGTCACTGACCTCGGGGAGCAGCGCCGGGAAGTACCGGACGTTCTCCTCGAACAGGTCGAAGATGGAGGTGATCCATCGCTCACCGAACCACACCCGCGGACGCACGCCCTGGTTCTTGAGCTCCTGCGGGCGGGTGTCGGTGGACTGGGCGAAGAGCTCGATCCGAGTCTCCCGCCACAGCTCCCGGCCGAAGAAGAACGGCGAGTTCGCCCCCAGCGCGACCTGGGGGCCGGCGAGGACCTGCGCGGCGTTCCAGTGCTGGGCGAAGTCCTGCGGCGCGACCTGCAGGTGCAGCTGCACGCTGGTGCACGCCGACTCCGGCGCGAGCGTGGAGGCGTAGAGGCTGAGCCGCTCCACGCCATGGATGTCGAGGTGCACGTCCTCACCGCGGGCGGCGAAGACCATGTCGTTGAGGGCGCTGTACCGGGCGGAGGGACTCATCCAGTCGGGACGGGCCAGGTGCTCGGTCATCAGCGTCGGCAGGATGCCGATCATGACGATGTCCGCGCCGCGGCGGCCCGCCTTGGCGTCGGCCGCGTCGAGTGAGGTTCGCAGGTCCTGTTCGAGTCCCATCGCGGCGTCGCCGACGAGCGAGCGCGGCGGCACGTTCATCTCGATGTTGTAGGCGCCCAGCTCGGTCTGGAACGCGGGGTCGGCGATCTCCTCGAGCACCGCGAGGTTCCCGAGGAACGGCTGGCGGTCGGCGTCCACGAGGTTGAGCTCGACCTCGAGCCCGGTGAGGGGATCGTCGCGGTCGCTGTCGAAGGTGGCCGTGGCGAGTATGCGCTCGAAGACGTCGAGGCAGAGCTGGACCTTCTCGCGATAGCGCTGCCTCTCCTCGCGTGTGTAGTGGGTGGCGGTGATCTCATCGCCCATCTGCTGACGAAATCACACAAGCGGGCCCGGGGCCATAGGCGACCGACCCCGTCTCGCGAGCCGAATGGTGGCCGGCGGCATCGGCCGTGCGTCGTCCACAACCCGCGACGGGGGGGTCCCATCGTCCACAGCCCTGGCGCGGCACCCACACTCTCGGCCGCGGTCTTCCTAGAGTCGGCGCCGTGCGGATCCTCCACACCTCCGATTGGCACCTGGGCCGCTCGTTCCATCGTGTCGACCTGCTCCACGAGCAGGCGGCGGTGCTGGACCACCTGGTGGACGTCGTCCGCTCCGAACGGGTCGACGTCGTGGTGGTGGCCGGTGACGTGTACGACCGGGCGCTCCCCGGCGTCGACGTGGTCGCCCTGCTGGACGAGGCGTTGTCCCGACTCGCCGCCACCGGCGCGGCGGTGGTGCTGTCGAGCGGGAACCACGACTCCGCGCGCCGCCTGGGGTTCGCCTCCCGGCTCCTCGAACGGGCCGGAGTGCATGTCCGGGCCGACCCTGCCCGGTGCGGGGATCCGGTGCTGCTCGCCGACGCGTGGGGTCCCGTCGCCATCTACCCCCTGCCCTACCTCGAGCCCGCGCTGGTCGCCCCGGCGCTGGGCCGGCCGGCCGGCGCCGGGCACGAGGACGTGCTGGTCGCAGCGATGGCGGCGGTCCGCGAGGATCTCGCCGAGCGCCCGGCGGGGACGCGCAGCGTGATCGCCGCGCACGCCTTCGTCGTCGGCGGCGAGCCGAGCGACAGCGAACGGGACATCAGCGTCGGTGGCCTCGCAGCGGTGCCGGCCGGTGTGTTCGACGGCGTGGACTACGTGGCGCTCGGGCACCTGCACGGGCGGCAGCGGCTGGCCGAACGGATCAGGTATTCCGGCTCGCCGCTCGCCTACTCGTTCTCCGAGCAGGCCCAGAGGAAGGGCTCGTGGCTGGTCGAGCTGGGCCGCGCCGGTCTGGAGCGGGTGGATCCGGTGGACTCCCCCGTGCCCCGCCGGCTCGCCGTGCTGCGCGGCCGGCTCGACGACCTCCTCACCGATTCCCGTCTGGCCGGGCACGAGGCGGCGTGGTGCCAGGTGACGCTGGTGGACGACGAGCGGCCGGCGGAGGCGATGACCCGGATCCGCAGCCGGTTCCCGCACACCCTGGAGCTGAGGTTCGAGCCGGCGGGCGCCGCGACCGGGCAGAGCTACACCCGGCGCGTGGCCGAGCCGGACGACCTGACGCTGTGCTGCGGGTTCGTGGAACACGTCCGACGCCGGGCGCCCGATGACCACGAGCGGGCGGTGCTCCGGGCCACGCTCGAGGGGGCACGGGTGTCGCTGTCCCGCGAGAGCGGCGTCGCGCCGCTGCGCACCGGGCGGCGGCTCGTGCCGGCGAGCGGGTCCGACGGCGGGCTCGGCATCGAGACGGCGACCGCCGACGTCGTGCGGGCGGCGGGGTGAGGGTCCACCGGCTGAGGATCACGGCATTCGGGCCCTTCGCCGCCACCGTCGAGGTCGACCTCGACGCCCTCGCGGCGGGCGGACTGTTCCTCCTCCACGGGCCCACCGGGGCCGGCAAGACGAGCCTGCTCGACGCGGTGTGCTTCGCCCTGTACGGCAGCGTCCCGGGCAGCCGGCAGGGCGCGCGGCTGCGCAGCGACCATGCCGCCGACGGCGTCCCCCCGCAGGTGGTCTGCGAGATCACAGCCGCCGGCCGCCGGCTGGAGGTCACCCGGTCGCCGGCCTGGGACCGACCGAAGAAGCGCGGTACCGGCACGACGCTCGAACAGGCCCGGGTGCTGGTGCGGGAGCTGCGGGACGGGGAGTGGGTGCCGGTGACGAGCCGGGTGGACGAGGCGGCGGAGGTGTTGGCCGACGTCCTGGGGCTGGGTGTCGACCAGTTCACCAAGCTCGTTCTGCTCCCGCAGGGCGAGTTCGCCGCGTTCCTCCGGGCGAACGCCGAGGACCGGCGTGCCCTCCTGGAGCGGCTCTTCGGCACCGACCGGTTCGCCGCGGCCCAGCAGTGGCTGCGCGAGGCCCAGGCGGCGCGGCGGCAGGAGGTCGAGGCCGCCGACGCCCGCACCGCGGAGCTCCTCGCCCGCGCGGAGCAGGCGACGGCGATGATCGGATCGATCGCCGGGGCAGCCGCCGCCACCGGTGCCACCACCGACACCCCACCCGATCAGGCCGTGGACCCGATCGATCGGCTGCGGGCCCTCCGCACCGGGGTCGACGCCGCCCTCGACGAGGCGCGCCAGCTGCGCGTCGCCGCCCAGGCACGCGCCCGGCACGCGGCGGCGGAGCACCAGGCCGCCGTCGAGACGGCCCGCCGGCAGGCCCGGTTCGCCGAGCTGACGCGGGCGGCGGAGCGGCTGCGCGCCGAGGCGCCCGAGCAGGCGCGGCGGGAGGCCCGCTTGGCGAACGCCCGGCGCGCCGCCGGCGTCGCCCGCTGGTTGCGGCCACTCGAGCTGGCCAGGACCCGGTCCGGCGACGCGCTCGGGGCGGTCGACCGCGCGATCGTGGACCTCGCGCGGCACGGAACGGCCGAGGACGTCGGGCTCGACGACGAGAGGCTGCAGGCGCGCGCGCTCGACGCCCGGCAGCTCGTCGGGGAGCTCGTGGCCCTCGAGCTGGAGGGTGCCGAGGCGCCAGCGCTGGAACGCGAGGTCACGGTCGCCCGCTCGGAGGTCGCCCGCGCGGAGCGGCACCGGACGACCGGCGCTCGCACGCTGGACGCCCTCGCCGACGAGCGCGAGCGGCTCGCGGCCGACCTCGTCGACGCCCGGGCGGCGGCCGCAGCGCTGCCCGGCGCCCTGGCGGCACTGGACCAGGCGGAGGCGGTGGCGGCGGCCGCGGAGCGGACGCGGACCCTGACCTCGGAATCGGTCATCCTGGCCACGCGGCGGGACGAGCTGCGGCGTGCCCGTGACGACGCCCGCGAGCGCCGCCTCGACCTGCGCGAGCGCCGCCTCGCCGGAATGGCGGCCGAGTTGGCCCTCGGCCTGCGGGCGGGGTCGCCGTGCCCGGTCTGCGGCGCGGTCGACCACCCCGCGCCGGCCCCCACCGCCGCGGACGGCCCCGACGAAGCTGCTGAGACCCGGGCC
>DATKNA010000274.1:0-7013 GCA_035541595.1 Kineosporiaceae bacterium | reverse complement strand
CTCGCCGGGCCCGCGTCGCGCCGGGCGACGCTCCCGACGACGGCCAGTGCCACCCCTCCGGTCGGCCCGCCGCCCGGATCCTCCACGCCGGTGCCGGGCAGCGCTCGCTGCCAGGCACCGATCAGCGCCCGCTCGACCAGGTCGGCGAGGGCCGCCCGACGGGCCGGGCCGGTGGAGCGGACCGCGAGCGTCAGGCGCTCGCGGCGCAGATCGCGAGGTGGCGCCGCGGCGGCGGTGTCGTCGATCACTGCGTCGGTCAGTCCTCCCCCGGCCGGCCGGCGGGCCGGACCGCCGGGCTCGGTCGTGTCCGAGCCCGGCGGTCCGCGACCCGCGGGTGTGCGCCCTTCGAATTAGAGGGCGTCGACGCCTCGCTCGCCGGTCCGGACCCGGACGACGTCCTCGACCGGGATCACCCAGACCTTCCCGTCGCCGATCCGACCGGTCTGGGCCGCCTTGACGACGACGTCCAGGACGTCCGCCGCGTCGGCGTCGTCGACGAGCACCTCCACCCGGACCTTCGGCACGAGATCGACCGTGTACTCGGCGCCCCGGTACACCTCCGTGTGCCCCTTCTGCCGGCCGTAGCCGCTGGCCTCGGACACGGTCAGGCCCTGGACGCCGAAGGCCTCGAGTGCGGCCTTCACCTCGTCGAGCTTGTGCGGCTTGATCACTGCGGTGACGAGCTTCATGCCGGCACCTCTTCGCTCTTCGTGGCTCCGACGAGGGCACCCGTCGGGCGGAAACCGCCGCTGGGAAGGGTCTCGTACGCCGTCTCGGCGTGCTCGCCGAAGTCGATGCCGTTCTCCTCCTCGTCGGGGTCGACGCGGAAGCCGATGGTCTTGTTGATGACGAACCCGATGACGAGGGCGAAGGTGAACGAGTAGAGCAGGACCGAGCTCGCCGCCAACGCCTGGTTGCCGAGCAGGTTGAGGCCCCCGCCGTAGAAGAGGCCGTCCACCGCGGCGCCGCCGGAGCCGTTGACGTTCGCCTTCGTCGTACTGAAGAAGCCCAGGAAGAGACAGCCGACGATGCCGCCGACCAGGTGGACGCCGACGACGTCGAGCGAATCGTCGAATCCGAACCGGTACTTGAGGCCCACGGCGAACGCGCAGATCGCGCCGGCGAGCACGCCGAGCAGGATCGCCGACCACGGCACCAGGAACGCACAGGCCGGTGTGATCGCGACCAGACCGGCGACGGCGCCGGAGGCGAAGCCGAGGGACGTCGGACGGCCGTCGCGGATGCGCTCGACGAGGATCCAGCCGAGCGCGGCCGACGCCGTGGCGACCTGCGTGTTCGTGAAGGCGAGGGCGGCGAGGCCGTTGGCCGCGAGCGCGGACCCGGCGTTGAAGCCGAACCACCCGAACCACAGCAGACCCGCGCCCAGCATGACGAAGGGCAGGTTGTGCGGCCGGAACTGGGCCTTCGGCCAGCCGTTCCGCTTCCCGAGGACGAGTGCGAGCGCCAGGCCTGCGGCGCCCGCGTTGATGTGGACGGCGGTTCCGCCCGCGAAGTCCTCCACACCCCGGGCGGCGAGCCAGCCGGCGCCGTTGCCCTGCGCGTCGCCGAAGGCGAACACCCAGTGGGCGACCGGGAAGTAGACGAGCGTCGCCCAGAACGTCACGAAGACGGCCCAGCCGAGGAACTTCGCGCGGTCGGCGATCGCGCCGGAGATGAGGGCCGGCGTGATGATCGCGAACATCAGCTGGAACATCGAGAACGCGAGGTTCGGGATCGCCAGCTGGCTGCCGTTCTGGGCCAGCCCCTTGATGGCCTCGCCCATGCCGGCCCATTGGAGGCCGCCCCAGAAGCCGTTCCCGGTGAGCCCGAAGGACACCGAGAAGCCGTAGAGCGTCCACAGCACGCTGACGATCCCGATCGTGACGAACGACATCATGAGCATGTTCAGGACGCTCTTGGCGCGGACCATGCCGCCGTAGAAGAACGCCAGGCCTGGGGTCATAAGCAACACGAGCGCGGCGCTCGCGAGCACCCAGGCGGTGTCTCCGCTGTTCATTCACACCCCTTGCTGTCCGGGCCGGGAGAGGACGGCCCGGGCCGCGTGCGCGACGAAGGGCCGTCCGGTCTGGTCGGGGCGCCACGTCCGCGGGGCCCCCGTCGAGCAGCAACGGTCGCGTCGCAGTGTTTCAGCGGGGACCCAGCCGTGTTACACGCTGGTGACGGACAGGGGTACGCCGTGAAACCTTCGTTTCGCCGCGGCGACCGGCGCCCCGGCCCGGCCGTGGTCCTGCACTCCAGCGTGGTCCTGCACTCCAGCGTGATCATGCACTCCCCGCTGATCATGCAATCCGTGTCGATCAAGTGACCGAGTCGTCACTTGATCGACACGGATTGCATGATCACGAGGAAGGGGGAGTAGAGGTGGTGTCCGGTCACGAGACCCGCTCGACCAGCAATGACGATCCCTGCCCGACGCCGACGCAGAGCGTCACCAGCCCCCGCCGGCCGCCCTCCCGCTCGAGGCGGCCGAGCAACGTCACGAGCAGCCGGCAGCCGGTGGACCCCAGCGGGTGACCGAGGGCGATGGCTCCGCCGTCGACATTGAGCCGGTCCTCGTCGAGCCCGAGGCGGCGCACGCAGGCGATCACCTGGGCGGCGAAGGCCTCGTTGAGCTCGACGGCGTCCAGGTCGTCGACGCCGAGGCCGACCCGGTCGAGGACCTTCTGCGTCGCCGGGACCGGCCCGAGTCCCATGAGGTGCGGCGGCACTCCGGCGCTGGCTCCCGCCACGACGCGGGCGCGAGGCGTCAGGCCGTA
This sequence comes from Kineosporiaceae bacterium, assembly GCA_035541595.1. Taxonomy (GTDB): domain Bacteria; phylum Actinomycetota; class Actinomycetes; order Actinomycetales; family Kineosporiaceae; genus DATKNA01. Next base: position 4,236 of record DATKNA010000274.1, on the reverse strand, counting down.
GCGCTCCACGGCCTCGGCGGACGCGACCAGGATCGCCGCGGCGCCGTCCGACAGCGGCGAGGCGTTGCCCGCCGTGACGACCCCGTTCGGGCGGAAGGACGGCTCGAGCCTGCCGAGGCCGGCGGGGGTCGAGTCCGGGCGCGGCGTTTCGTCGCGAGTGACGGGGTCGCCCCTCGGCGGCCTCACCGGGACGATCTCGGCATCGAAGAACCCCTTGTCGGTGGCCAGCGCCGTGCGCTCCTGCGACCGCAGCGCCCACGCGTCGCATTCCTGGCGGGTGATGCCGTCGAGGAGGGCGACCTCTTCCGCCGTGTCGCCGAGAGTGATCGTCGCCTCCCCGCCGTCGACGTCCTCCATGCGTGGATTGACCAACCGCCAGCCGAGCGCGGTATCCGCCACCTCGCCCGGGCGGGCCCACGGCGTGCCCGGCTTCGTCATCACCCACGGCGCCCGCGTCATCGACTCGACTCCGCCCGCGACGACGACGTCCGCCATGCCGGTCTGGACCTCCTGGGCGGCGGACATCACGGCTTGCAGGCCCGAGGCGCAGAGCCGGTTGACGGTGAACCCCGGCACCGCGAGGGGCAGGCCGGCGAGGAGCACGGCCATCCGCGCGACGTTGCGGTTGTCCTCCCCGGCCTGGTTCGCGGCGCCGAGGACGACCTCGTCGACGGCCTCGTGCGGAACGCCCGTGCGGGCCACGATCTCGCCGACGACGAGCGCGGCGAGGTCGTCCGGGCGGACGGTGGCCAGTGCGCCGCCGTACCGCCCGACCGGAGTCCGGACACCATCCACCAGATAGGCCTCAGCCATGGCGTGCTCCCTTCCGTTCCGCCCGCGCCGCTCCCGTCGATCAGATCAGGGAGTTCACCGAGGATCAAGGAATCCGGGGGAGAACCTGGGCATCTCCTCACGTCAGGGTCTCCCCGGACGGTCAGTTCAGTGCAGGGTCTCCCCGGCCGGTCAGTTCAGCAGCGCGTCGACGAACGCGGCCGGCTCGAACGGCGCCAGATCGTCAGGGCCTTCGCCGAGCCCGACGAGCTTGACCGGGACCCCCAGGGCCTTCTGGACGGCGACCACGATGCCGCCCTCGGCCGTCCCGTCGAGCTTGGTGAGGACGATCCCGGTCACGTCGACGACCTCCGAGAACACCCTCGCCTGCTGCAGGCCGTTCTGGCCGGTCGTGGCGTCCAGCACCAGCAGGACCTCCTCGACCGGCGCCTGCTTCTCGATGACCCGCTTGACCTTGCCCAGCTCGTCCATCAGCCCCACCTTGTTCTGCAACCGGCCCGCCGTGTCCACGAGGACGACGTCCGCCTCCGCCTCGATGCCGGTCTGGACGGCGGCGAACGCCACGGACGCGGGGTCCGCGCCCTCGCGGTCACTGCGGACCGTCAGGACGCCGACGCGCTCGCCCCACGTCTGCAGCTGGTCGGCGGCGGCCGCGCGGAACGTGTCGGCAGCGCCGAGGACGACGTCCTTGTCCTGGGCGACCAGCACACGGGCGAGCTTGCCCACGGTGGTGGTCTTGCCGGTGCCGTTCACCCCGACGACGAGCACCACGGAGGGGAGGCCACCGTGCCGGGCGACGGCGAGGGAACGATCGAGCTCGGGATCGAGCGCGGCCAGGAGCTCCTGGCGCAGCATGCCACGGACCTCGTCCGGGGAGCGAACACCGTGCACGGCCACGTCTCGGCGGAGCCGCTCGACGATCTCGGTGGTGGGCCCGACGCCGACGTCGGCGACGAGCAAGGTCTCCTCGATCTCGTCCCAGGTCGTCTCGTCAAGGCGGTCGCGGGACAGGAGCACGAAGAGACCCTGGCCGAGGCTGCTGTTCGAGCGGGCCAGCCGTGCACGCAACCGGGTGAGCCGCCCCTCGACGGGCTCGGGCCGTTCGATCGCCGGCGCCGCGGCCGTGCTCGGCTCCTCGACGAGAACGGCTTCCCCGGGCAGTTCGACGTGCTCGATCGTCCTCGTCGAACTGTCCCGAGGGACCTCGGCGTCGTCACCGACACCGGGTGCGTAGTCGACGCCCGGCGTCGGCCGGCCCTGGTCCCGCCGCGATGGCGGCGCGGTGCGCCGGCGCCGGCCGACGAGCAGAGCGGACACGGCGCCGACGAGGACGACGAGGACGCCCAGGATGATCGCGAGGTATTCCGAGCTGCTCACGGCGACGATTCTCGCCCGTTCGCCGACGTCCGGCCGCCACGGGTCCCACCGCGCGCGTCGCCCCCCGCTTCCGTGATCGTGCAATCCGTGTCGATCAAGTGACGCTCCAGCTACTTGATCGACACGGATTGCATGATCAGTGGGGATTGCATGATCACGGAAGGGGAGGGCGCCGCCGGAAGGTGGCCGGTCAGTGGTGCGAGGTCGCGTTGGTCAGGCGTGACCTGGCCTCACGCACGAGGCGTTCACCCTGCGGTGTCAGCACTCTCCCGCCCGACCGCAGGTGTGGCAGGGCGACGGCGACCACGATGGCGGCGGCGACGACGAGCAGGACGACGAGCATCAGCACGACCCAGAGCACGGACCAACCCTGACAAGCCGGGTGGCGGGCGGCAACCCGTCAGGCAGGTTGGTCCTCGCGGATGCGCTGCGATATGACTGTTGTCACACCGTCGCCGCGCATCGTCACCCCGTACAGGGCGTCGGCGATCTCCATGGTCCGCTTCTGGTGCGTGATGACGATCAGCTGGCTCGTCTCTCGCAGCTCCTCCAGGATCGTCAGGAGGCGGCCCAGGTTGGTGTCGTCGAGGGCGGCCTCGACCTCGTCCAGGACGTAGAACGGGCTCGGGCGCGCCTTGAAGATGGCGACGAGCAGAGCCACAGCCGTCAGCGATCGCTCGCCCCCGGAGAGCAGCGAGAGCCGCTTCACCTTCTTGCCGGGCGGCCGGGCCTCGATGTCGAGCCCCGTGGTCAACATGTCGGAGGGATCGGTGAGCACGAGCCGTCCCTCGCCTCCGGGGAACAACCGGGCGAAGACGATCTCGAACTCCCGTGCCGTGTCGTGGAACGCCTCGGTGAACACCTGCTCGACGCGCTCGTCGACCTCCTTGACGATGTCGAGCAGGTCACGCCGCGACGCCTTGAGGTCCTCCAGCTGGGTGGTCAGGAAACGGTGCCGCTCCTCGATGGCCGCGAACTCCTCCAGCGCCAGCGGATTGACCGTGCCGAGCAGAGCCAGCGCGCGCTCCGCGGCCCTCAGGCGCTTCTCCTGCTGCGGCCGGTCGAACGGCACCGGCACCGGTGGGTCCGCGGGCTCGGGTTCCCCCGGGACGGCCGGGCCGGGCGGGACGGGCTGGTCCGGGCCGTACTCCGCGATGAGCGCGTCCGGCTCTATGCCGAGCTCCTCGACGCTGCGCGCGCTGAGTGCGTCGATCCGCATCCGCTGCTCGGCCCGGGCGACCTCGTCGCGGTGGACCACGTCCGTCAGCCGCGCCTGCTCCCCGGCGAGCTCCTGGACGGCGGCCCGCACGGCGGCGAGGTCCCGCTCGCGCTCGACACGCTCCGCGTCGGCCGCCGAGCGGGCGTGCTCCGCCTCGTCCAGCGCCACCTCCAGGACGGCGAGGGTGTACTGGGCGCCGGCGAGCACCGCCCGGGCGCCCGCGATCTGCCGGGTCCGCCGCTGTTGGAGGGCCAGTACCCGGGCCCGCTCGGCCCGCTCCTGCTCCGCCGCCCGCTCCAGGTGCTCCGCGCGACCGGCCAGGGCCCGCGCCCGCTCCTCCGCCGTGCGCAGCGCCAGCCGGGCCTCCATCTCGGCGGCCCGGGCCGCCGTCGATGCCGCCACCCGGCGGTCCCGCTCATCGGTGGAGGGCTCGTCGTCGGCACCCTGCTCCTGCGCGAGCTCCAGGCGTTCGGCGAGCTCCTGCGCAGCCATCCGGTCACCCTCGAGAGCGACCTCGGCGGCCGCCAGGCCGGCCCTCATCCGGTCGGCCTCGGCCCGCGCCGCCCGCGCTGCCGCCCCGAGCTGGCCCAGCTGTTCCGCGACGGCGGCGAGCCGGGCGTCGCTGTCGTGGAGCCTTTCCAGGGTCTCCGCCACGCGCCGCTGGTGGTCGGCCCGCCGCTCGGCAGCCGCCGAGACCCTGGCGCGGGCCTGTGCCGCCCTGCGCGCGGCGGCGTCGGCACGGTCGGCCGCCTCGTCGACCGCGGCCTGCACCTCCAGCAGGGAGGGCGCGGACGTCGCTCCGCCGCGGACCAGGCCCGAGCCGACGACGTCGCCCTCGAGCGTCACAG
>DATKNA010000273.1:0-23084 GCA_035541595.1 Kineosporiaceae bacterium | reverse complement strand
CCGGGCGGAGCCGCTCCCGCCGGCCCCGGCGCTCAGGCCTCGACCACGAGCGGGATGATCATCGGACGGCGCCGGTAGCTCTCGTTGACCCAGCGCACTGGATCGGGCTGCGGCCGGGCGACGTCCACGTCAACGTCTCCTCGCCCGGCTGGGCCAAGCACGCCTGGAGCAACCTGTTCGCGCCGTGGAACGCCGAGGCGACGGTGACCGTCGTCAACCAGCCCCGGTTCGACCCCGCCGAGCTGCTGGCGGCGATGGAGAAGGCCGGGGTCACGACGTTCTGCGCGCCGCCGACGGTCTGGCGGATGCTCGTCCAAGCCGACCTCGCGGCCTGGGCCGGGCGGATCCCGCTGCGCGAGGTCGTCGCCGCCGGTGAGCCGCTCAATCCCGAGGTCATCGAGCAGGTTCGGCGGGCCTGGGGGCTGACCGTCCGGGACGGCTTCGGCCAGACGGAGACGACCGCGCAGGTGGGGAACTCTCCGGGGCAGCCGGTGGTGCCGGGTTCGATGGGCCGTCCACTGCCCGGGTACGACGTCGTGCTCGTCGACCCGGTGACCGGCGAGGTGCGGCCGGACGGGCCGGCGGACGGCGAGATCTGCCTACGGCTGGACGCCCCGGAGCTGGGCCGCCCCCTGGGGCTGATGGTCGGGTACCGCGACGATCCGGAGCGGACGGCCGAGGCGATGCGCGGCGGCGTCTACCACACCGGCGACGTGGCCTCCCGCGACGCCGACGGGTACATCACCTACGTCGGGCGCTCGGACGACGTGTTCAAGGCGTCCGACTACCGGATCAGCCCGTTCGAGCTCGAGAGCGTGCTCGTCGAGCATCCTGCGGTGGCCGAGGCGGCCGTCGTCCCCTCGCCCGACCCGCTCCGCCTGGCGGTGCCGAAGGCCTTCGTCGTCCTCGCAGTGGGCTGGGAGCCGACGGCGGACACGGCCCGCCAGATCCTGACCTACTGCCGTGGGCACCTGGCCCCCTACCAGCGGATCCGCCGCATCGAGTTCGCCGAGCTGCCGAAGACGATCTCCGGGAAGATCCGGCGGGTCGAACTGCGCGAGGTCGAGCACGAGCGGCACCCCGAGGGCGGCGGCGCCCGCGCCGCCTTCGAGTTCTGGGAGGACGACCTGGGCTGACCCGGACGCCGTGGAGGTTGCACGCCTTGTGCGGGGTTGCACGCGTTGTGCCGGTTTCCGGGCGTCTGCGAGCGTGATAACGCGTGCAACCCGGCACAACGGGAGCACGAGGTCGGCCGGGGACCTGCCCCGGGTCCCCGGCTCGACGACGTCCAGGATCCGATCGGCCCTACCTCGTGCTCAGACGAGCCGGCCGATCAGCCAGTTGCTCCCGTAGATCTTCTGCAGATTGACCACGGCGCCGGTGTGCGGCGCGGCCCACATCCTGCCCCGGCCGGCGAAGATGCCGACGTGGTAGACGCCGCCGCTGCCGTAGAAGAACACCAGGTCCCCGATCTTCGCACTCTTCTTCGACAGGTGCTTGGTCTGGCGGTACTGGCCGGCGGCGGTACGAGCCAGCCGCCAGTGTTGCTGCTTCAGCACGTACTGCGTGTACCCGGAGCAGTCGAAGGCCCAGGGGCCGGCGGCTCCGTAGCGGTAGGGCCGCCCTTTGAGCGACGCCGCGACGCGCATCTCGAGCGCCACGTTCACCCTGCGGCGGGCGGTCGTCGCCGCCGTCCGCGTCGCGTGGAGGCGGACGGGCGAGGCGTCGGCCGCCCTGGCCGCCGGGGACGTCGTCGCCGCCGCACCCGCCGTCGTGGCGGGTCCGGGGAGACCGGCGACCGCGACCCCCACCAGGAGCGAACTGGCGGCCCCGGTGACGGCGACCTGCTTCAGGGCACGGCGAAGCGGATGCTCACGCTGATCAGACACGGATGTCCTTCCCCATCCGCCTGCGAGGTGAGCTGTCGGGTTCGGGCTGGAAAGTTGCCCGGCCGGACCATGGCCGGCTTCACCCCGAGACGGCGCCGGCCAACCGGTGCGCCGTCGTGGAGATCGGGTCCCCCGCTTCCGCCGTCATGGGTCCGGTGGGCAGAGCCGGCGGCGGAATTCGGCGTCCCGGACTGCCGTCACCCGATCGGGCGACGGGCCCCAGCCTGGCTGCGCCCGCCGGCCGATTCCAAGAGGTCGGCCGCGAATGTGGCGCACCTCATAGCATGTCAGACATGTCGACACCAGATGTGACACGCCGACGGAATGGTGTCGGCGCCCCGGTGGGGGTGGTGGAGCCGACGGCCGTCGCCTCTGGTCGGGCCGTACGCGCGCGGTCCGGGGGCACCCGGTCCCGGCCGCACCGCGGTCGGTGAGACCGATGGCCTGAGGTCGCTCACGTGGCAGAGTCCGGGTCATGGACTTCGCCGCGGTCGTCCGCCACCGCCGCATGGTGCGCGCATACCACCCCGGCCGTCCGGTGCCCGATGCGGTGCTGGACCGCCTCCTGCAGAACGCCACCCACGCCCCCAGCGCCGGCTTCAGCCAGGGCTGGGACTTCATCGTGTGCCGGCGCCCGGACGACGTGGCCCGCTTCTGGGCGGCCTCGACCGACCCCGCCGAGGAGCCGGACGCCTGGCTCCAAGGCCTGCAGAGCGCGCCCGTGCTGATCGTCTGTCTCTCGGACCGCGACCGGTACCTCGCCCGCTACGCCGAACCGGACAAGGGGTGGGACGAGGCCGACCTCCAGGCCCGGCTGGCGCACTGGCCGGTCCCCTACTGGGACGTCGACACCGGCATGGCCGCCCTGCTCATGCTGCTGACCGCCGTGGACGCCGGTCTCGGGGCCTGCTTCTTCGGCGTCCCGTCGCAGCGGCACGGCGCCGTCCTGAAGGCTCTCGGCGCGCCCCGGGACCGGCACATCGTCGGGGTGATCAGCCTCGGCCACGCCGCCCCCGACCGGCGCTCGCCGTCCCTGCGCCGGGGCCGGCGCCCGGTGGACGAGGTGGCGCACGACGGCCGCTTCGGGGTCCCGTGGCGCCTGCGGGGACGGTTCTGACGGTGTAGACCGACGATCGGCGGGTCTCGAGCCCCGCGGGGCGGGCGAGCAGGGACAATTCGAGCGGAGGCCGGGCCCCCGTGCGGCCCGGCGGTGAGCAGCAGCTGACCCGGAGGAGCAGGTTCCGCGCATGGCAACGTCGAAGACGCCGCCACCGGCGGACTACACCGAGCGCATCGTCGACATCGGCGTCGAGCAGGAGATGCAGGAGGCGTTCCTGGAGTACGCCTACTCCGTCATCTACTCCCGGGCGCTGCCGGACGCGCGCGACGGCCTTAAGCCGGTCCAGCGGCGGATCCTGTTCCAGATGGCCGAGATGGGGCTGCGGCCCGACCGTGCCCACGTCAAGTCGGCCCGCGTCGTCGGCGACGTCATGGGCCGGCTCCACCCGCACGGTGACGCCGCGATCTACGACGCGCTCGTCCGGCTGGCCCAGGACTTCACCCTGCGCGTGCCGCTCGTCGACGGCCACGGGAACTTCGGCTCGCTGGACGACGGTCCCGCCGCGCCGCGGTACACCGAGGTCCGGCTCGCCGCCCCGGCCCTGGCGATGACCGACGGACTCGACGAGGACACCGTCGACTTCGTCCCCAACTACGACAACACCTATCAGCAGCCGGGGGTGCTGCCTTCGGCGATCCCGAACCTGCTCGTCAACGGCGCGAGCGGGATCGCCGTCGGGATGGCGACGAACATGCCCTCGCACAACCTCGTCGAGATCGTCGGCGCCGCCCGACATCTCATCGCGCACCCCGAGGCCACCCTCGAGGACCTGATGCGCTTCGTCCCGGGTCCCGACCTCCCGACCGGAGGCAAGATCGTCGGACTGGAGGGGATCAGGGAGGCCTACGCGTCGGGCCGCGGCAGCTTCCGCACTCGCGCGACGGCCCGGATCGAGAGCGTCACCGCGCGCCGGAAGGCGATCGTGGTCACCGAGCTCCCGTACACGATCGGCCCTGAGAAGATCCGCGAGAAGGTCAAGGACCTCGTCCAGAGCAAGCGCCTGCAGGGGATCGCCGACCTCACCGACCTCACCGACCGGCAGAACGGGCTGCGCCTGGTCATCGAGATCAAGAACGGGTTCAACCCGGACGCCGTGCTCGAGCAGCTCTACCGGCTGACGCCGATGGAGGAGTCGTTCGGGATCAACAATGTCTGCCTGGTCGACGGGCAGCCGCGCACGCTCGGGCTCAAGGAGCTGCTGCGGGTCTTCGTCGACCACCGGCTCGACGTCGTCCGTCGCCGCTCGCTGTTCCGCCGCACCAAGGCGTCCGACCGGCTGCACCTCGTCGAGGGCCTGCTCGTCGCGATCCTCGACATCGACGAGGTGATCGCGGTCATCCGCTCCAGCGATGACACGGCGCAGGCGCGGGAGCGGCTGATTGCGGTGTTCGACCTCACCCAGGTGCAGGCCGACTACATCCTCGAGATGCCGCTGCGCCGGCTCACCAAGTACAGCAGGCTCGAGCTGGACAGGGAGAAGGCGCAGCTGGAGGAGACGATCGCCGGGCTCACCGCCCTGCTCGAGAACGCGGTCCTGCTGCGCACAGCCGTCTCGGACGAGCTCGCCGAGGTCGCCCAGGCCTTCGGCACCCCGCGCCGCACGGTGCTGCTGGAGTCGGCCGGATCCGGTGCCGTGACCAGCAAGGCGGCGCCGCTGGAGGTCGCCGACGACCCGTGCCTGGTGCTGCTGTCCTCGACCGGGCTGCTGGCCCGGACGTCGAGCGCCGACCCGCTCCCGTCGCCGGATCCCACCCACCGGGCGACGCACGACGTCATCGTCGCCTGCGTCCCCACGACGGCCCGCGGCGAGGTGGCGGCGATCACCACACTGGGCCGGATGATCCGCCTGCCCGTGCTCGACATGCCGGCACTGCCGCCGACGTCGACCGCGCCGTCGCTGTCCGGAGGCGCCCCGCTCGCCGAGTTCCTCGCCCTGGGCAAGGGAGAGCACGTCGTCACCCTCTGCTCGCTGCGGGCGGACTCTGCGGGGCTCGCGCTGGGGACGGCGCAGGGCGTCGTGAAGCGGGTGGCGACGGACTACCCGCTGAACAGGTCCGATTGGGAGATCGTCGCGCTCCGCGACGGTGACAGCGTCGTCGGCGCCGCCGAGCTGCCTCACGAGCGGTGCGATCTCGTCTTCGTGACCAGCGACGCCCAGCTGCTCCGGTTCGGGGCCGAGAAGGTCCGCCCGCAGGGCCGCGCAGCCGGGGGCATGGCCGGCGTGACCCTGGCCCCGGGGGCCCGGGTGGTCCATTTCGGGATCGTTGACCTCACCCTGCCCGACGGCGAGCGGGCCAGCGTGCTCGTCACCATCGCCGGCTCGAGCGGAGCGCTGCCCGGAACGCAGCCGGGGACGGCGAAGGTCACGCCGTACGCCGAGTACCCGGCCAAGGGCCGCGCGACGGGCGGCGTCCGCTGCCATCGCTTCCTCAAGGGCGAGGACACCCTGCTGCTCGCGTGGGCGGGCCCGGCCCCGGCGATCGCGGCTGCGGCGAACGGCGTGGGCGTCTCGCTGCCCGAACGCGACTCCCGCCGGGACGGGTCCGGCGTCCCGCTGCGGGCCCCGGTCGAGGCGGTCGGCGGCCCCGTGGGCGTCGGCGTGCCCGCCGTCCAAACCCTCCCGTGATCATGCAATCCGCGCTGATCATGCAATCCGTGTCGATCACGTGACGACCCCGTCACGTGATCGACACGGATTGCATGATCAGCACAAGGTGGGGGGCTGCTTCGTCAGCCGTCCCGCGCCGGCGTGGCGGTATGACGATCGACGAAGCTCAGCAGGAACCGCCAGGCGTCCTGGTACGCATGCCGGTGCTCGGCGAAGGCCCGGTCGAAGAACGAGTGCGGGGCGCCGGCGAACACGTGGGCCTCGACGTCGGCGCCCTTGGCGCGCAGCCGGTCGGCGAGGGCCAAGGACTCCTCCACGGGGGTCGCCCTGTCGTCGCCGGCGATGAGCATGAGCACCGGTGCGGGCCGGCCGGTGCTGCGGGCCAGGGCCTCGTCGACGAGAGGTGGCCGGCCGTAGAAGCCGATGGCGCCCGCGAGGGCGGAGTCCTCGACGGCGAGCCGCCAGGAATGGCCGCCGCCGAAGCAGAACCCGACCGTGAACACGGGCAGCGTTCCCTCCGGTGAGAGGTGGCGGATGGCGGCCGCGACGTCGTCGCCCACCTGCTCCGGGGTCACCTTCCGCACGTGGGGCGGGTAGTCGAAGTCGTCGTCCCGGGGCAGACCGGCGGCGGTCCGCCCGAAGTAGTCGACGGCCACGGCGTGCAGCCCGGCCTCGGCGAGCAGGTCGGCGAGGGCTCGGTAGTAGGGGTGCAGGCCGCGGACGTCGGGCAGGACGACGATGCGGGCGCGCGGTTCGCCGCCCGGGACCGCCTCGTAGGCGGCCACCTGGGTTCCGTCGGCGGAGGTCAGCCGCAGGTCGCCGGCACGCTCGACGGTGCGAGGGTCGGTCACGGCGTCGGCGGGTGCGGCGGGCGGACGGGAGTCGGAGTCGTGGCACATGAGTCTCACCCTGGCACTGACGTCGTGCACCCGCTCAGGGGAGCCTGCGCACTCGGGCCGCCGTCACGGAACGTCGGCGCCGCGGGCTCAGGTGTCGATCCGCTCCCGGTCGAGCCGGGCGGCACCGTCGACGATGAAATCCTTCCGTGGCGCCACGTCGTTGCCCATGAGCAGCTCGAAGACGCCCTCGGCCGCGGCCGCGTCCGCCATCCTCACCCGGCGAAGCGTCCGGTGCCGGGGATCCATCGTCGTCTCGGCGAGCTGGTCGGCGTCCATCTCGCCGAGGCCCTTGTAGCGCTGCGGGGGCATCGTGTACCTGCGCCCGCGCTTGTCGAGCTGGGCCAGCAGCCGGTGGAGTTCGGCGTCACTGTAGGTGTAGACGTACTCCTTCTTGCGCGCCCCGGGATTGACGATCTCCACGCGGTGCAGCGGCGGGACGGCCGCGAACACCCGCCCCGCCTCGACCAGTGGACGCATGTAGCGGAAGAAGAGCGTGAGCAGCAGGGTGCGGATGTGGGCGCCGTCGACGTCGGCGTCCGACATGATGATGACCTTGCCGTACCGCGCGGCATCCAGGTCGAAGGTGCGGCCCGAGCCGGCGCCCACGACCTGGATGATCGAGGCACATTCGACGTTCTTGAGCATGTCCGAGATGGACGCCTTCTGCACGTTGAGGATCTTGCCGCGGATCGGCAGGAGTGCCTGGAACTCGGAGTTGCGGGCGAGCTTGGCGGTGCCGAGGGCCGAGTCGCCCTCGACGACGAAGAGCTCGGAGCGGTCGACGTCGTCGCTGCGGCAGTCCGCCAGCTTGGCTGGCAGGGAGGACGTCTCCAGCGCGTTCTTGCGTCGCTGGGTCTCCTTGTGCTGGCGTGCGGTCACCCGCGTGCGCATCGCGCCGACCACCTTGTCGAGCAGCAGGGCCGCCTGGCCCTTCTCCACCCGCTTCGAGGAGGTCAGCAGGGCGGCGAGTTCGGTGTCGACGACGCGCGCCACGATGCCGCGGACGGCGGAGGTCCCGAGCACCTCCTTGGTCTGGCCCTCGAACTGCGGCTCCGCCAGGCGTACCGTGACCACGGCCGTCAACCCCTCCAGGACGTCGTCCTTCTCGATCCTGTCGTCCTTGAGGTTGACTTTGAGCCGCCGCGCGTTGTCGGTCACCTGCTGCCGGAGGACCTTGAGCAGGCCCTGCTCGAACCCGGCGAGGTGGGTTCCCCCCTTGGGAGTGGCGATGATGTTGACGAAGGTCCGGACCTCGGTGTCGTAACCGGCCCCCCAGCGCAACGCGACGTCGACGACGGCCTCGCGCTCGACCTCCTGAGGGGCCATGTGTCCCCGGTCGTCGAGCACGGGGACCGTCTCGGTGAACCGGCCGCTGCCCAGCAGGCGCCAGACGTCGGTCACCGGCTCGTCCGTGGCGAGGAACTCGACGAACTCCCCGATTCCGCCCTCGTGGTGGAACACCTCCTCGTGGGGGCCGTGCTCGCCGGGGGTGCCGGGCAGGCCGCGCCCGTCGCGCAGGGTGATGTGGAGGCCGGGAACGAGATAGCTGGTCTGCCGGGCGCGGGTGACGAGCTCGTCGTAGGAGAAGCCGGCGTCCGCGAGGAAGATCTGGTGGTCCGCCCAGTACCGCACCCGGGTGCCCGTGACCCCGCGCTTGACGCGCCCCGTCAGGCGCATCTCGGACCGGTCGACGAACGGCGCGAACGGCGCCCCGGGGCTCGGCGCACCGCCGTCGTCGGCGAAGACGCCGGGCTCGCCCCGGCGGAAGCTCATGGCGTGCGTGCGGCCCTCGCGGTCGACCTCGACGTCGAGTCGGGCGGACAGGGCGTTGACGACGCTGGCACCGACACCGTGCAGGCCGCCCGACGCCGCGTAGGACCCGCCCCCGAACTTGCCGCCCGCGTGCAGCTTGGTGAAGACGACCTCGACACCGGACAGGCCCGTCTTCGGCTCGAGATCGACCGGGATCCCGCGGCCGTCGTCGCGCACCTCGACCGACCCGTCGGCGTGCAGCACGACCTCGATGGCATGGCAATGGCCCGCGAGCGCCTCGTCCACCGAGTTGTCGATGATCTCCCAGAGGCAGTGCATGAGGCCCCGGGAATCGGTGGAGCCGACGTACATCCCGGGGCGCTTGCGCACCGCCTCGAGGCCCTCGAGGACGGACAAGTGGCGCGCCGTGTAGTCCGAGGTGGCGCGGCCGGTGCCGCGGTCGCGAGCGGAGTGGGCGGGCTGGACGGCCACGGCGCGGTACTCCTCCCTGCGCCCCCGGCGGGGACGGCGGCTCGTACGTCTGATCGAAGATACCCGGGGCAGCGACGGTCCACGGGCGGGACACGCAGGTCTCACCCCGCCGCCGGCCGCCCGCACGGGTCCGGGCCGTGCGCCCGGGTCTGCGCTGCTCCACCCGGGGGCACGCCGGCTACGCGGAGAGCGAACGTCACCCGCTCGGGCGACCGGGAACTGCCCGGCCTGCTTCACTGTTTCTGCAGATGCGCCCGTCGACAGGAGGGGCGTCAGCACGAGGCGACGACGAGACCGGAGGAGGTCGGCCCGTGAATGCCGTGACCGCACCAGCACCGCTGACCGCAGCTGACCGCTGCGACCGGTGCGGCGCTCGCGCCTACATCCGGGTGGTCCTGCCCGGTGGCGGCGAACTCTTGTTCTGTGTCCACCACGGCCGCGCCCACGAGATTGCGCTGCGGGCGGCGGACGCGGACATCCAGGACCAGTCCGACGCTCTGGCGTCGACCCCGGCCGAAGCCCACGACGAGGAGCGCTGACGCCGGCCGATCCGCCGGCGGAAGCCCCCCGCCCGGGGACGACGGACATCGCGATCACGGACGCCTGAGCCATGACGACGCTCGCCGGCCTGATCATCCTGGTCGGCCTGGCGGGCGTCGTCGTTCCGTTCCTGCCGGGCCTGCCCCTGGTGTGGGGCGGCGTCCTGGTCTGGGCGCTCGCCCGGCAGGACCCGCTCGGCTGGGCCGTCCTGGGCGTGGCCACCGTCCTCGTCCTGGCCGGCACGGCGGCCAAGTACGCGCTTCCCGGACGTCGCCTGCGCCGGGCCGGCGTGCCGGTGGGAAGCATGCTGCTGGGTGGCGCCCTCGGCGTCCTCGGCTTCTTCGTGGTCCCTGTCGTCGGGGCCGTCCTCGGGTTCGTCCTCGGGATCTACCTCACCGAGCGGGTGCGCCTCGGCGGGGGCGGCGCCGCGTGGCCGTCGACGCGCTCGACCCTGGCGGCCGTGGGCTGGAGCATGCTCATCGAGCTGTTCGCCGGAGTGCTCGTCGCGGGGGTCTGGCTGACCGCCGCGCTGACCGGCTGAGCGGGCTGACCGCCGCTCGACGACCTCGGCACGACGCCAGATCGAACACCGGAGGACGCCGACGACGCCGGCGTCCGGAGACCCAACCTCAGTCGAGGTAGTCCCGCAGCACCTGGGAACGCGAGGGGTGGCGCAGCTTCGACATCGTCTTCGACTCGATCTGACGGATCCGCTCCCGCGTGACGCCGTACACCTTGCCGATCTCGTCGAGCGTCTTGGGCTGGCCGTCGGTCAGGCCGAACCGCATCGAGACCACGCCCGCCTCGCGCTCGGACAGCGTGTCGAGCACGGAGTGCAGCTGCTCCTGGAGCAGCGTGAACGACACGGCGTCGGCCGGGACGACGGCCTCGGAGTCCTCGATGAGGTCGCCGAACTCGCTGTCGCCGTCCTCACCGAGCGGGGTGTGCAGCGAGATGGGCTCGCGGCCGTACTTCTGGACCTCGATGACCTTCTCGGGGGTCATGTCGAGCTCCTTGGCCAGCTCCTCCGGCGTCGGTTCGCGCCCGAGGTCCTGCAGCATCTGCCGCTGGACGCGGGCGAGCTTGTTGATGACCTCGACCATGTGCACGGGGATGCGGATGGTCCGGGCCTGGTCGGCCATGGCCCGGGTGATCGCCTGTCGGATCCACCAGGTCGCATACGTCGAGAACTTGTAGCCCTTGGTGTAGTCGAACTTCTCGACGGCGCGGATGAGACCGAGATTGCCCTCCTGGATGAGGTCGAGGAAGAGCATGCCTCGGCCCGTGTACCGCTTGGCGAGCGAGACCACGAGGCGCAGGTTCGCCTCCAGCAGATGGTTCTTGGCGCGGCGGCCGTCCTCGGCGATCCACTCGAGCTCGCGCCGGAGCTTCGGGTCGAGCTTCGCCTCGGAGTTCAGCGTCTCCTCGGCGAACAGGCCGGCCTCGATGCGCTTGGCGAGCTCGACCTCCTGCTCGGCGTTGAGCAGCGCGACCTTGCCGATCTGCTTGAGGTAGTCCTTGACCGGGTCCGCCGTGGCCCCCGCCGTCGCGACCTGCTGCGCCGGCGCGTCATCGTCGTCGTCCGTGAGGACGAACGCGTCCTCCTCCTCGACGACGACCTCGGCCCCCTCCACGTGGTCCACGCCGTCGGCGGGTTCCACGTCGGCGTCGGCAGGCTCCGCATCGGCGTCGGCGGGGTCCGCCTCGACGACGTCGGCAGGCGTCTCCGCGATCTCCTCGATATCCTCGATCTCGAGCTCGACGATCTCCTCGCCGTCGGGCTCACCGGCGATGTCATCGACGTCGTCCGGGAGGTCGTCCATGTCGTCGCCGTCCGCCTCGACGTCGTCGGTGACCGGAGCCGGAGCGGCCGGGACCGCCACGCCGTTGCGCTGGGCCGCGGGGCCCGCGGACGCCGACCTCGTGCTCCTGGTGGGCTTCGCCGAGACCTCGACACCGTCTCCGTCCACCACGGAGGTCGAGGCGGCGGCCGTGCCGGTGCCGTTGGTGAGGGCACGCTTCGCGGGCTTGGCAGGCCTGGGGTCGGCGGCGGACACCGACGTCGACGGCCGGGAGGTGGTGGCGGGCACCGCGCGCCGTGAGCCGGCACCGACCGGAACGTCGATCGTGACCCCGACGTCGTCGAGCGCCCGCAGGACCGCCTTCATCCGAGGCATCGGCACCTGCGCCTGCTCGCAGGCCGCGCGCACGGCAGCTGCCTCGACGCTGCCGCGGGTGGCGCCCAGGCGCAGGAGATCCTGCAGGGCGGGGTGGGCGAACTCGGAGGGCAAGGGCCGAGAGGTCGGGACCGACGACACGGACAACCTTTCGTCTCACTGCCACCACGGGGAGCCCCGCAGCAGTGGCTACGCGGCACCCGCTGGCGGCGGGGTACGGTGTGGGCGATGCTCGGAACGAGCGGCGGTGCGATGGCCGACTCCCTCGGCCACGTTCATCAACGGTCGCGAGGCCGAGATTGTGCCCGCTCAGGGCCGGTCAACTCTCCATTCTTGCATGCGAACGGTGTCACGACGGCGGGCCCGAGCAGACCGAGCCGGCCGACGGAGGATCCCCCGGCGGCGGCACCGTCCGCTCCCCGGCGGCGGCTCAGGTGCCGGCGGCGCCTCGAGCCCGGGCCTTCATCCCGCGCTTGTACTCGCGCACCTCCTGCAGCGACCGCTCGTCCACGACGTCGGCCACCGAACGCCGGCCGGGCGTCGCATAATCTCCCGCCGCCCGCTCCCACCCGTCCGGCCGGACGCCGAACTGCTTGCCGAGCAGCGCGAGGAAGATCCGCGCCTTCTGATCCCCGAAGCCGGGCAGCGCCCGGATCCGGGCGAACAGCTCGCGACCGTCCGTCACGCCCCGCCAGAGGGCTGAAGCGTCGCCGCCGTAGGCGTCGATGAGGAACGCAGCCAGCGCTTGCACGCGGCCGGCCATCGCCTTGGGGTAGCGGTGCACGGCGGGCGGCCCCGCCATCAGCGAGGCGAACGCCTGCGCATCCTCCGCGGCGACGGCCGCCGGATCGACGGTCGACATCCCCATCCGCTCCGCGATCAGGTAGGGGCCGGCGAACGCGCGCTCCATCGGGAACTGCTGGTCCAGGAGCATCCCGACGAGCAGGGCGAACGGGTCGGCCGCGAGCAGGGCGTCCGCCGCCTCGTCCTGCGCCAGGTGGAGCCGGACCGGACTGACGCTCACGGCTCGTCCCCAGCCTTCACGGCGAGCACCGGGCACGGAGCGTCGAGCAGGATGCGCTGGGCGTTCGAGCCGAGGATCAGCTTGCCGACGGGACTGCGCCGGCGCAGCCCGATGACGATCATGTCGGCGGCCACCTCCTGGGCGACCGCGATCAGGTCCTCCGCGGGCTCCGACCCGAGGACCAGCTGGCGCACCTCGTGATCGAGCCCTTCCGCGTCGAGCCCCCGGCTGACCTCGTCGAGCTCCTCCTCGTACCGGGCGGCCTCCGCGCCCTGGAACGAACTGCCGCCGCGGTGCGAGTTGACGACGACGAGCCGGGTGTTGCGCAACCGGCACTCCTCACTCGCCTGTCGCAGAGCCGCCCGCCCTTCCGCCGTCGGCACGTACCCCACTACTACTGTCATCGCGATCCTCCTCACCAGCCGGCCGAGCCGGTCGAGTCGGCCGGATACCACCCCGCGGCCCTGGCAGGCACCGGTACCGGGCGAGCCGACGGTACCCGACCCGGCGGGGGGTCGGCGTCGTGAGGGATCCCGAGGGCCGCCCTAGGCTGGAAGCATGGCACTGGCGGACGGCAACGGATGGGTGTTCTGCCGCTGCGGTCAGCGGCACTGGGGGCGCCATGGTGCCGCCGGCCTGCTCCTGTTGCGTCGACCCACCGCACACGCGCAGGTGCTCCTCCAGCTGCGTGCCGGCTGGACGCACCAGGGCGGCAGGTGGAGTGTTCCGGGCGGAGCGCGGGACAGTCACGAGGACGTGGTGGCGGCCGCGCTCCGGGAGGCCGGCGAGGAGGTCGGGGTGGGGCCGGACGACGTCAGCGTGGTCGGCTGCGCGGTGGGGACCGACCATGTCGACTGGCGGTACACCTACGTCATCGGGTGGGCCGGCGGGTCCGTCACCGTCCGCGTCTGCAACAGGGAGAGCGACGAGATCCGCTGGGTCGGGCTGGACCAGGTCGGGGAGCTCCCGCTGCACCCGGCGCTCGCGGCCAGCTGGCCCACGTTGCGCGTCCGGCTGGCGTCGGTCGACGCGGCCTGACCCGCCGCCGCCACCGTATTCACCCCGGGAGCAGGGCTGCCACCAGCTCGGCGACGGCGTCTGTCTCGATGAGGAAGCCGTCGTGCCCGTACGGCGAGTCGATCACACGCAGCGGCAGCACGTCCGGGACGCCATCGGCGATCTCCCGGTTCAGCGGGACCGGGTAGAGCCGGTCGCTGGTGATCGCCGCGACGGCGGTGCGGGCGGTGACGCGGCGCAGGGCCGCCGCCGTGCCGCCCCGGCCGCGCCCGACGTCGTGCGAGTTCATGGCCTCGGTCAGGACGACGTAGCTGTTCGCGTCGAACCGCCGCACGAGCTTGTCCGCCTGATGGTCGAGGTAGGACTCCACGGCGTACCGGCCCCGCCCTTGCAGCGGCTGCTCGCCCGGCTGGGGCTTGCGGCCGAACCGCAGGTTGAGCTCCGGCTCAGACCGGTAAGTGGCGTGCGCCACCCGCCGGGCCACGCCGAGCCCCGCGTGCGGGCCGGCGCCCGGCGCAGCCTCGTAGTAGTCGCCGCCCCGGAAGTTGACGTCGCTGCGGATGGCGGCCAGCTGCGCGGCGCACCAGGCGATCTGGTCCCCGGTCGCGTACGGGGTCGAGGCGAGGACGAGCAGGCGCTGGACCCGGTCCGGGTACGTCACCGCCCATTCCAGGGCGCGCATGCCGCCCATCGAGCCGCCCAGCACCAGCGCCCACCGGTCGATACCCAGCTGGTCGGCCAGCGTCGCCTCGGCCCGGACCTGGTCCCGCACGGTGAGGAACGGGAACCGGCTGCCCCACGGCCGGCCGTCGGGGGCGTCGGAGGCGGGGCCCGTGGTTCCCTGGCAGCCGCCGAGCACGTTGGGAGCCACGACGAACCAGCGGTCCGTGTCCAGGGCGAGGCCCGGCCCGACGAGGCCGTTCCACCAGCCGGGCGTGGGGTGGCCGGGGCCGGGGCGACCGACGACGTGACTGTCGCCGGTCAGCGCGTGCAGGACGAGCACGGCGTTGTCCAGGGTCGCCGACGGCCGACCCCAGGTCTCGAAGGCCACCCGGACGCCCGGGAGAGCGCCGCCGGCTTCCAGGCGCACGCCGCCGACGTCGGCGAAGCGTCGGCGACCCGGGGGGTCGCCCTCCCGCCACGCCCCCGTCACCGGGGGCGTGGCGGGAGACGGCGCGGCCGGTTGGGCGGTCACCGGTCGTGGGCCGACATGGCCTGGTTCCACAGCTCGGGCACTCAGTCGGCCTTCGCGGCGGCGAAGCCGGCCTCGAGGTCGGCGATGATGTCGTCGATGTGCTCGATGCCGACCGAGAGTCGGACGAGGCCGGGGGTGACCCCGGTCGCCAGCTGCTCCTCGGGGGACAGCTGGCTGTGCGTCGTCGACGCCGGGTGGATGACGAGGCTCCGCACGTCGCCGATGTTGGCCACGTGACTGTGCAGCTGGAGGGCGTCGACGAAGCGCCGTCCGGCGTCCACGCCACCCTTGATCTCGAACGCGAGCACGGCGCCCGGACCGCGGGGCGAGTACTTCTGCGCCAGGGCGTACCACGGGCTGGAGGGCAGGCCGGCATACGCCACGCTCTCGACCTCGTCCCGCTCCTGCAGCCAGCGAGCGACGGCCTGCGCGTTGTCGACGTGGCGCTCGATCCGCAGGCTGAGCGTCTCCAGGCCCTGGGCCAGGAGGAAGGCGTTGAACGGCGAGACCGCCGGACCGAGGTCGCGCAACAGCTGCACCCGGGCCTTGAGGATGAACGAGAGGTTGGCCCCGAACGCGCTGCCGACACCGAGGTCCCGGGCATAGACCAGACCGTGGTAGCTGGGGTCGGCCTCGTTGAAGTCCGGGAAGCGCTCGGGGTAGCGGGCGTAGTCGAACGCTCCGGAGTCGACGATCACGCCGCCGATCGAGGTCCCGTGCCCGCCGAGGTACTTGGTCGTCGAGTGCACGACGATGTCAGCGCCCCACTCGAAGGGCCGGACGAGGTATGGCGTGGGCACCGTGTTGTCGACGATCAGCGGGACCTCGGCGTCGTGCGCGACGCCGGCCACGCCCTCGAGGTCCAGGATGTCCTGCTTCGGGTTGGAGATCGTCTCGCCGAAGAACGCCTTGGTGTTCGGGCGGACCGCCGCCCGCCAGGAGTCGAGGTCGTCGGGGTCGTCGACGAAGGACACCTCGATGCCGAGCTTCGGCAGCGTGTAGTGGAACAGGTTGTACGTGCCCCCGTAGAGGCTCGGGCTGGAGACCAGATGGTCGCCGGTCTTCGCCAGGTTGAGGATCGCCAGCGTCTCGGCCGCCTGGCCGCTGGCCACCAGCAGGGCGCCGACACCGCCTTCCAGGCTCGCGAGGCGCTGCTCGACGACGTCCTGGGTCGGGTTCATGATCCGTGTGTAGATGTTGCCGAGTTCTTTGAGCGCGAACAGGTTCGCGGCGTGGTCGGCGTCACGGAAGACGTAGGACGTCGTCTGGTAGATGGGCAGGGCGCGCGCGCCGGTGGTGGGGTCCGGGCTCTGGCCGGCGTGGATCTGCCGGGTCTCGAAGGACCAGCCGTCGGTCACAGGAAGCTCCTTTGGGGATCGGGGGGGCAGCGGTGTCGGGGACGGGAGGGTGCGTTCCGCAGGGTGCGGCCCTCGACGGCAACGCGGGAAGCCGACGACGACGCTGGCGCCGGCCCGGGACAGGCAGGAGTGGACACGGGCGCGGGGACGCCGGTCACGAAGGGCGCCCCGGCGCGCCGAGGGCGAGACCCTCAGCCCGAGCGGCGACAGCTCATGGTTCGCTCCTCCGACCGGGGGCCCGAGGGCCCGCGCTTGCCTCCGCCACCTCGGCGGTCAGCCATGTCATCACCCGGGGCACCCCACCGCGGTTGGAGGGTTGCCGGCCAGCGAGCCGGGGCTTGGTGCTGGCGCTCTTGACCAGCCGCATCTTACGTCACTGGTTCGGGCGACCGCACCCCCGTGGGTCAGGGCCGGGTCTGACCCAGCTGGGCGGGACCCCGCGCAGGAGCAGCGTGTCGACCAGACCGGCCAGCCGGTGGCCGGGCCGATCGTGCAGGGCGAGGGCGGCGAGCAGTCGCGATCGGGCGCCGACGCCCTGCCACCAGCTCATCCAGGCCAGGAGCGCCAGCGCCTCGGCCCGGCGGCCGGCGGGCGCCCCGCGTGCCACCGTCGCCAGCAGCACGCGCGCCGCTTCGAACACCTCGGCGGCCGGCGGATGCTCCTCGCTCTCGTGCAGATCGGGGACGCCGGTCACCGTTCCTCGGGCGATGGCGTCGGCCATCCGAGCGCCGCGCGGCAGGAGACTGACCAGCGCCGCATCGCGCAGTCGGGTGTCCTCCAGTGCGGGGACGAGCCAGGCGACGTCGGCCGGGTCCGGTTCGCGGGGCCCGTCGGGCGCGCCGGCGAGGGCGGCGACCATTCCGCGCCATCGTTCGAGGTCGGCGACCGGTGACCGGGTCTGCGCGGGGATCACCACGGACGCCGGCCACGGCGCCGGTGCCACGTCGGCGACGAGCCCGGCCTCGTCCTCCGCCAGGGACCGCCCGCGCATGATCATGCCTGCTGCGGCGGCCGTCGTCCGGAGGTCGCCGAGGGGATGGCCCTGCGGCGGGCAGCAGGCCGGGTCGACGCACATCAGGGACCGGTACCGGCCCCCGGCCACGACGACGGCGTCGAGCACTGCGACGCGGGCCGCGCGCAGGCGAGCTCGGATGGCGGTGACGAGGGCGGCACCCGGGCGCTCCAGGGTCGGCGGGGCGTGGCTCGACGGGTCGAGCACGACCAGGAGCACCACGGAGCGAAGACCGGTCCGCTGGGCCGCCCCCGCCATCACCTCCGCGACGTGCCGGCGGTAACGCGGTGGCGGCAGGTCGACGCGGGCGACGAAGCCGGGTGATGACCCCGACGACTCCACGCCGACGAGAACGAGGCTGCGGACCGGAGGGAAGCCCATGGTGAACCAGGCATGGGCGATGACCTCCCGCAACTGCGGGGCCTCGACGGCACTGTCCATGCCCTCGACCCTGGTCGCGGACGGACGTGTGCGGGAGAGCACGATCCACGGCCTGTGGACGGTGGGACGGCCGGCGGACGCCCCGTCGGGTGGGCTGTGGACGACGCGCGGAAGATCAGGGCACGACCTGCCCGACCACCACGCGCGCTCTGCCGGCGGCCTCCCACCGCAGGAACGCATCGGTCTCGCCGAGCAGCGCCCCGACGACCCAGGCGGTGACGAGCGCGTCGTCGCCTAGACCGAAGACGCCGAGCAGGATCTCGGGCATGAGGTCGAGGGGCGAGAACACGTAGAGCACGCCGAGGGCCGCCATCACCATCCGCGTCTTGGCCAGCCCCGGATAGCGGCCGGTGAAGCTGAGCCACAGCATCCGCGGCACCGCGGCCAGCTGGGCTCCGATCCCCATCCCCCCCGGCCTGTCGCCGGCGTGCAGCGCTCGCCACAGCATCGCCAGCGCGGCCACCCGCCGCTTCGCGGACATCGCCGCCCCTCCCTCGACCGGGCCCGGTCGTGCCTGGCGTCGCCGGCTGTCCCGGTATGCCCATCCTCGCACCAGGCCAACGTGGCGGGGACCCCGCACGTTCCGCCGGGTGCACGATCGAGGAACCGTAGGGTGTCACCCCGTGGCCCGCCGCCGACCAGCGCGCCCCGACCCGGTCCCGGGATCGTGGCCGGTGGACACGGGGCGGGCCGACCTGCTGCCGGACGACGACAGCCGTCGTCGCTGGACCCTGGTGGTCAACGGCGTCCCCTCCAGCCACGTCGACCTCGACGACCCGACCCGGCTCGACTTCGAGTACGTGCGCTGGTTCGGCGACGTCCTCGACCTCGTGGCGCCCGAGGGAACCCCGCTGCGCGTCGTCCACCTGGGCGGCGCGGGCTGCACCGTCGCCCGCTACGTCGCGGCGACCCGGCCACGCTCGCGACAGATCGTGTTCGAGATCGACGCCGGCCTGCTCGGCCTGACCCGCCGGGCGTTCGGCCTGCGGTCCTCGCCCGCGCTGCGACTGGTCGTGGCGGACGCCCGCGCCGGGCTGGCCGGGCTTCCGGCAGGCGGACAGGACGTCGTCGTCCGTGACGCCTTCTCCGGCGCCAGCGTTCCGTCCCACCTGACGACGGGCGAGTTCCTCGACGAGGTCCGCCGGGTCCTGGTGCCGGGTGGGCTGTACCTGGCCAACCTGGCCGACAGCCCCCGGCTCGAGCTGGCCCGTCGGGAGGCTGCGACGGCGCTCGGATCCTTCGCCGAGGTCGCCCTCGTCGCCGAGCCGGGTCATCTGCACGGCCGGCGCTACGGCAACGTGGTGCTCGCGGGCTCCGACACCGACCTGCCCTGGGGCCGGCTCGAGCGACGGCTGGCCTCGGGAGCCGTCCGGGCACGGATGCTCACCACCGGCGAGGTGCGCTCCTTCGCCTCGGGGTACCGGGCGCTGCACGACCGGCCGCCGCTGCCCTGACCACCCCGTCCGGGGCAGCGCTCAGGGCACGGCGACCGTGATGCCCGCCGGCGGGGCGTCGCCCATCGCGACCAGAACGGCGCCGACAGCGTCCAGGCCGATGCGCGAGGTGACGAGGTCGCCGGGCCGCAGCCGCCCCGCGTCCACCAACCCGAGCAACTCCGGGTAGCGCCACGCGGCCATCCCGTGGCTGCCCAGGATCTCCAGCTCCCCCGCGATCACCAGGTGCATCGGGACGGCCGGCCAGCCGAGCACCTCCGGGAGCAGCCCGACCTGCACGTGCCGGCCCCGCGGCGCCAGGCAGGCGAGGGACGCCGCACAGGTCGACGCGCTGCCGAGGGCGTCCAGCGAGAGGCCTATCCGGTCGTGGGCCGCGTCGCGCACCCGGGCGGCCACCGCGGCCGCGGGTTCGGCCGGGTCGGTGCGGACGACCTGCTCCGCGCCGGCGACGCCGGCCAGGTCGATCGCCTCCTGCCGGACGTCGACCGCGACCACGCGCCCGCCGGCCGCCACGGCCACCATCACCGCGGACAGCCCGACCCCGCCGCAACCGTGCACGGCGACCCACTCCCCCGGCGTGAGGCGGCCGACCTGGATCACGGCCCGGAATGCCGTGGCGAAGCGGCACCCCAGCGCGGCCGCCGCCTCGGCGCCGACGGTGTCGGGCAGGGCGACCAGGTTGACCTCGGCGCGCTCGACCACGACGAGCTCGGCGAACGACCCCCACGAGCTGAAGCCCGGTTGCAGCTGATCGGTGCAGACCTGCTGCTGCCCGGCCCGGCACTGCCGGCACCGCCCGCAGGCGTTCACGAAGGGCGCGGTCACCCGGCGGCCCGGCGCCCAGCCGGCCACGCGCTCGCCGACGGCGTCGACGACGCCGGCGAACTCGTGTCCCGGCACGTGCGGGAGCCGGACGTCGGCATCGTGACCAGCCACCACGTGCCAGTCGCTGCGGCACAGGCCGGTCGCCTCGACCCGGACGACGGCACCGTCGGGCGGACACACCGGATCGGGGACGTCGCGCAGCTGCGGCACCGCTCCCGGGCGGTCGAGGACGAGGGCGCGCACGGCCGGGGCCCGGGCTAGAGCGCCGACAGCTCGTCGACGAGGTCGTCGAGCCCGAGCGATCCCTGGGAGAGCGCGGCCATGTGCCAGGTCTTGAGGTCGAAGGTCTCACCGCGCGCGGCCCGCTGCCTGCGCGCCGCCTCCCGGCCGGCGAGCCAGGCCCGCTCGCCGAGCTTGTAGCCGATCGCCTGGCCCGGCCAGCCCAGGTAGCGCACGATCTCGCTGTCGAGGAACTCCGGTGGGCGCCCGCTGTTGGCGCCGAAGAACTCCCGCGCCAGCTGCGGCGTCCAACGCTCGCCAGGGTGGAACGGCTCGGGCACACCCTGGTCGGCGGGGATCGGCAGCTCCAGGTGCATGCCGAGGTCGACGACGACGCGGACGGCGCGCATCTGCTGGGCGTCGAGGTAGCCGATCCGGGCCGCCGGATCGGTGAGGAACCCGAGCTCGTCCATCAGCCGCTCCGCGTACAGCGCCCAGCCCTCGGCGTCGGCGCTCACCGATCCCACGCCGGTCTGGTAGCGCGACAGTCGCGGGGCGACGTAGACCCACTGCGCCAGCTGCAGGTGATGCCCCGGCACGCCCTCGTGGTACCAGGTGCTCACCAGGTCCCACATGGGGAACCGTTCCCGCCCCATCGTCGGCAGCCAGGTGCGGCCGGGCCTGGAGAAGTCCTGTGACGGGCGGGTGTAGTAGGGGGCCGCGGCGGCGCCTTCCGGGGCGATCATGGACTCGACCTTCCGGAGCGGCGGGGCGAGGTCGAAGTGCACCCCGTCGAGCGACTCGATCGCCTCGTCCATGAGGTGCTGGAGATGCTCCCGCACCGCCTCGACGCCGACGATCGCCGGGCCGTGCTCGTCGAGCTGCGCCATGGCCTGCCTCGGTGACGCGCCGGGAAGGATCTTCGCCGCCTCGGCCCGCAGCTCCGCGTCCAGCCGGGCGAACTCCGACCACCCCCACGCGTAGGCCTCGTCCAGGTCGAGGTCGGAGCCCGACCAGAGCCGGGCCCACCGCGCGTACGCCTCCCGCCCCACCGGGTCGCGACGGCGCGCGGCCGCCGGGGCGTACACGGCGGCCAGCCACGTGCCCAGGCCGTCGATCGCCTGGTCGGCGCCGACGGCGGCCCGCTCGAGGCGGTCGCCCAGCCGCTGCGGCCCGCGCCGGGCGACGGTGCGGAACCAGCCGCCGTCCGCACCCCAGCCCGCGAGCTGGGCGACGACCGCCTCGACCTGTCGCGGGCCGGCCACCAGGTCGCGGTCGCGGCCCTCGGCGAGACTGTCCCGGTATCCCGCCAACGCCTCGGGGACGCGTTCCATCCGGGCGGCGACGACCTCCCAGTCCTCCTCGGTCGCGGTGGGCATGAGCGTGAAGGCCTGCCTGACCTCCTGCGGCGGCGAGAACATGGTGTCGAGCTGCCGCAGCCCCTCGCCGGCGTCCGTCACCGCCAGCTGGGCCTCGAGCCGTTCGCGCAGCAGGCGGGCGCAACGGCGGTCCAGGTCGTCGAGACCGTCGCGGCCGCCGGCGGCCCGCTCGGCCGCATCCAGCGCCCCGAGTGTGTGGCGCTGGAGGGCCTCGCGGGCGGCCAGACCCGCGGGCGACCAGTCGGGCCAGCGGTCCTGCCCGACGGGAACGCCGAGCGCGGTGGCGAGCACGGGATCGAGGACGACGAGATCGTCGACGTAGCCGTCGGCGATCCGCCGGGGGGTCGGTTCACTGGGCACGGGCGTCATCCTGCCTCAGACCGCCGGCTCGCTCCCCGCCACGCGAGGTCAGGAGCTGCTGGACCGCGCCCAGAGGTTGATGCCGCTGTCCACGGCGTCCTGGTCGATCGCCGCGAGCTCGGCGTCGGTCAACGGCGGCCCGTCGAGTGCGCCGATGTTGTCCTCCAGCTGGGCCACGCTGCTCGCCCCGACGAGCACCGACGTGACCCGCGGGTCCCGCAGCACCCATTGCAGCGCCAGCTGCGCCAGTGTCTGGCCACGCTCGCGGGCCAGCTCGTTCAGCCGGCGGATGTGTCGCAGGGCGTCGTCCGTGAGCAGTGCGGGATCCAGTGATGTCCCCCGGGACGCCCGCGACCCCGCCGGTATGCCGCCCAGGTAGCGGTCGGTGAGCATGCCCTGCGCGAGCGGGGAGAAGGCGATGCACCCGATGCCCTCCTCGCCGAGGACGGCAAGCAACCCCTGCTCCACCCACCGGTTGATCATCGAGTAGCTGGGCTGATGGATGAGCAGCGGCGTCCCCATCGACCGCAGGATCGCCGCGGCCTCGCGGGTGCGGTCGGCGGAGTACGACGAGATGCCGGCGTACAGCGCCCGCCCGGAGCGGACGGCGGTGTCCAGCGCGCCCATCGTCTCCTCCAGCGGCGTCTGCGGGTCGAAGCGATGGCTGTAGAAGATGTCGACGTAATCGACACCCATCCGCTTCAGGCTCTGGTCCAGGCTGGCGAGCAGGTACTTGCGCGAGCCCCACTCGCCGTACGGACCGGGCCACATGTCGTACCCGGCCTTCGTGGACAGCACCAGTTCGTCCCGGTACGGGCGGAAGTCCTGGGCGAAGATCCGGCCGAAGTTGATCTCGGCGCTGCCGTACGGCGGTCCATAGTTGTTGGCCAGGTCGATGTGGCTGATGCCGAGGTCGAAGGCCCGGCGCAGGATCCCGCGCTGCCGCTCGACGGGCACATCGTCACCGAAGTTCTGCCACAGGCCGAGCGAGACGGCCGGCAGCAGCAGACCGCTGCGCCCGCAGCGGCCGTAGGTCATCGCGTCGTAGCGTCCGGGCGCGGCCAGATAGCGGTCGAGGTCGTCCATGGCGGCCATCCTGGCCCTGCTCGGGGACCGGCGTACCGGTAGCGCGCACTAGGGTGGTCGGGCACGAGGGAGTGGGTCCGCCCGAGGGGCCCCTGCGATACCACGGAGCCGCCGCCATGCCCGTCCACCGCGTCGCACTGCTCACCGCCGGGGGCCTTGCCCCCTGTCTCTCGGCGGCCGTGGGTGGCCTCATAGAGCACTACACGGCCGTCGCCCCCGAGGTCGAGATCATCGGCT
>DATKNA010000272.1:0-9349 GCA_035541595.1 Kineosporiaceae bacterium | reverse complement strand
GCGATGGCGTCGAGCACGACGTCGACCTCGGGGTGCTCGCAGTCGACCATCCGCAGTACCGTGGCCTCGTCGAGCAGCGACCAGTGGTCGGCGTCCACGTCGCCGGACCGCACCGGCGGCTCGAGCTCGAACACCGCGCGGGCGAGCGAGTCCACCACGAGGGTGCGCCGATAGGCGGGCGGCATCTCCAGGTCGCGCCAGGCCAGCCCCTGGACGACGACGGCCAGCTGAGCCACCGCGTCCTCGTCGATGTCGTCCGGCCCGTCGGGGAACCGCTTGGCCACCGCAGCCAGGGCGGCGAAGTCGGCCGACAGCGCCAGGACGAGCGGGCCGAGAAGCGGGTCACCTGGGGCGATGGCGCGCAGCTCGTCCAGGACACCCTCCAGCGGCACCAGCAGCGACAAGACGCGGTAGCGCAAGGCGGCCGGTTGCCCCCGCAGGACGGGCATCACCTCCGCGAGCGCCTCCCCCCGCGGGCGATCGCCCAGCCACTCCAGCAGCAGCTCCGCCGCCAGCGCGGGGCCGGCCAGCAGGATCTGGTCGACGGCGACCTCGGCCGGCTGGCCCGCGACGTCGCCGACCGCGGGCGCCTCGCCGCCGCGCGCGACGACGGCCGTGCGCAGGCCGTGGACGCCCAACGGCGTCAAGGCCACCGGCTGGGCGGCGCCCGCGATCGGCGCGACGGCGCCGAGGTCCGCGAACTGCCCGAGCCGCTCCAGCACGCGGAGAGCGACGACGCCGCGCATCGCCTCCGGGACGAAGATCTCCCCCGGCGCGACGTCCTGGAACGCCTCGTCGAGCAGCTCGGCGACGCTGCACTCGTCGCCCTCGTAGGCGGTCAAGAGGCCGTGCATGACGACACCCATGACGACACCCAGGACGACGTGCGGGTCGACGCCGATCCGGAACGGCAGCGGCTGCGACGTCAGGAGCAACTCGTCGAAGGCCTGCTGCCAGAACGCGAGCAGCTTCTCGTCAGCGCCGGGCGACCGCGTCGCCAGGGCGCGGAGCACCGGCCTGGCCGGCCCGGCGTAGACCCGCGTGGTGTGGACGTCGAGCACCCCCACCGCCTCGGCCACGGTCCACAGCCGGTCCAGCCGTGGCATGTCCCGCGCCGACCGTGCGGTCCGCCGCGGAAGGTCGTCGTCCAGGTCGGGCGGAGCGCTCTCGGCGTCGTCCGGTGCCTCCCAGCCGAGGGTCACCTGCAGCGACCGCGCCTCTTTCAGGGTCAGGACGCCGGTGCCGGTGACCGCCCGACCGGTGCGGAGCCAGCGGTCGAGCTGCTCGAGCTCGACGATCGTGCGACTGGAGCGGGCGGCCTCGGCGAGCTCAGCGGTGGGCGCGAGCCGGACGCCGGGCAACACCACCGGCTCGTCCTCCCCGGGCTCCTCCTCCACGCGGGTCGGCGCGAACTGGCCGAGGGCGGCGTCCCGCTCCTCGAACGGCAGCGCGTTGAACCGCGCCATGGCCTCGTCCAGAGACTCCTGGTCCATGAGCTGCCCCGCCGGCAGACCCACCCGCGCGAGCAGGCTCTTGGCCATGCCGAACCGGGCAGGGTCGTGGACGGCGTCGGTGAACTCGCCGGCGACGTCGTCCAGCTCTGCGAGGAGGCTGGACAGCGGCGCCGACGCCGGATGCAGCTGCCCGTGCTGGTGCAGATAGGTGAGGAAGGCCCGCGTGGTCGGGACGACGGATGCGTACCACGCGTCGTCCGCGGTGACCTTGCGCGGGATGACCTCGAGCAGCAGCTCGCGGAGCTCCCCCGAGCGCCACCGTCCCGGCGCGGCGTCCCCGAGGTAGGTCCCCTTCAGGTCAGTCAGGGTCTCGACGACGTCCGGCTCCAGCGCGGCCCGCCCACGCGCCCACACCGTGAACCCCTGCACGACACCCTGGGCCACCACGCCTCCTCGGTGCTCCCCCGGACAACCCGGCCCATGATGCCGCAGCGTCCGCAGCAGCGGGGGCCCCGAGCCGCACGCCGCACCTGCCGATCACGACGTGTGCGTCACCGACAGTGCGTACACGGTGGTCTGGCCGTATGCGGAGACAGCGTCGCTCGTGAGGTTGCTGAGCGCGTAGCAACCCGCCTTGAAGTACAGGCCCTGCCGGCTCGTGATCGGGAACGACCGGGTGCTCGTGACGCCGCTGGCGAGGTTCGCGTACGTCAGCGTCGCGACGCCGCCTTGCGCTTCGATGGTCAGCGTGTACCTACTGCCCAGGGCGTAGTCGGGGTCGAGCACCACGGAGGAGCTGTCGTTGTTCTCCTTGGTCACGAGGCGGACGGTGCCGGGCGGGATCGCGCGTGTCCGCGAGTCGTGGTTGCAGTAGGTGTCGCAGTAGCCGGTCGCCATGACGATGAGCGGCACGTCCGAACTGCCGTGGATCTGCGCGGCCGACACCTGCGGCTTGTTGACCGGCAGATGATCCACCGATCCCGTGACGGTCATCGTGTGGGTCCCGGTGGTGGCGCTCCAGGCGGCGAGGGATCCGGACGCCGAGAGCTCTCGCAGCTCTGACCGGGCGTACCTGCTGTTCTCTGTCGTGGCGCCACCGACCCCGGCTGTGAATACGACCCCGTCGCCGGCCGCATTCACAGCGAAGCTCCGGTCGCCATAGGTGAGCAGCTTGGGCTGCCTCACGAGCGCGGACTCCCCGCGTGTGCCGCCCTTCGAGTCCACCGGGAGGTTGAGCCTCCATTGATGGAGGTCGATGACGTCGCCGGGCACCTGGAACGCCGAGGGACTCGTCGAGCTCGTCGACGACGTATTTGTCGACGCATTTGTCGATGTATTTGTCGACGTGGTCGGCGACGACGTGGTGGACGTCGTGGTGGACGTCGTGGTGGACGTCGAACTCGTCGTCGCCTCCGGCGTGGACGAACCGTCGGCGGTCGGCACGAACGGAGGGGTGGGCTTCGAGGACGTCCCGAACCCACTGCTATTGCGAGCCTTCACCTTCGCGGTGTACACGACGCCATTGGTCAGCCCGTGCACCGTGATCGGACTCGTCGTGCCGTCGGCGTGGAAGTCGGTGTCCTTGCCGTTGCAGAAGATGCTGACGCGGTAAGAGACGACCGGCGAGGTGCCGGCGTCCGTCGAGCCGGTGAAGGAGACCGTGACCGATCCGTCCGCCGCAACCGCGACGAGGCTGGTGGGCGAGCTCGGTCCGGCGACGGCGTAGGCCGGCGGATCGGAGTGCTTGGCAAGAGCAAAGCCGAGAACCACCGCCATGATCGCGGCGACGCGAAGGTGCCGTCGGTTCTTCGACAATGGGGCGCTGTCCTCTCCGCGCTCTGTCCGTGCCTGGTGGGTTCACGCTAGGGGCGACCGCCCTCGCGCCGACCGCTCGTAAAGCCCGGTCGACGAGAAGGGGCTGCTTTGCCGAGGTCGGCCGGGACGGATGGTCCACGCGGTGGCCAGCCGTTCGTGCCCACGTTCTCACCGCGCTGGTGAAGGCGCGTCGGCGACGACCGGGATTCCGTGGAGCGGCCCCGGCGTCATCTCGAGAGTCGGGAGGAACAGGCCCTGTGTCGATGCCAGAAAGGCATCGACGTCGCCGACGTCTTGAGCGCAATTCGTCCGACCGGGCGGCCTGCCACCTCGCACAGCGGCTCAACGAGGCCTGCCGCGAGGCCGGCTGCCCTCTGTTCCCGCACCAGCGCAAGGGTCGTCGTCGACACCACCTCGTACCATCGCGTCCGCGCCGGGGGTCTCCCCCGGCGTCACGTCCTCCAACGCCCCCTCCAGCAGCTCGGCGACGCCGCGCGTCGTGCGGACGTCGAGCACCCCCACCGCCTCGGCGTCCCACCCGATCTCGCCCGACGCCCTCGCCGACGACCTCGGGCTACGCCACCTGCTCGCCCCCGAGCGCCCCGGCGTCCCCGGCGGCGACAGGGCCGGGGACCCGGGCCGCCCCGCCACGTGCGCGGCTGGAGACCCTCCCGAGGTCGAGCCTCCGGCCTCGGCCGACCGACTTGAGCCGCAGCGCCGGACGCTCCACGAGCGACCAGCTCCCCCACGCCGCCGGGACGACTGCGGCGGTCACCACGGCGACGAACACGAGCAGGGGCCAGCGACCGGCACCGACGTCGCAGAGCACCTGCTGGATCGGCCACGCGTAGATGTAGACGCCGTACGAGAGATCGCGCCGGCGAGGAACGGCGCGCGTCCACACGGCGCCGGCGGCGAGCACCAGATAGGCCAGCGGCAACGCTCCCAGGGCCGCGCCGAGCCCGGCCTCGCTCGCGGCCAGCAGGGAGAACACGGCGGCCAACGCAAGGGGCACCGACAGACGGACACGCCCGCCGAGCAGCCGCAGCATCATCCCCGCCGCGAACGGCGTGAGGAAGACCATCATGGACCGCCAGTCGCCCGGCGTGACGACTCGGGCGCCAATCGCGAGGGCGAGCAGCGCCGCGGCCGTGCCGGGCCTTCGCAACTGCCGGATCGACAAGACCACCAGAGCCAGGAGGTAGCAGCCCAGCTCGAACCGGAGCGTCCATGTGGAGCCGTTCCACGGGCCCGTGGGCCCGCCGTCGAGCCGGTCCACGTGGAGCAGCGTGCCGTCGATCCGGCGTGCGACCGGCCACGTCGTGGCGTTGACAATCGCGTAGCGCACGGCCGGGAGCACGGACCAGGCCTCACCGCGCAGCGTGGACACCACCGGAGCCAGCACGAATGCCGTGACGAGGAGGGCGACCCAGTAGGCGGGGAAGATGCGCAGCGTCCGGTGCCACACGAAGCGACCCGCGCTCAGGCCCATCCCGCTGCCCGTCACCAGGTAGCCCGATACCGCGAAGAACCCGAGGACGGCCCAGGTGCCAAGGGTGAGGCCGGCCAACCGCGGCTCGACGCGACCGGTGAGCGCGAACGAGTGAGAGACGAGCACGGCGAAGGCCAGGGTCAGGCGGACGGCGTTCAAGCCGTTGTCCTCGCGGCTGACCCCGGTGAGCAGATCCCGCTGACGCACCCCCAGAGCTCACCACGGCGTGCGGTCACGACTCGCCGCACTCCACCGAACGCCCGAGGCCTCCCTCTCCTCCACCGAGCCCAGCATTCGGTAGCAGTGCGCCGGAGGGTCGCCGCGGAAGGCCGCGTGCCGTTCCTCGACGCGAGTGGCACGTCGTGGACGTCACCGGTGCGGCGCTGCCCGTCGGTCCCCTGGTCGTCGATGACCGTGCGGCGGGGAGGATAGACGCCCGCTCACGCCATCGCGTCCTGGGGGGCGGGTCGTCGCTGCGTCGGGGGCCTTCCCGGCACACCCTTGATCAGCAGGTAGCCGATCATCCAGACCTCGCCGATGGTCGCCGGCACGGTGAGCACGCCGGCGGCGGTCGAGGCGTCCGGGACGAGGTAGTACACGAAGGCGCTCAGCACGTAGCCGACGCCGCCCACGACCAGCGTCCACCCCAGCACGCGCGGCATCCCGGATCGGCCGGCGAGCCATCCCATCGGGACCAGCCACAGCCCGAAGAACAGCGCTCCGACCTCCCACGTGGCGGCGTTGAGCTCGTACAGCAGGAGCGCCTGGGACGCGGCGGTCGCCCCGCCCCGCAGGGCGACCTCGAGCGCCGTGGCCGAGAAGGCGGTCGCGACGAGGATGACGACGGAGTTCACCAGGCCGAACGCGGCGAGGGATCCCGCGGCGAGCGCGTCCACGCCACGGAACAGCTGGAAGAACCCCATCGCCGCGATCGCCTGGGTGAGCACCACGAGGAGGTCGGCGGCGATACCCACGCGAGCAAGGCCCTCGTGGGCCACGAGATTGGCCGCCGTGCGCGCCGCGTCGTCCGGCACGTACAGCTGCTGGCGGATCACGATGAATCCGACGGCACCGAAGACGGCCAGCCCGAGGTAGGCCAGGCCGGTGAGTCGGGCGGTCCTCGTCAAGGTGCTCACTGACATCGCCTCCACGGCGCGGTGGGAGTCGTCCGATCGTGCCTGAGGCGCATGGTCTGCTGCGCGGGATCAGGAAGCGGCCGGTTTCATCGTCCCAGGTCGTGGACCGGGGACGCGAGCGCGCGGGACTCCGCGTTCCGGCCCGATCTCGGCATCCCCGCAATCCGGCCGTCGGCCTGTCAGCTCGCAGGGCATTCCCTGCTTCGATGCGTGCGCGGAGACCGGCGGGCGGCCATTGTGGTGGTCACGATGGAGGACGACGAAGGGGTGGAGGGTGTGGAGGGCATGACAGTGTCGGTGGCGGTGGTCGCCGGCCGGCCGGAGGCCGACGTGATCGTCGGGCTGCTGGAGAGCAACGGCATCGACGCGATCGTGAGTGCCGACGACTTCGGCGGACAGGATCCGGCGCTGCAGCTGCAGGGCGTGCACGTGCTCGTCGCCCCTGCGGACGAGTCGGCGGCCCGGCAACTCCTGGCCGAGCCGAACGGGACCGTGCCGGCCTGATCCCGGACGCCGACCGCGAGTTCCGGATCTCGGCAGAAGATCGGCGATGACGCGGCCGGACGGCGCGACACGCCGTCGCGGGGACGGCGTGTCGGGCCGTCCGGCCGGAGTACGGTCGATCATGCAACGTAGGCTGATCGCGTTGTTCCTCGGTACATACCCCGTCGCGTTACAGGTCCCCAGGGCGGCACCAGCACCCCTGCCGCCTGGTCGACGCCGATCGCCGATGCGAGCCCGATCCCCGAGAGGTCGGCCACGACATCGCCCGAGAGGTCGGCCACGACATCAGGGCGAACGACGGACCGACGGCGGCCGATCGCCTGGACGGGAAGCCGCGCCACCTGACGGGACAGGACCTCGGCGACGCCGGACGGCGCCAGCAGCGCCAGCTGCTGGACGAAGAACGGGTTCCCGCCACGTCGGCGAGGTGCCGCACGACGAACGACAGCAGCCCCCGACGACGACACGGTCTTCCCGCCCTGATCACCAGCCTGGTCCACGAGTGTCCGACCCCTCCCGGGTCGGAGAGGGAACCCCGCCAACGGCACGATGTCGAGAAGCCGCGGCCGGCTCCGCTCACCGGCGAGGGCCTCGACAGGCGCGGCCCACGAGACCAGGAGGCCAACGATGCCGAAGTACCTGCTCCTCAAGCACTACCGCGGCGGCCCGGAGCCGTACCGTCCCGTGCCCCCGATGGACCAGTGGGCCCCCGAGGACGTCGAGGCGCACATGGCCTTCCTCCGGCACGTCGGGGCGCTGCTGGAGAAGAACGGCGAGTTCGTCGACGCGCAGGCGCTCACGCCGGCGCGCACCTGGGTGCGCTACGGCGGCCCGGACGCCGCGCCGGTCACCACCGACGGCCCGCACCCAGAGACCAGCGATCTGGTCGCGGGCTGGTACATGATCGACGTCGAGTCGCACGAGCGCGCGGTCGAGCTCGCCGCCTACGTGTCCTCCGAGCCCGGCCCGGGCGGGGCGCCGCTGTACGAGTGGATCGACGTCCGGGAGGTCATGTCCGGCGCCCCGTCGGAGGACTGACCCGGCGTGTTCGACGAGTCCACGCACCCGCTGGACGAGGGCGCGCTGCGCGCCCTCGTCCCTCGGGTGCTCGCGGGCCTGGTCCGGCGCGGCGAGGACTTCGAGGCCGCCGAGGACGCGCTGCAGGAGGCCCTGGCGGAGGCGCTGCGGGTGTGGCCCGGGCGCCCCCCGCGCGACCCCCGCGCGTGGCTGACGGCGGTGGCGACCCGGCGGCTCGTCGACGTCCGCCGCAGCGAGGCCGCCCGGCGTCGCCGCGAGCGGACGACGTACGCCCAGCCGCGACCCGCCGCCACCGAGGACGGCGACGACGCCCTCTTCCTGCTCTTCTGCTGCTGCCACCCCGACCTGGCGCCCGCGTCCCAGGTCGCGCTGACCCTGCGCGCCGTCGCAGGCCTGACCACGCGGGAGATCGCCGACGCCTGCTACGTGCCGGAGGCGACGATGGCGCAGCGGATCAGCCGGGCCAAGCGAGCACTGCGGGGGCGCCCCCTGGACCGGCCCGGCGACCTCGCCGTCGTCCTGCGCGTGCTCTATCTCGTCTACACCGCCGGCCACGCCGGCCGGGTGGACCTGGCCGGCGAGGCGATCCGGCTCACTCGCCAACTCACTCTGGCGACCGAGGAACCGGAGGCGCGCGGCCTGCTCGCGCTGATGCTCCTCAATCACGCCCGGCTCCCGGCCCGGTTCGACACCGAGGGCCGGATCGTTGCGCTCGACCGGCAGGAGCGCGGCCGGTGGGACACCCGCCGGATCGCCGAAGGAGTGCGCGTCCTGCAGTCGGCGCTCGCCCTGCAGACGGAGGAGAGGCGCCCGGGCCGCTACCAGATCGAGGCCGCGATCGCCGCGCTGCACGACGACGCGGCACGCGCCGAGGAGACCGACTGGCCGCAGATCCTCGCCTGGTACGACGACCTCGTCGCCCTCACCGACGATCCCGTGCGCCACGACCCGGCCGCGGTGCTCGGCCGCGCGGTCGCGGTCGGCCACGTCCTCGGCGCCCCCGCCGGGCTCCGCGAGACCGACCGGCTGCGCGAGGTGATCGGCGACCGGCACCGCTGGCACGCCGTCCGCGGCCACCTGCACGAGCTCGCCGGCGACCTGCCGGCCGCCACCTCGGCGTACGCCGAGGCCGCCCGTCGCGCCACCAACGTCGCCGAGCGCGACCACCTGATCCGCCAGGCGGCCCGTACGCGCGGACTGGGCTCGTCGTCTCGGCGGATCGGCTCCCGGAACATCGGTTCGGGCCAGCAACGGTCGCCGTCATGAGGTCGTCCGGACCGACCAGCGCCCAGCTCGCGCGACCGGCTCACGTGCCCGGGTCGCTACCACCCAGGCGAGGGCCGATCTCGGCCGGGTAGCCAGGGAAGTACGTACTGATGACGTCCAGGCTGAATTCGCGCAGGATCGAGGTGGCGGGCTCGCGTTCGAGGAGGAATTCGAACGAGGCCCTGACGAGCTCGTCGGGGGCGACGTGACCACACCCGAGGCTGGCCGCGAGACCGGCCGGTACGCTCACCTCGTGCCTGGTGCCCGCGGGTGTCCGGACGCGGAAGGTGCCACCAGGTTGCGGGGTGACGGTGATCTGCGTCATGCCGTCACAGTAACGTCACGGCGAGGCTGCGGCTCCGCTGCGGGAACAGCACCCGAGGATGACCTGTCGATCTGGGGCCTCGTCGGCACGGTTCTGGGGCTCGCCGCCGGCCTGCTGGTCCTCGTCCGGTCCATCGGTCTCTTCTCGGGCACACAGGTGGCGCTCAACCTCCCCATCGCGGTTCAGGAGATGGTCCTGGCGGTGTGGCTCATCCTGCAGGGGTTCAGCCCGCGGGCGAGCGCGCCGTCCGCGGCGGAGCGGCGTCCGGCTCTGCCTCGTCAACACGCGTGAGCCACATCCTGACCACGCGCCCGCCGCC
>DATKNA010000271.1:0-24678 GCA_035541595.1 Kineosporiaceae bacterium | reverse complement strand
ACGACGACCTCGAGCGTCCGCCCGCGTGCCTTCGCCGTCCGCAACGCCTGGTGCGCGGCGCTCATGCCGGCGGCATCGGCCCCGATCACCACCACACGCTCGCCCACGCACGCCTCCCAGGCCGTCCTGCGGGACCACTGTCTCATCCGCGCTCTCCGGGCCCGCCGGGCCCGAGAGCGTGCCGGCGCACCCAGGCGTGCATCGCGATCGCGGCGGCGGCCCCCGCGTTGATCGAGCGGGTCGATCCGAACTGGGTGATCGCGAGGACCGCCCGGCAGGCCTCGGCCGCCGCCGGCGTGAGCCCCGTCGACTCCTGCCCGAAGACCAGCACGCACCGGCGCGGCAGCGGGAACGTCTCCAGCGGCACGGCGCCGGGCAGGTTGTCGACGCCGAACAGCGGCACGCCGCCACCGGGGCGGCCGGCCGCCCAGGCCGCGAGACCGGCGGCGTCCGGATGGTGGACGACCTCCAGGTAGCGGTCGGTGACCATGGCACCACGCCGGTTCCAGCGCCGGCGGCCCACGACGTGCACCGCGGCGGCGTTGAAGGCGTTCGCCGTGCGCACCACCGACCCGATGTTGAGGTCGTGCGCGAGGTTCTCGATCGCCACGTGGAAGTCGTGGCGGCGGGTGGCGAGATCCTCCCGGATGGCTGCCACGGTCCAGTACCGGTAGCGGTCGACGACGTTGCGTCGGTCACCCTCCCGGAGCAGTTCCGGGTCGTAGCGCGGGTCGTCCGGCCAGGCGCCCGGCCACGGCCCCACACCCACCCCATCGTCCCGCACGGCCTCAGGCTAGGCACTCACCGTAGGGTGATGAGGTGACCTCCCCCCTGGCTGCGCCGGCGGTCGTCGCCGCTCTGCCCGCGCTCGGCCCGTCGTGGCTCGACCCCCAGCACTTGAGCGTCTTCGGCACCGCCGCCCTCTGGGTCGCCGCCGCGATCGTCTTCTCCGAATGCGGCCTGCTCGTCGGCTTCTTCCTCCCCGGGGACACCCTGCTCTTCACGGTCGGCCTCCTGGCCGGCACCGGAGTGATCGGTCAGCCGCTGTGGGTGGCCTGCCTGCTGATGGCGGCAGCGGCGTTCCTGGGCAACGTGGTGGGGTACGAGATCGGGCGCGCCGTCGGGCCGGCGATCTTCCGGCGAGAGGACTCCGCGCTGTTCAAGCGCGAGAACGTCGACCGCACGGCGGCGTTCTTCATCCGCTGGGGAGCCCCGGCGATCATGCTGGCCCGGTTCGTGCCGATCGTCCGGACGTTCATCACGGTCATGGCCGGCGTGGGGCGGATGGACCGGCGCCGGTACCTGCTGTACAGCGGGACCGGGGCCGTCCTGTGGGCGGGCGGCGTCACCCTGCTCGGCTACTACCTCGGCTCGATCGCCTTCGTCCACGACCACGTCAACACGATCTTCGCCCTGGTCGAGGTGACCCTCGTCCTGGTCGTCGTCCTGTCGGTGACGCCGGTCCTGCTCGACGCTCTGCGCCGGCGGCGCCGCCGAGCCCAGCGCACGGCGGAACCGGCCGGCACGGCGGAACCGGCCGGCACGCCGGACCGGGCCGACCAGGGGGCCGACCTCTGAGGCTGCCCGGGCCGGGCGAACTGGCAGGTCTCCCGGCGGCGGCCGGCTACCTCGCGCTGTTCTCGATGATCTTCATCGAGTCCGGGCTGGTCGTGGGCTTCCTGCTGCCGGGTGACTCGATCCTGTTCGCGGCCGGCCTGCTGGCCGCCGAGCCGGGATCCTCGCTCTCCCTCCCGCTGCTGGCCGTCGGCTCGTTCGCCTGCGCGGCGACGGGCAACGTCGTCGGCTACTGGACCGGATCGCGGTTCGGGCGGCCGTGGCTGCTGGGCCGGGCGGGGTACGCCAGGCGCCACGTCGAGCGGGCCGAGCGGTTCTACCTTCGGTTCGGCTGGCTCGCCGTCGTGGCTGCCCGGTTCATCCCGTGGGCCCGGACGTTCACGCCCGTGGCTGCCGGCGTCGCGCGGATGAGCCGGCCGACGTTCGTGTCCGCGACGCTGGTCGGCGCGGCGGTGTGGGGGGCGGGCCTGGTGCTCCTCGGCTACCTCGCCCACGACGTGCCGTGGCTGGCTCGCCTCGCCTACCTCGCGGCCGCAGTGGCGATCGCGGCGTCCGTCGTCGTCCCGGTCGCCGGGTGGGCGGCCGGCCGGTTCCGCCGGCGGCGCCGGGAGCGCCCCCCTCAGACCCCCAGCTCGGCGAGCCCGTAGACCGCGCGGTACCCCAGGCCGGCGGCCTCGACCGCTTGGCGCGCCCCGGTGTCGCGGTCGACCACCACGGCGACCCCGACGACGTCCGCCCCGGCCTCCCGCAGGGCACGGACGGCGGTCAGCACCGAGCCTCCGGTCGTCGAGGTGTCCTCGACCGCCAACACCCGGCGTCCGGCGACGTCCGGGCCCTCGATGCGGCGCTGCAACCCGTGCGCCTTGCCCTCCTTGCGGACGACGACGGCGTCGAGCCGCCCCCCGCGGGCGGCGGCGGCGTGCAGCATGGCGGTGGCCACGGGGTCGGCGCCGAGGGTGAGGCCGCCGGCGGCCTCGTAGCGCCAGTCCGCGGTGAGGTCCAGCATCGCCCGGCCCACCAGCGGTGCGGCCACGCCGTGCAGGGTGATGCGGCGGAGGTCCACGTAGTAGTCCGCCTCGCGCCCGCTCGCCAGCGTGACCCGGCCCCGGACGACGGCGAGCGCGCGGACGAGCCCGAGCAGCCTGGCCCGGTCGCCGGCGGCGGACCCGGCGCCCTGCTCAGCGGTCACGACCGGCGAGCCTAGCGGCCCGGCGCCGGCACCCGGGCCGCCAGGAAGGCCGAGAGGTCCCCGGGCGCGAGCGGCGGGGTGAACAGGTAGCCCTGGCCCAGGCGGCATCCCAGCCCGACCAGGGCCTGCCGGATGGCCTCGTCGGTGATGCCCTCCCCGACGACCTCCAGGCCCAGGCCGCGGCCCAGGTCGACGATGGAGCGGGCGACCGCGCGGTCCCGCCCGCTGTCGGCCAGCCGCCCGACGAACGCGCGGTCGATCTTGAGCTGGTCGACGGGCAGCCGGCTCAGGTACGTCAGCGAGGAGTACCCGGTCCCGAAGTCGTCGACAGCCAGGTGGACGCCCATGGCCCGGAGCTCGGTGAGGGCGGCGATGCTCCGGCGCGGGTCGGCGAGCACGCCGGCCTCCTGGATCTCCAGGCAGAGCAGGTCGGCGGGCACGTCGTGCCGCTCCAGGGCGGCCCCCACCGACCGGGGCAGACCGGCATCGGCGAGCCAGCGCGGCGCGAGGTTCACGGCGACCCGGATCCGCAGGCCGTCGTCGTGCCAGGCCCGGGCCAGCAGGAGGGCCCGGTCCAGGATCCGCGCCGACAGGGCGGCCACCTGACCGGACCGCCCGGCGGCGTCGAACAGCGCCGCCGGCGACACCTCCCCCAGCTCGTGGTGACGCCACCGGGCCAGCACCTCCACCGAGTGCACGGCACCGCTGCCGAGCTCCACGACGGGGTGCAGGGCGACCTCCACCTCGTCCGCGGCGATCGCGTCCCGCAGGTCCGACGCCAGGATCAGGGATTCCGCGCCCTCGGCCGCCAAGTCGGGCGCGAACATCCGCGCGCCGCCGGCGTCCGACTTCGCCGCGTACATGGCGATGTCGGCCGAGCGCAACAGGTCGGAACCGGTGTGCCCGTGCCGGGGGCCGAGCGCGACGCCCAG
Source organism: Kineosporiaceae bacterium (assembly GCA_035541595.1). Classification (GTDB taxonomy): domain Bacteria; phylum Actinomycetota; class Actinomycetes; order Actinomycetales; family Kineosporiaceae; genus DATKNA01. The sequence continues at coordinate 20,982 of DATKNA010000271.1, read as the reverse complement.
CGACCCACCGAGGCGCAGCCGCGCCCCCCGGACCGACACCGGGTCGTGGAACACGGTCAGCAGGTGTCGGGCGAGGTCGAACGCGCCGGAGTCGCTCCCGCGGCGGGTGGAGAGCACCGCGAACTCGTCGCCGCCGAGGCGTGCCACGATCGCGGTACCCGCGGCGGCCGCGTCGAGTCGCGCGGCCAACACCTGCAGCAGCTCGTCACCCGCCTGGTGGCCGAGCGTGTCGTTGATCGCCTTGAACCCGTCGAAGTCCAACACCATGACGGCGCACGGCGGACCACCCCGGGCGGCGGCCTCCGCCGCGGCATCGAGGATCTCCCGGAAGTGCAGCCGGTTCGGCAGCCCGGTCAGCTCGTCGTGGCGGGCCTCGTCGTGCAGCCGCTCGATGAGCCGCCCGTTGCGCAGCGCCACTGCGCCGTGGTTGGCCACGGTCTCCAGGAGCCGGACGTCGCCGGGGACGAAGCGGGCCTCGCCGGTGCGGTCGCCGACGACGAGATGGCCCAGGGCCTCCTCGTCGACACGCAGCGGCACGACGACCGCCTCCCGCAGCCCCCGGGCGTGCAGGAACGCGCGGGCGGCCTCGTCGTCCGGGCGCAGCAGGGCGGGCCGCGCAGGCGGGAACGGCACCCCGACACCGGCCAGGCCGGACGCGTCCTCCGGGCCGCACACCACGGCGGGGGCGTCGGCGGCCCGCAGCCACCAGCGCTGCGGGCCGCGCGGAGCGCGGCCCGGACCGTGGCCGGCGAGGAGCACCTCGACGTAGCCGGCCCGCAGCAGGTCGCTCGATCGGCGGAGCACCGACGAGAGCACGTCGTTCCAGCCGGGCGTGGCGGCGAGGGAGTCGGAGAGCTCGTAGAGCCGCTCCAGGCTGGTGTGCCGGTCGGCCAGCGCTGCGAAGCCCCGGTACCCCAGCAGGACGACCCCGCCGGCCACGGCCAGCGGCAGGGTGGCCTGTCCACCCCGCAGGCCCGCAACGGCGAGCAGCCCGGCGCCGCCGACCAGCACGGAGGTCGACACCGACGACCGGACCTGCCCGAGCAGCGCCCGGCCCGCCACCGGCACCCCGTACCAGCCGACGACCAGGCTGAGCGTGAGGGAGTCCAGTACCCCGGCGCCGACGGTCGCCACCAGGGCGGCCGCCCACGCCGCGGGTCCGAACGGGTCGGCGCCGGCCGGCAACACGGCGCGGAACAGGGTCACGGCCATCGCCGTGCCGGCGGCCACGAGCGCGCTGTTGAACCCGGCCTTGACCGGCCGCTGCCGGCGCCAGCCGAGGAACACCAGGCCGCTGCCCACCACGCGGGCGGCGAGCACACCGGCCGGCGCGGCCAGGAACAGGCCGATGACCAGCGGAACCTCGGACAACGACAGCGAGAACGACTCCCGGCGCAGACGCAGCTGGACGACGCAGGCCTCGGTGACGGCGAACACGCCGGCGAGCACCCACCAGGGCACCGCGACAGGGCCAGCGACAGGGCCGGCGACGGGGCCGACGACCGCCGGCAGCCGCCCCGCCGCCGTCGTCAGCACCACGGTGGAGGCCGCGAGCGCCAGAGAGAGCAGGACCACACGGCCCCCCGCGGACGGGCGCACGGCCACCACCCCTCGATCCCGTTGAGTCACTCCTCCTCGTACTCAGTGGATTACTTTCAGTGAGACGCTGGGAAGGGGTGAGCCCCGGATCCACCTGCCCGGAGCAGTGTCACCGCGATCGGGGTGACACTCCGGACAGGGTCGCCGGCATCAGCGGTAGCGGCGCCGCATACGGCCCTCGGAGAACCACTCGACGACGGCGAGGGGCAGGTGGCGCATGGCGGCGACGGCCAGCCGGTAGGGCAGGCCGGGGATGCTGAGGGAGCGGCCGCGGGCGACGTCGCGCAGGCAGTCGGCGACGACACGGTCGGCGTCCAGCCAGGCCCACCCCGGCAGACCGCCCATCCGGATGCCGGCCCGGCTGTGGAACTCGGTCCGGACGTAGCCGGGGCACAGCGCGGTCGCGGTGACCCCGGTACCCGCCAGCTCGGCGGCCAGCGACAGGGTGAACGTCGTCGCCCAGGCCTTGGCCGCGGAGTAGGTGCCCGAGGGCAGGAAGCCGGCGACGGACGAGACGGTGACCAGCGCGCCGCGCCCGCGCTCGACCATGCCGGGGGCCGCTGCCGAGCTCAGCACGAGGACCGCCCGGACGAGGACGTCGAGCAGCCGTTCCTCCGCCGCCAGGTCGCCCCCCACGAAGTACTGCCGCACGGCCAACCCGGCGTTGTTGACCAGCAGGTCGACCGGGCGGGCGGGGTCGCGCAGCCGGTCGGCCACCCGCTCGAGCTGCGCCCGGTCCGCGAGGTCGGCGGCGATGATCTCCACGTCGACGGCGTGCCGCACTCGTAGGTCGGCCGCCACGGTGGCCAGCCTCGGGGCGTCCCGGGCGACCAGCACCAGGTGGGTGCCGCGGGCGGCGAGCGCGCGGGCGAAGGCGTTGCCGATGCCGGCCGTGGCGCCGGTGACGAGAGCGGTTGCCATGGCCAGGGCCTATCGCGATGGGATGATCGGCGGCAAGTCGCCAGGGTAGGGAGTGATGCCGACGTGTGGGGCTATGTCGCACTCGTGCTGGCGTTCGTGGTCCTCGGCGGGTGTTTCGTCGCCGCCGAGATGGCGCTGGTGTCGCTGCGTCCGGGGCAGGTCTCGCGACTGGCCCAGCAGGGCCGGCGGGGCCGGCAGGTGGCCCGGCTGGTCGAGGACCCGAACCGGTTCCTGTCCGCCGTGCAGATCGGCGTGACGCTGGCGGGGTTCTTCTCGTCCGCGGTGGGCGCCGTGACCCTGGCCGAGCCGGTGGCGGGCGTGCTGCGCCGGATCGGGATGGGCCCCTCACTGGCGAGCACCGTCGCGCTCGTCGTCGTCACCGTGCTCGTCGCCTACGTGTCGCTGGTGCTCGGCGAGCTCGCGCCCAAGCGGGTCGCCCTGCAGCGCGCCGAGAGCGTCGCCCAGATCGCGGCGGTTCCCGTGGACACCCTCGCCCGGCTCGCCCGGCCGCTCATCTGGCTGCTGGGGCGCAGCAGCGATCTCGTCGTCCGGCTGGTCGGCGGCGACCCGGAGAAGGGCCGGGAGGTCGTCACCGAGGAGGAGCTGCGCGACCTCGTGGCCCAGAACGAGGAGCTCACCCTCGACGAGCGCCGGCTCATCGCCGAGGTGCTGGACGCGGGTGACCGCCCGATCCGGGAGATCATGGTTCCCCGCCTCGACGTCAGCGCGCTGCAGCAGGACCTCACCGTGCCCGAGGCCGCACGGGCGACCATCGGGCTCCCGTTCTCGCGCTACCCGGTGGTCGACGGCGGCCTCGACGACGTCGTCGGCTTCGTCCACCTGCGGGACCTGCTGACCGCCGCGGACCCCGACGTCCGGGTCGGCATGCTCGCGCGGCCGGTGTTGCGGCTGCCCGACACCCGGCGTGCGCTGCCGGCGCTGGCCGAGATGCGCCGGGAGCACGCCCACCTCGCCGTGGTCGTCGACGAGTACGGCGGCAGCGCGGGCATCGTCACGCTGGAGGACCTCATCGAGGAGCTGGTCGGCGACATCACCGACGAGTTCGACCTGCCGCTGGGAGGCGGTGACGATGACGAGGACGACGGCCGGCCACCCGAGCTGCCCAGCGAGCCCGTGGAGGCGCAGCTGCGGCTGGGCGAGTTCGCCGACGAGACCGGCGTCGCGCTGCCGCCCGGGCCGTACGACACGGCCGCCGGCTGGGTGGTGCGGGAGCTCGGCCGCATCCCCGCGGAGGGCGACGCCGCCGAGCTCCACGACGAGCGCTTCGGCACCGTGCGGCTCGTGGTCGACCGCATGCGGGGCCGGCGGGTGGAGGCGCTGCGGCTGGAACGCGTGGAGCCGCCCCAGCGGCACCCGGCCGGGTAGCGTGCAGCTGGACGCTCCGCGGAAGGCCGGCGCCGGGCGGCGACGCGGGCGCGCTCGAGCCCGACGAGGTCAACCGGCGGGCTCGAGGTCGTGGACGTGATCTGCGGCGTCCACCAGGACCGGATCGTGCGACGCCACGACCAGCCCCGTTCCGGCCCGCGCGGCCGCGACGAGCACTGCGGCGAGCCGCTCCGCGGAGGCCTCGTCGAGCTGGGACGACGGCTCGTCGATCACCACGAGCCGGGCCCCCACGCCGAGCGCCCGGGCGACCGCCACGCGCTGGCGCTCACCGCCGGAGAGCAGCCGCACCGCGCGGTGGCGCAGGGCGGACAGGTCGAGCGCCTCCAGCAGAGCCAGCTCGGCGTCGGGGTCCGGGTCGAGCCCTCGCACGGCTCGGGCCATCTCGAGGTTCGTCAGCGCGTCCGACGTCTCCGCCAGGTGGACGGCCTGCCCGACGACGGCGGCGTGCTCGCGGCGAACCCGTGCCAGGCGGGCGCGGTCGAGCCCGGTGAGGTCGACGCCGGCCAGCTCCACACGCCCTGCGTCGGGCTGCTCGAGCCCGACCAGCAGCCGCAGGAGCGTGCTCTTCCCGGCGCCGGAGCGCCCGCGGACGACGGTGAGCGCGGCGCAGGCGACGTCGAGGTCCAGCCCCGCCAGGACGATGCGCTCTCCGTAGGCCTTCGTCACGCCCTTGAGGCTGGCGACCGCGCCCGTCCCGGCTCCGGCGCCGACGGCACCGACGGCACCGACGACGGCACCGACGACGGCACCGACCTCGACGTGCGGCGGGACGGACACCGCCGGCAGAGAGCCGGCAGGAGGGCCGGCCGGCTCCAGCGTGACGGCGTCGCCCTCCGGCACCGCGCGCACCGCGTCGCCGGCCGGCCGGACCTGCTCGGGCAGCCGCAGCCACCCCCGGTCGTCGATGACGAGCAGTTCCTCGTGTCCCGGGCGCCAGGTCTCGCTGAGCCGGCCGTCCCGGATCCGGACCACCCGGTCGGCGATCCGGCCGGCCCGCCTGTCGTGGCTGACGAGGACCAGCGCCGCGCCGGCCGCACCCACGGCGTCGGCCAAGGCGTCGTAGACCAGCTGGGCGTTCGACGCGTCCAGCTCGCCGCTGGGCTCGTCGGCCAGCACGAGGGCGGGCCGGTGCGCCAGCGCGGCGGCGACGGCCACCCGCTGGGCCTCCCCGCCCGAGAGGGTGAGCACCGCCCGGCGGGCGAGGTGGCCGACCCCGAGGGTCTGCAGCGCCTCGTCCGCGGCGGCCCGCGCGGTCGTGGCCGGCACCCCCGCGAGCCGTTGCTGCAGCGCCACGTTGTCCAGGACGTCGAGCTCGGGCCGCAGCGTCCGGGCCGGCTGCTGGTCCACCCAGCCCAGCCGTTCCGCCCGCCACCGTGCGGCTGCCGCCGTCCGGCCCGCTCGTCCGCCGACCCCCTCGCCGACCGCCCTGCCCGCCACCACCGCGCGACCGGCCGCCAGGGCCTGCTCCCCGGCGAGCAGCCGCAGCAGGGTGGTCTTGCCCGAGCCGTTGGGACCGTGGACGACCACCCGCTCCCCCGGTGCCACCGCCAGCGTGATCCCGCGCAGCGCCACGACCGCGCCCCGGGGGAGGGCGTGCAGGCAGAAGGCGTCCCGGACGTCGACCACGAGGTCGCCCCCGCCGCCCTCGGACCCGGTCACGCCGGCGTCCCGGCGGGCCGCACGGGCGCCGGCTCCCGCAGGGAGGCCGCGGCCAGGCCGGCCGCCGCGGCCAGCGCGACGGCGAGGACGGCGAGCGCCTGGGCGCTGCCGGGCAGGACGCCGGCTCCGGCGGCCAGGGGCGGCTGGGCCGCGGTCGCCGTCGCCGTCACGGCGACCAGCCGGGCCGTGAGCGCGGCCAGGACGATCCCGGCCAGGACACCGGCCGGAGCCGCGGGCAGGGCCACGGCGAGGGCCCGCCACCACAGGGCCGCCCGCAGCGTCCCCGGCGCCACGCCGTCCGCCTCCCAGGCGTACTCGGCGGCCGCGTCGTCGTGCCGCTCGGCGGCGACCAGCAGGATCAGTGCCGCGGCGCCGGCGAGCAGCGTCGCGGCCGCCGCCCAGCCCAGCAGGTCCGCCGCGCCGCGGGCGACCGGATCGGACCGCAGCGCGGCCTCGATCGGCGCCCGCAGCTGCACGTCGAGCCGGTCGAAGGGCGGCGCCGTGAGCCGGTCGGCGAGGGTGCCCGGCGCCCCGGGCGGCCCGCTGATCCACAGCTCTACCGGCTCGGCCGTGCCGGGCGTGGAGACGTCGACGAGCCGGGCCAGCGCGGCCAGGTCGAGCACCGCGAAGGGCCCCGTCACGGTCGGGAACCGGGGCAGCACGGCGGCCACCCGGGCGCTGACGTCCAGCCCGGTGATCCGCAGGTCGACCAGGCCGTCCCGGGCCGCCGCGGCGGTGTCGGGGTCCACGGCCACGGGCACGGGATCGCCCACGTCCCCGGGGCCGCCGCCGCGTCCGGTGAGGACGACCGCCCCCTGGGCGAGCTGGTAGTCGACGGCGGCCGCCGAGCCGCGGGCGGTGACCCGCAGCCCGGTGCCGGCCCAGCTCCGCCACGGCGCCGGGGCCGCGACGGCGTCGACGGTGACCTCGCCGAGCGCGATGTGCCCGCGCGGGGTGGCGCGGTCCAGGTCGCCCTCGCCGAGGTTGTGGATGCGCCGCGTCGCCTCGTCGAACGGCAGCCGCAGGGTGAGCGCCGCGAGCCGGGCGGCCTCGAACGCCGGCAGCTGCGCGACCAGGGCGGCGCGCGGTGTGCCGGCGTCCTGGACCCGGAGCTCGACGTTCTGCTCACGGCCGTCGCCGGCGCGGACGGTCGCCGTCACGGCCACCTGGACAGGTGAGTCGGGGGTGGCGATGCGCAGCACCCGGCCGGCCGGCAGGGCGGTGCCCTGGGGAAGGGCGCCGACCCCCAGCTCACCCGCGACGGCGGCGGGCGCCGGACCCCCGACCGTGCGGTCCCATCGTGCCATCGCCGGCAGCGCCGCCGGGTCGAGCCCGACGAGCTGGACCGGCGTGCCGACCGACGCCTGGATCCGCCGGGATCCGGACACCCGCAGCACGGGATGCGCGACGGTGCCGGGAAGCTCGCGGCGCTGCGCGGCGGGCGGCGCGACGTCGTACGGCCGGTCGAGGGAGGTGCCGATCTGCACCCTGGCGTCCATCGGCACGGTGAACGCCGCCTGGTCGGCGGCGCCCTGGTCGAGCGTCGCGCGGTAGGCGCCGGCGAACACGCAGGTGGCCACGGCGGCGGTGACGAGGGCGGCGGTGGCGGCCGGCCGTAGCGGGCGGCCGGTCACCGCCGAGAGCCCGAGCCTGGCTCCGATCGCGCGCCGGGGGAGGAGGCGCTGGGCCGCGAGCACCAGCGGCAGCCACAGCCGGGCGAGCACGAGGCCGGCGGCCACGAGGACGAGCACGGGCAGCGCGAGCAGCAGCGGGTCCGTCCCCGACCGCGCTGCGACGACCGCGCCACCCCGCGCGACGAGGACCGCCACGACCGCGACGCAGACCCCGGCGGTCGCCTCCACCGCGTGCCACACCCCGCGGGTGGCGATCCCGTCCCGGGCCGCGGGCACGGCGATGGTGAGGGCGAGCAGGGCGGCCGCGGCCACGGTCAGCAGCGTGCAGACGGGCAGCGCCGCGAGCACCGCGGAGCCCGTGACGGCGAGGACCGGCAGGCCGGCGCGAGCCGCGACCACGGCGGCTCCGGCCGCGCCCACGACGCAGCCGGCGGCGAGGCCGGCCAGCGCGGCTCCGGCGACCTCTCCCGCGAGTACCGCGCCGAGCAGCCGCGGCCCGGCGCCCCGGCGGCGCAGCGCCCCGCTGAACGCCTCGTGGTCACGGCGCAGGGCGGCGCCGCCGACGACGGCCGCGCCGAGCAGGAGGACCGAGCCGGTCGCTCCCAGCAGGGCGAAGCGCTGCGCGCTGGTCACGGCGCGGTCGTGCTCGGCGCGGAGCGCGTCGACGGGGGCGGTCACGGTCAGCGCGTCGCCGGTCCGCTGCAAGAAGTCGTCGGCGACCGCCGTCGCGGCGTCCGCCCACGCCTCCACGCCGAGCGTGCGGACCCGGGCGAGGTCGAGCGGCGCGACCCAGCCCACGGTGCGCCCGAAGGACGACAGGGACGCCAGGGCGCCGACGTTCGTGACACCGTCGCCGACGAGCAGCGGCGCCCCTGCGGCGGGCGCGAACGTCCCGGACAGGAGCATCGGGTCGGCGCGGCGGACGGACCCCACGACGACCACGCCGAGGCCGGGGTCGAGCTGTGGGGGCTGCTGGGTGACCGGCGCGCCCGGCGGCAGCACGAGCGCGACCTCGCACCGGGCCGGCGTGCACGTCGTGGGGAGCCGGCCGATGACGAGCCGGACGGCGCCGGCCAGGTCGTCGGTCGCGCCCAGGACCACCACCCGGTGGTGGGTGTCACCCAGCTCCCGGAACAGCAGCTGCCGCCGGACAGGCCCCGATCCGAGCCGTCGGAGCCCGGCGCTGACGATCGCGTCGTACTGCCCGACCTGCCGCGGCGTCGGGAGGCCGAACGAGGCCACGATGACGCTGCGCTGGCCGGGCGGAAGCCCGGACACGGCCGCGTCGAGCGCGCCGTCGGCGGTGACCGCGGTGACCGCCGCGGACACGACGGCGAGGGCGGTCCCCAGGCCCAGGGCGGCGGCCACGGCCAGGCGCCGGACGCCGGCATGCCGCGCCCGGGCGACCAGCAGGGACAGCACCACCCCGAGCCTCACGAACCCTCCCGGCGTCGATCTGGCCGCGCACCGGCTAACCGGTAAAGTAGCAGGTACCGGTTTCCGCAGCAGCACACGGCACAGCGGCACACGGCACAGCGGCACACGGCACGGTCACGGTCGGGAGGTGCGGTGTCCTGGCGGCTCGTCGACGGCGTCCCCCTGCCCGACGCCGTCGGCGGCCACCCCGCCCTGGACTTCTGCAACACGCGGGCCGGGTGGGGGGCCGGCCGGCCGAAGGAGTACCTGCGCTCCCCGGACGTCCTCGCCCTGTGGGCCCGTGAGAACGGGCTGGTCGCCGTCCCGTCCCGGCCCCGGGACGGGACGCGCGGCGTCGCATCCCGCGAGCAGGGGTCCGCCCTCGCCCGAGCCCTGGCGCTGCGCGAGGCGCTCTACCGGTGCGCGCTTCGTCACGGCACGGACCCGGACTGGGACCTGGTCTCGCTCGAGGCGGCCCGCGCTCGGGCGGCGTCCGTACTGGTGCCCGCCGGCGACGGCGTCGCCACCTGGCGACCCCGCGCCGCGCCGGGCACCGTGGCCGACGCGCTGCGGGCGATCGCCCTCGCCGCGGACGCCCTCCTCACCTGCGAACTGGTGACCTTCGTGGCGGCATGCCCGGGCGCGGGGTGCGGCTGGCTGTTCGCCGACCGGCGCCGGCGCCGGCGCTGGTGCTCCATGGCGGCGTGCGGCAATCGGGCCAAGGCGCGCCGGTACGCGGAGCGTCACGGCGCCGGGGTCTGAGCCCTCCCGCGGCGGCGGCCGTCACCAGCCGTCCACCGGCGGTGATGACGGCTCGTGGCGGCTGCTGTCGGAGAGTAGTGATGACGCATCGTTCGAGGGGTGAATCGCGTCGCCCGAACTCCTGAGAGTCTCGGGACCGGCGGGCGGGCACCCCGGCGGTAGCCGATCGTGATCCCTGAGATCAGCGCCGACCCGAAGGAGGACACGATGTCCATCCTCAGCCTCGACCCCGGCGTGAGCCTCGTCGAACCGGCCGCACCGTGCGTGGTGCCGGACACCGCCCGGCTCGGCCGACGGGCCGAGCGGGCCGAGCGAGCGGCTGCGCCGCGCGGCCGCCGCGCGTCGACGACGTCGACCGCGAGCCCGGCGGTCCTGGCGCGGACCACACGGCTCGTCGCCGTCCGTGCCCTCGGGACGTCGGCCGCCGCCGCGGCGGTCACCCTGGCGCTGGCCGCGAAAGGCGCGGCCGACACGCCGGCGGAGCTCGCGGCCTCGGGCATCCGCGGGCTGGCGGCCGCCGCGATCATCTGTGCCGCGTGGGGCTTCCAGGACCGGCCGAGGCTAGGGTCGCTGACCACGACGCGTGCCTGGGCCGCGACCGCGCTGCTCCTGGCGCTGGCGCACGCCGCGTGGTTCGCCACCACGCTGCCGGGCACCGGATCGTCGCGGCTGGGTGTCACGGCCGCCGCCTTCGTGTTCGACGTCGTGCTGGTGGCCGTCCCTGCCCTGCTCGGCGCCCGTGCCGGACGGCCCGAGGTGCATCCCGTGATCTGAGCGGTCCGACCGCCTGGAGGGGACGACGGCGGCCCCCTGCCTCACCCAGAGGCAGGGGGCCGCCGTCGTCGTCGATCGAGGTCGAGGGCGAGAGGTCAGCTCGTGGCGAGCGCCGCCCCGCGGCCGACCACCAGGCCGCTGCCCACGCCGTCAGGCCCGGCGGCGGCGTCGACGACCACGTGGTCGCCGTCCCGGATCTCACCGGCCAGCAGGGCCCGTGCGAGTCGGTCGCCGATCTCGCGCTGCACCAGCCGGCGCAGCGGCCGCGCGCCGTAGGCCGGGTCGTACCCGGTCAGGGCAAGCCACTCGCGGGCGGCCGGGGTGACCTCGAGGGTCAGCCGGCGGTCGGCGAGCCGCTTCGCCAGCGCGGCCACCTGCAGCTCGACGATCCGGGAGAGCTCCTCCATGCCGAGGGCGTCGAAGACGACGACGTCGTCGAGCCGGTTGAGGAACTCAGGCTTGAACGCCATCCGGACGGCGTCCAACACGGCCTGCCGCTTCGCCTCCTCCGAGATCGTCGGGTCGACGAGGAACTGCGAGCCGAGGTTGCTGGTCAGGACGAGGATGGCGTTCCGGAAGTCCACCGTGCGGCCCTGGCCGTCCGTGAGCCGGCCGTCGTCGAGCACCTGGAGCAGGACGTCGAAGACCTCGGGGTGGGCCTTCTCGACCTCGTCGAGGAGCACGACGCTGTACGGACGCCGCCGGACGGCCTCGGTGAGCTGGCCGCCTTCCTCGTATCCGACGTAGCCGGGCGGAGCACCGACGAGCCGTGCGACGGAGTGCTTCTCGCCGTACTCGCTCATGTCGATGCGGACCATGGCCCGCTCGTCGTCGAAGAGGAAGTCGGCGAGCGCCTTCGCGAGCTCGGTCTTGCCGACACCCGTCGGGCCGAGGAAGAGGAAGGAACCGGTCGGCCGGTCGGGATCACTGATCCCGGCGCGGGCACGGCGGACGGCGTCGGAGACCGCCCGGACCGCGTCCTTCTGCCCGACCAGCCGCCGCCCGATCATCTCCTCCATGCGCAGGAGCTTCTCGGTCTCGCCCTCGAGCAGCCGGCCGGCGGGGATGCCGGTCCAGGCCGCCACGACGTCGGCGACGTCGTCCGGCCCCACCTCGTCCTTGACCATCGCGGCCTGCCGGGTCGCGCTGTCCTCGGCGGCCTGCGCCGAGGCGAGCTCCTTCTCGATCCCGGGGATCTCGCCGTAGAGGATCCGGGAGGCGCCGGCGAGATCGCCCTCGCGTTGCAGCCGCTCGGCCTGGCCGCGCAGGGTGTCGATGCGCTCCTTCAGCTCACCGACCCGGTTCAGGCCCGCCTTCTCCCGCTCCCACCGGGCGGTGAGGGCGGCCAGCTGCTCTTTGCGGTCGGCGAGGTCGCCGCGCAGCTTCTCCAGGCGGGCATGGGACGCCGGGTCGTCCTCGCGGGCCAGCGCCATCTCCTCCATCTGCAACCGGTCGACCTGGCGGCGCAGCGTGTCGATCTCCTCCGGCGAGGAATCGATCTCCATGCGCAGCCGGGACGCGGCCTCGTCCACCAGGTCGATGGCCTTGTCCGGCAGCTGCCGGCCCGTGATGTACCGGTGCGAGAGGGTGGCGGCGGCGACCAGCGCGGCGTCCGAGATGGCGACCTTGTGGTGGGCCTCGTACCGCTCCTTCAGGCCGCGCAGGATGCCGATGGTGTCCTCGACGGACGGCTCCCCGACGAACACCTGCTGGAACCGCCGCTCCAGCGCGGCGTCCTTCTCGATGTGCTCGCGGTACTCGTCGAGCGTGGTGGCCCCGACCATGCGCAGCTCGCCGCGGGCGAGCATGGGCTTGAGCATGTTGCCGGCATCCATCGCGCTCTCGCCGGTCGCGCCGGCGCCGACGACGGTGTGCAGCTCGTCGATGAAGGTGATGATCTGGCCGTCGGAGGCCTTGATCTCCTCCAGGACGGCCTTCAGCCGCTCCTCGAACTCGCCGCGGTACTTGGCGCCGGCCACCATGCTGCCCAAGTCGAGGGCGATGAGGCGCTTGCCGCGCAGCGACTCCGGGACGTCGCCCGCGACGATCCGCTGCGCCAGGCCCTCGACGACGGCCGTCTTGCCGACGCCGGGCTCCCCGATCAGGACGGGGTTGTTCTTCGTGCGCCGGGAGAGGACCTGCACGACACGGCGGATCTCGGCGTCCCGGCCGATCACCGGGTCGAGCTTGCCCTCGCGCGCCAGCTCGGTGAGGTCGTTCCCGTACTTCCCGAGGGCGTTGTACGTGCCCTCCGGGTCGGGGCTCGTCACCCGACCGTTCCCCCGGACGCCGGGCAGCGCGGCCAACAGCGCGTCGCGGGTGGCCCCGGCGGACGTCAGCGCCCCGGCTACCGCCCCGGGACCGGTCTGCGCGTCGCGCCCGGCGCCCTTGACCGGGGAGGCGAGGCTGATCAGCAGGTGCTCGGTGGAGACGTACTCGTCGCCGAGCTCGCGCGCCAGCTCGCCGGCGGCGGAGAGCGCCTGGTACGCGTGCCGGCCCAGCCCGGGAGAGCTGACCGACGAGCCGCTCGCGCTGGGCAGCGCGGCGAGGCTGCGGTCGGCGGCGGCCCTGATGGCGGCGACGTCGGCGCCGGCCGCGGCGAGCAGGGCCGGGGCGACGCCGTCGGTCTGCTGCAGCAGAGCGGCGAGCAGGTGCGCGGGCTCCACCTGGGGGTGGCCGTCGGTCGCCGCACGACGGACGGCGGCGGCCATCGCCTCCTGCGCGCGCGTGGTGAGCTTGAGATCCATACCTCGAGTGTCCTCTGTGAAGGGTTCGTCAGACGAGTCCAACGCGGTCCACGTTGAGTCTCTTCCACTCAATCTTCGTCCCCTGGGCGGCCGGGTCAGCGGCCCGGCTCAGCGAGGACCCGACGGCCGCCACACGACGAGGGCGGCCGTCGAGGGGTCGAGCCGCTCCGACGGGCGCCGGCCCGGGGCTATCGCGACGATGTCCCCGGCCGGCCCCGCCGCGAAGACGCGCCGGCCCGCCGACAGCCGGTGGCGCAGCTCGTCGATCTCCGCCCGCAACCGGTCCGCCTGCTCGCGCAGCCGGTCGTTCTCGACCTGCAGCTCCAGGATCCGCTTGACGCCGGCGAGGTTGACGCCCTCGTCCTGACTGAGCCGCTGCACCTCGCGGAGCAGCGCGACGTCCCGCGCCGAGTAGCGTCGGCCCCGGCCGGCCGTCCTGCCCGGGGTCACCAGGCCGAGCCGGTCGTACTGACGCAGCGTCTGTGGGTGCATCCCGGCGAGCCGCGCGGCGACGGAGATCACGAAGACGGGCGTCGTCTCGTCGACGGAGAAGCCGAGGTCGACACGCACGTCCGGCATCCGGATCTCACCGGCCATCGCCGGCCCCCGCGACGTCGTGCCGCGCCCGGGCCAGGAGGTCAGCACGGGGGTTCTCGCCCCGGGTGGCCTCGGCGAACGCCTCGACCGCCCGGCGGGCGTCGCCGTCGACGCGCTGCGGGACGGCGACCTGGATCGCCACGAGCAGATCGCCGGTCTTCTGCCGACCCTTCACCCCGCGCCCCTTGACCCGCAGGGTGCGCCCGCTGGGCGTGCCGGCCGGCACCCGGACCCGCACGGTCGCGCCGTCCGTGGTCGGTACGTCGATCTCCGCGCCGAGCGCGGCCTCGGGGAAGGTCACGGGCACGGTGACCCGCACGTCCGCCCCGTCGATGCTGAACACGGGATGTGCCGTGACGTGCACGGTGACGACGAGATCGCCGCTCTCGGCACCCGGGTCACCCGGACGGCCCTTGCCGCGCAGGCGGATCTTCTGCCCGTCCCGGACCCCGGCCGGCACCCTCGCGGTGACCGTGCGGGCGCCGGTCAGCGGGTCGTCGACGCGCAGGTTGAGCAGCGCGCCCTCGAGGGCCTGCCGGAAGGTGAGCGTGGCCTCCGCCGCCAGGTCCTCCCCGCGGCCGGCCCGGGCCGCGCCCGGAAAGCCGCCGGGATAGCCGGCCCCGCCCATCGGACCGGCTCCGGTGCCGAACATCCCGAAGATGTCCTCCAGGTCCGGCTGGGCCCCGCCCGCCGTGGTGAACCGGACGCCGCCGCGCCGCCCGCCGGCGGTGCTGCCGAACAGCCCGCCCAGCAGGTCCTCGAACCCGCCCGGCGCGCCGTTCGGGCCGCCGGCCGTGAAGCGCGCGCCGCCGCGGGCCATGGCCCGCACGGCGTCGTACTGCTGCCTCTGCTCGGGGTCGGAGAGCACGCCGTAGGCCTCACCGACCTCCTTGAACCGCCGCTCGGAGGCCGGATCACCCGCGTTCGCGTCCGGGTGGTGCTGCCGGGCCAGCTTGCGGTAGGCCTTCTTGATCTCACCCGCGGACGCGTCCGGCTTCACGCCGAGCACGGCGTAGAAGTCCTTCTCGAACCAGTCCTGTCCGGCCAACCCGACTCACCTCCTTCTCAGTGCGGGTCCGCCACGGCCACCCGGGCCGCCCGCAGCACCCTGTCCTTCATCCGGTACCCCGGCTGGAGCACCTGGACGACGGCGGTCTGCGTCGTGCCCTCGGCGAGCTCGGCCTCGACGTGCATGAGCGCCTCGTGGACCGTCGGATCGAACGTCTCCCCAGGCTCGCCGAACCGGGCCAGGCCCAGCCGGCCGAGGGTGGACTCGAGCTTGTCGGCGATCGCCGCGAACGGCCCGGACTCGAGGTCGCCGTGCTGGCGGGCCAGGTGCACGTCGTCGAGCACCGGCAACAACGCCTCCAGCACCCCGGCGACGGCCGTCTCGCGCGCCACGTCGCGGTCGCGCTCGACGCGACGCCGGTAGTTCACGTATTCCGCCTGCAGCCGCTGCAGGTCCGCCAACCGCTCGTCGGCGAGGGCCCGCAGCCCGTCGAGCTCCGCGGCGCCGGCCGCCTCGTCGGCCGTGGGCTCCTCGGCGGCCGTGGGCTCCTGGGCGGGCGGGGGCTCCTCGGCGGCCGGGGGCCCCTGGGCCGGCGCCGGTTCCGCCGGCGGCTCGCCGTGGCGGACCGCCGTGCGCACCTGACCCGTCTCCGGGTCGATCCGGCGGCGGTCCCGGACGACGGGACCGGTCTCGGTCACATCGCCCGGGGTCGTCCCGGTGGTCGGTCGGTCTGTCGGAAGGGTCATCACTTGTCCTCGTCGACGATCTCGGCGTCCACCACGTCGTCATCGGAGGCGGTGCCGGCCGAGGCGCCGCCGGCCGAGGCGCCGCCGGCCGCGCCGGCACCCGGCCCACCGGCCGCGCCGGCGCTCTGCTGGGCGTACAGCGAGGAGCCGAGCTCCTGGCTGGCCCGTGCGAGCGCCTCGTGCTTGGCCTTGACCTGCTCGACGTCCGTGCCCTCCAGGGCCTTCTTCAGGTCGTCGATCGCGGACTGGACCTTCGCCGTGCCGTCCCCGGGCAGCTTGTCGCCGTTGTCGGCGAGGAACTTCTCCGTCGAGTAGACCAGCTGCTCGGCGGAGTTGCGGGCCTCGGCCTCCTCGCGGCGCTTGCGGTCCTCCTCCGCGTGGGCCTCGGCCTCGCGGATCATCCGGTCGATCTCCTCCTTCGGCAGCGCGCTGCCGCCGGAGATGGTCATCGACTGCTCCTTGCCCGTGCCACGGTCCTTGGCGGACACGTGCACGATGCCGTTCGCGTCGATGTCGAAGGTGACCTCGATCTGCGGGACGCCGCGCGGCGCGGGGGCGATGCCGGTGAGCTCGAAGGTGCCCAGGGGCTTGTTCTCCCTCGCCAACGAGCGCTCGCCCTGGAAGACCTGGATGAGCACGCTCGGCTGGTTGTCGTCGGCCGTGGTGAAGACCTCGGACGCCTTGGTCGGGATCGCCGTGTTCCGCTGGATGAGCGTCGTCATGATCCCGCCCTTGGTCTCGATGCCGAGGCTCAGCGGGGTGACGTCGATGAGCAGGACGTCCTTGCGCTCGCCCTTGAGGACGCCGGCCTGCAGGGCGGCGCCGACGGCGACGACCTCGTCCGGGTTCACGCCCTTGTTGGGCTCCTTGCCGCCGGTCAGCTCACGGACGACGTCCGCGACGGCCGGCATGCGGGTCGAGCCGCCGACGAGCACGACGTGGTCGATGTCCTTGACCGAGATGCCGGCGTCCGCGATCACCTTGCGGAACGGCTCCTTGGTCCGCTCGAGCAGGTCGGTGGTCATCTTCTCGAACTGGGCCCGGGTGAGCTTCTCGTCGAGGTGGACCGGCCCGTTCTCGGTCATCGACAGGTACTGCAGCGAGATCGTCGTCGCCGTGGAGCTGGACAGCTCCTTCTTGGCCTGCTCGGCCGCCTCGCGCAGCCGCTGCATGGCGATCTTGTCCTTGGACAGGTCCACACCCGTCTGCATCTTCACGGTGTTGACCAGGTGGTCGACGATCCGCTGGTCCCAGTCGTCGCCGCCCAGGTGGTTGTCACCGGAGGTGGCCCGGACCTGGATGGTGGAGAAGCCGTCCTCGTCCTTGCCCACCTCGAGGAGAGACACGTCGAACGTGCCGCCGCCGAGGTCGAACACGAGGATCTGCTCGTCCTCCTTGCCCTTGTCGAGGCCGTAGGCGAGGGCGGCCGCGGTGGGCTCGTTGATGATCCGCAACACGTTCAGGCCGGCGATGTCCCCGGCCTCCTTGGTCGCCTGGCGCTGGGCGTCGTTGAAGTAGGCGGGCACCGTGACGACGGCGTCCGTCACCTTCTCCCCCAGATACTCCTCGGCGTCCCGCTTGAGCTTCATCAGGATCCGCGCGGAGATCTCCTGCGCGGTGTACTTCTTCCCGTCGACCTCGATCGTCCAGTCCGTGCCCATGTGGCGCTTGACCGACCGGACGGTCCGCTCGACGTTCGTCACCGCCTGCCGCTTGGCGACCTCGCCGACGAGCGGCTCTCCGCTCTTGGCGAACGCGACCACGGACGGTGTCGTCCGGCCACCCTCGGCGTTCGCGATGACGGTGGGCTCGCCGCCCTCCAGGACGGCCACGACGGAGTTCGTCGTGCCCAGGTCGATGCCGACCGCTCGTGCCATCTCTGTCTGTCCCTCTCGTGAGGTGCTGTCTCGAAGCCTTCTGACTGACGAGTCGTCCTCACCGTCGGTCCGCGGGCCCGGATTGTCAAGTCGTGGCTGACCTAAAGTGAGTCCGACACACTCAACTATCGGCCACGCGGGGTCATTCCGTCAGCCAGGGGCCGGCCCGGACGTCCGCGTGTCGAACGTCGGACGCCCGCCCCGGCAGGTGACGCGGACCTCGACGAGATCGCTGGACCCGTCGGCCAGCCGGACCTCGAGGGCGTCCCCGTCCCGCTGGGTGTCCGTCGTCCAGCCGACCGCCGGCCGCACCACCCAGTCCTCGACCTCGACGCCGAGGCAGTCGGCCGACACCTCCCCCCACGCGGCACCGTCACCGGCGACGGATCCCGCCGCCCCGGCCGCCGGGACCGGGTCGAGGTCGACCACGCTCGGCGGGGCACCCACCGGATGCCCCGCCGACTCGATGGCGGCGCACGAGACCCAGGCCGCACCGGCCACCGCGAGGGCCCAGGCGACCGTCCCGGCCAGCAGCCGGACGACACGCACGGGACCACCTCCGGGGAACGGGCCGCGGCACGACTCTAGGCCGTGGTGGCGCGACACGCCGCCGCCCTTGGGGCCCGGGGGGCGGACCGGTCCCCTTCCCGCCGGACGACCTCCAGGGCGTACCGTCCCGTCTGTGGCTGTCATCCTGCTCGTCGAGGACGACTCGGGGATCCGATCGGCGCTGAGCCGTGCCCTCACGGAGCGGGGGCACGCCGTGCACTGGCAGCCGGCCGGCCTGCCGGGCCTGCAGTCGGTGATCGACGACCGTCCCGACGTCGTGCTGCTCGACCTCGGCCTGCCCGACGTCGACGGAGTCCAGGTCCTCACCATGATGCGGTCGGTGAGCGACGTCCCGGTCATCGTCGTCACCGCCCGGGACGACGACGCCGACATCGTCAAGGCCCTGGACGCGGGTGCGGACGACTTCGTCACCAAACCGTTCGGCGCCGAACACCTGGAGGCCCGGATCAGGGCCGTGCTGCGTCGCAGCGGGTCGCCGCGGGCGGAGGGGCCGATCACCGTGGGGGACCTCGTCGTCGACGCCCGGACCCGGACGGCCGCCCTCGAGGGACGCCCGCTGGAGCTCTCCCGCAAGGAGTTCGACCTGCTCCTGGCCCTGGCCCAGCGGGCCGGCGAGGTGGTGAGCAAGCGTGACCTGCTCGCCGAGGTCTGGCGACAGCCCTACGGCGGGGGCGACCGCACCGTCGACGTCCACCTCTCCTGGCTGCGCCGGAAGCTGGGCGAGAGCGCGGCCGAGCCCCGCTACCTGCACAGCACCCGGGGGGTCGGCGTGCGCCTGGCGGCCCCGGCCAACGTCTGAGGCCGCTGCCGCGTGCGCAGGCGGCTGACTCTCCTCGTCGCGGCCATCACGTCGGCGGTGGTGCTCGCGTTGCTCATCCCGCTCGCGCTGCTCCTGCGCACGCTCGCGGAGGACCGCGCGATCGCGGCGGCGGCCTCGGCGTCCCAGACCCTGCTGACGGTCGCGGTCGCAACGGCCGACGGGCATGACGCGACGCCGCCCGGTCCGGCGGTGAACGCGCAGTTGGCCGAGCTGGTGCGCACGCGACCGGGCGTCGTGCTCTCGCTGTACGGCCCGGACGGCAGCCCCGTCGCGGGGGTCGCCATCCGGGACCCCCACGTCCAGGAGGTGATCAAGACCAAGCAGAACTCCACCCGCCGCGGCACCTCGGCCGTCGTCTACAGCATGGCCGTCGCCGATGACGGCGACGCCTTCGTCTCCCGCGCCGAGGTCGGCGAGCCGCTGCTCCACCAAGGGGCGGCCAGGGCGGTCGCGATCGTCGCCGGTCTCGCCCTCGTCGTGCTCGTCGTCGCCGTCCTGGCGGCCGACCGGTTGGGCCGGCGCATCACGGCGCCCCTGTACGACCTCGCCGCCGCCGCGGACCGGATGCGGGAGGGTCCGCTGGACGAGCGCGTGCCGCAACGAGGCCCGCGGGAGGTCGTCGCGCTCGCATCCGCCCTCAACCGGTTGGCCGCCCGGATCCGCCAGCTGCTCGCCAGCGAGCGGGACGCCGTGGCCGACCTCTCCCACCGGCTCCGGACGCCGGTCACCGCCTTGCGGCTCGACACCGAGTTCGTCGACGATCCCGAGGTCGCGGAGCGGATGCGCGTGCACGTCACCCAGCTCGAGCGCACGATCGACGCGATCGTCCACGACGCCCGCCGCCCGTCGCGCTCCGGGCAGGCCTCCGGCTCCTGCGACGTCGGCCGCGTCGTGGCCGAGCGGGTCGCCTTCTGGTCCGCCCTCGCCGAGGACCAGGGCCGGCCGCTCCGGCTGGCCCTGCCCGACCGGCCGCTGCGGGCCCGCCTGGACGCCGCCGACCTCGCCGACGTCGTCGACGTCCTCATCGACAACGTGTTCGAGCACACCGACGACGGGACGCCGGTGGAGATCTGGGTCGTCCCACGGGCGGACGGCGCCGTCGTCCTCACCGTCGAGGACGCCGGCCCCGGCCTGCCCTCGATCGACGTCATCACCCGCGGCACGTCGAACAAGGGCTCGACGGGGCTGGGGCTCGACATCGTGCGACGGGCCGCGCTCGCCAGCAGCGGGAGCCTCGAGCTGGGCCGATCGCGGCTCGGTGGAGCGCTGGTCCGCCTCGTCCTCGGACGTGCCGACACCTGACCGGCGGCTCAACGGACTTGATCCCTCCTTGACGAGACACTGATCGTCACTTCACCCAAGGCTCAGCACCATGTCCCGATGAACCGCCCGACCCGTCGGACGCGCCGCAGCCTGCGCAGGCTGACGCCGCAGGCCCGCGACCGCGCGCTGCGCCGGCTCTCCGCTGTCACCGGTCTCGTCACGGTGTCCGCGGTCGCCGCGACCGGGGCGGCCACCGTCGCGGCCGCACACGAGACCAGCGAGCGTGACGCCGCCCGGCACGCCACCGCCGGGGCCGGTGCCGGCACCCCGCAGACCTCCGGCACCCCGAGGGCGACCACGCACGTCTACGGGACGCGGTCTCCGGCCGTGGCCGACACGGCCGCCAGCCGCTCGCAGGTCTCCCGCGGCCCCGTCCCGACGCGGACGTCGGCGGCCACCGCACGGACGGGGCGCAGGTCGCCGTCGACGAGCACGCCGCCGTCCCCGGTGGCGTCGGGCGCACCGGTCACGGCGCCCACGGCCGCCCCGGCGACGAGGCCGACCACGCCGCCCGCAGCGGGCCCGACGGCGGCGCCGACGGCACCGACGGCGCCCCCGGTCGCGAGCACCACCCCCGCGCCCCCGCCCGTGTCGTCCACCGGCTCGTGACCCTGACCGCCGAGGCCGCCGCCTACGCCGCCGACCGTTGGTCGGCGCTGGGCACGTACGCCCAGCTCGTGGTGGCGCGGGCGGACCGGCTGAGGGCGGCCCGGGCGGAGGCGGACCAGGTGCTGTCGGCGGTCGACGCCGCCTGCAGCAGGTTCCGGCCCGACTCCGACCTCGTCCGGGCCAATCGCGGCGCCGGGGCCTGGGTACGGGTCGATCCGCTGCTCGTCGCCGCCCTGGAGATCGCGGTCGCGGCGGCCGAGGACACCGCCGGGCTGGTCGACCCCACCCTGGGGGTGGCGCTGGAGTCCCTGGGCTACGACCGGGACTTCGCCGACCTGAGCCGGGCCGTGGACGGCCCGCCGGGCGACTCGGCCGGCGACTTCGCCGGCGACTCGGTCGGCGACTCGGCCGGCGACTCGGCCGGCAAGGGCCCGACGGCTCTGCCCGAGCCCACGCCGGTGCGGGGGGCCTGGCGGGATCTCGGCGTCGACCGGGCGGGGGCCGTCCGGGTC
>DATKNA010000270.1:0-11279 GCA_035541595.1 Kineosporiaceae bacterium | reverse complement strand
CGCCGGACCCCGGGTCCGGCGACGACTCGGAGCGTCGGTGCGCCATGGCGGGATTGTCGCTCGCCCCACCGACACACCCGCGCGGGGGCGGCCGGGGCCGGCGCCAACCCTGCGTGCGATGCTCGCGGGGTGCGGCTGAGCGAGTTCTGGGGGTTGGTGGACGGCGAGTTCGGCCCCGCCCGGGGGCGGACCCTGGTGCGGGACCACGTCATCGGTGCCCTCGGGCACCGGACAGCCGAGCAGGCGCTGGCGGCGGGTGAGCAGCCGCGCGACGTCTGGCTGGCCCTCGCCCACGACCTCGAGGTGCCGAGGGAGCGCTGGTGGGGGCCGGAGGAGTCGGCCCGGGCGCGGGGCCGGGCCCGCTGAGCGTCCCGTCGACGGCCGGGATTATCGGGTCGAGACTGTCTGTGCCGCCTCGTAGGGTCGTCACCATGACGGACCAGGGCACAGGGGGCGCGGTCGTGGCGGCGGCCGCGGCCGGCGCAGGTGCCCTCGAGCACGCCCCGGTGCTCATCGAGGCTCGCGGGCTGACGAAGACGTTCGGCGACTTCACCGCGGTCGACGGGATCGACGTCGAGGTCCACCGGGGCGAGGCCTTCGGCTTCCTCGGCCCCAACGGCGCGGGCAAGTCCTCGACGATGCGGATGATCGGCTGCGTGTCGCCGCCGAGCGGGGGCGGGCTGTCCGTCCTGGGGCTCGATCCGCGGCGGGACGGGCCGCGGATCAGGGCGAGGCTCGGCGTCGTGCCGCAGCGGGACACCCTCGACGAAGAACTCACGGTCCGGGAGAACGTCATCGTCTACGCCCGGTACTTCGGCATTCCCCGGGCGCAGGCACGGGCGAAGGCCGACGAGCTGCTCGAGTTCGCCCAGCTGACCGAGCGTGCCGACAGCAGGGTGGAGCCGCTGTCAGGCGGCATGAAGCGCCGCCTGACGATCGCGCGGTCCCTGGTCAACGACCCCGACATCCTGCTGCTGGACGAGCCGACCACCGGGCTCGACCCGCAGGCCCGGCACGTCCTGTGGGACCGGTTGTTCCGGCTCAAACGGCAGGGCGTCACGCTCGTGCTGACCACGCACTACATGGACGAGGCCGAGCAGTTGTGCGACCGCCTGGTGGTGATGGACGGCGGCCGGATCGTCGCCGAAGGCAGCCCGCGGTCGCTGATCGCCCAGTGGTCCACGCGGGAGGTGCTGGAGCTGCGCTTCCCGGCGGACGACCATGCGCCGTTCGCGGCGGACGCCGACGGCCTGGGTGAGCGGGTCGAGGTGCTGCCCGACCGGCTGCTCGTCTATACCGACGACGGCGACGCCGCGGCCGAGGCGGTCGTGGCCCGAGGCCTGCACCCGCTGTCCCTGCTGGTCCGGCGGGCCACCCTCGAGGACGTCTTCCTGCGGCTGACCGGCCGTACGCTGGTGGACTGAGGGCAGCCGGGGATGTCCGAGACCCGGGCCACGCCCCTCGGCGAGAGCGCGCACGTCGACACCGCCGTCCCGACGGCGCACCTCAGCGTTCTCCCGCAGGACCCGCGACCTGGCGCTCTCTTCGGCCGGGCCTTCGCGTACTGGCTCACGGTCTACCGCCGGACATGGCTCGGGAGCGCCATCTCGAGCTTCCTCGCGCCGCTGCTGTACCTGGGTGCGCTGGGCTTCGGTCTGGGCACGCTGGTGAACCGGTCAGGCGGCGGCATCGGTGGAGTTCCGTACGTCGAGTTCGTAGCGCCGGGGCTGCTCGCCGCGACGGCCATGCAGACCGCGGCCGGCGAAGCGAGCTATCCGGTGATGGGAGCCGTCAAGTGGCAGCGGCAGTACCACGCGATGCTCGCCGCGCCACTGGGGACCGTGGACCTCGTCCTCGGGCACGCGACGTTCATCCTGGTGCGGATCACCCTCGCCTGCGCCGCCTTCACCGCGGTCGCGGCCGTGCTCGGCGCCTTTGCGTGGCCACTGGCCGTGGTCGGGGCGCTCGTCGCCGTGCTGTGCGGCGCCGCCCATGCGCCGACGATCATGGCCTTCTCGGCCCGGCAGGACAACGACGGCAACTTCAACCTGCTGTTCCGGTTCGGGATCATCCCGATGTTCCTGTTCGCGGGTACCTTCTTCCCGGTCACCCAGCTGCCCGGTTGGCTCCAGCCGATCGCCTGGGCGACGCCGCTGTGGCACGGGACCACCGCCGTCCGCCAGCTGACGCTGGGGCGGCCCGACTGGGGGGAGATCGCCGGGCACTGTGCCTACCTCGCACTGTGGCTCGGCGTCGGCCTGCTGGTCGCGGTCCGGGCGTACCGGTCGAGGTTGGTCTCGTGAGCAACGCGACCCGATCATGGGCGCAGCCGATCGTACGAGCCCTCCCGATCCCCGCCGGGGCGGGCATGGCGCGGATGCTCGTCGAACGCAACGGCAGGTCGGTCCGTACCTTCTGGCCGACCATCGTCAGCGGCTTCTTCGAGCCCGTCTTCTACCTCTTCTCGCTCGGTGTCGGGCTGGGCACGGTGGTGGGGAGCGTCGACGCCGGCGGCGGGACCGTCGTGCCGTACGCGGTGTTCGTGGCCCCTGCGCTGCTGGCCTCGTCCGCGATGAACGGGGCCGTCTTCGACACCACCGGCAACGTCTTCTTCAAGCTGAAGTACGCACGGCTGTACGACTCCGTGCTCGCGACGCCGCTCGGCCCACGCGACGTGGCCGTCGGCGAGGTCACCTGGGCGCTGCTTCGAGGGTCGGCCTACGCGGCCATGTTCCTCCTGGTGATGGCCCTCGCGGGCACCGTCACGTCGTGGTGGGCCGTCCTGACCCTGCCTGCGGCGCTGCTCATCGGGCTGGCATTCGCCGGTGTCGGCATGGCGGCGACCACCTACATGCGCAGCTGGCAGGACCTCGACCTGGTCCAGCTCGCGGTCCTGCCGATGTTCCTGTTCTCGGCGACGTTCTACCCGCTGTCGACCTACCCCGAGTCGATCCGCTGGTTGATCCAGATCACTCCGCTCTACCAGGGCGTCGCCCTGGCACGCGAGCTCGCGCTGGGCATGGTGAGCTGGACGACGGTGAACCACGTGGCCTACCTCGTCGTCCTGGGCCTGATCGGGATCCTGGTGGCGGCCCGGCGGCTGGACCGGACATTGCTGTCCTGACCCTGAGCGACCGCGCGGGTCGGATCGAGATCCGTCGGGATCGACGATGGACGGCCGAGGTCGAAACGCTCTCCGGCACGGGCGACGACGAGCGGCTCGGCACCTCGACCGGGCGCAGTCCGTCGTCAGCGACATCGTGACGCACCTCGAGGCCAAGGGGCTGCTCGAGCGCCAGTCCGACCCGGACGACCGGCGTCGCACGCTGGTCCGGCTCACCCCGGGCGGCTGCGGGCACCTCGACCGTCATCGCGAGGTGCTGGCGACCACCGTGCTCGCCCGCGCGCTCGGCGTCATGGCCCGTCGGGACCGGGCCGGGACCACCCGGCGGCCGCGTCGTGGCGACGTCGGCGATGGAGCGCGCAGGTAGGGCACGCAGGGTCACGGGAACCTGCTGGCGTGTCGTGACGGCTCGAACACGTGTTCGGGACTAGTGTCGTCCACAGCGTCGGGGCGAGTCCCGCCGTCCACAGGTCCGGTCGCGACCATCGGCAATGTCGGTGGGGGCCTCTAGCGTCGTGGGTGATGACCAGAGCCCGAGCGGCCGGACCTCCGGCCACGACTCCTCCGACCACACCGTCCGCACGGCGTTCCACCAACGCCCGTTCCAGAGGTGACCACATGCCCGCACCCGCAGATCGCGAGAAGGCGCTCGAGACTGCTCTCGCGCAGATCGACCGCCAGTTCGGCAAGGGGTCGGTGATGCGCCTGGGGGAGGACACCCGGCCTCCGATCGAGGTCATCCCCACCGGCTCGATCGCCCTCGACGTCGCGCTCGGCATCGGCGGCCTGCCCCGCGGGCGCATCGTCGAGGTGTTCGGCCCGGAGTCCTCGGGCAAGACGACGGTCGCTCTGCACGCCGTGGCGAACGCGCAGCGGGCGGGGGGGATCGCGGCGTTCATCGACGCCGAGCACGCCCTCGACCCCGAGTACGCCAAGAAGCTCGGCGTCGACACCGACGCGTTGCTCGTCTCCCAGCCGGACACCGGGGAGCAGGCGCTCGAGATCGCCGACATGCTCATCCGCTCCGGCGCGCTCGACATCATCGTCATCGACTCCGTCGCGGCCCTGGTTCCGCGGGCCGAGATCGAGGGCGAGATGGGGGACAGCCACGTCGGCCTCCAAGCCCGCCTCATGTCCCAGGCGTTGCGCAAGATAACCGGTGCCCTGAACAATTCCGGGACGACCGCCGTCTTCATCAATCAGCTGCGGGAGAAGATAGGAGTGATGTTCGGGTGCGTGACGTATGACTCGCAAGTTCTGCTGGCCGACGGCAGGCGCCGGAAGATCGGTGAGATCGTCGACTCGCGCGAGGCGGTCGAGGTCCTGAGCTACATCCCGGACTCCGGACGTATCGAGCCCCGGCGGGTTGTCAACTGGTTCGACAACGGACCGGCCCAGCATTTCCTGCGGATCAGTGTTCGCCCGGGGGGAGCCGGGGGGGAGCATGACGCCAAGGAAACACTCGAGCTCACGAGCAACCATTTGGTGATGACCCCGGGGGGATGGCGAGAGGCTGGCGAGCTGCTGCCAGGCGACCGTATCATCACGTCACAGCCGAAGAGGCTGAGCAGCGAGCAGTTGCAGGTTGTCCTGGGTGGTCTGATGGGTGATGCCACGCTCACCCCGCCTATGGCTGCCGACGGCGGTCCGCGCCTTCGCATGGGGCACGGAGAGGAGCAGACCGCCTACATCGACTGGAAAGCCCTGCTCCTCGGGAACATCCCGCAGCGCCGAACCATTCGCCCTGATCAGTCCGTGCATATCGACTGGACCCCTCTGCCTGAACTCGCCGACCTGCGCGAGGTGGTCTATTGGGGCGACGGCAAGAAGCACCTGTCCTGGGATTATCTCAAGGCCTTGGCTCCCCTGGCGCTCGCCATCTGGTACATGGACGACGGCTCGTTCGGCCCGCGCTCGGGGGGTCTCCAGCAGCGAACCGCAGGAGGATCAGGCAGGTCGCAGATCTGCGTTCAGGCCCTGAGCGAGGGTAGCCAGAGGCGCCTGCAGGTGCATCTGCGGGATCACTTCGGCCTCGAGGCTCGCCTCTCGAAGCGGGGCGCAGGGAAGGTGGCCCACCTGACCTTCACGGCAGCCTCGACGGATGCCCTGCACGCACTGATCGCTCCCTGTGTCCACCCCTCGATGGAGTACAAGCTTCTTCCTCGACACCGCGGGAGGTTCTCCGTCGAGCCGGTCTTCGTCGGCCCTGAGATCCAGCCGATGCCGAGCCGCGTCGTGTCCGTCGAGGCCAAGCACCACGACGAGCCCGTGAGCCGATACGACATCGAGGTCGAGGGATCGCACAATTACTTCGCCGACGGGATCATGGTGCACAACAGCCCCGAGACCACGACGGGTGGCCGTGCGCTCAAGTTCTACGCCTCGGTCCGGCTCGACGTCCGGCGCATCGAAACCCTCAAGGACGGGTCGGAGCCGGTCGGCTCGCGCACCAGGGTCAAGGTCGTCAAGAACAAGGTGAGCCCGCCGTTCAAGCAGGCAGAGTTCGACATCCTCTACGGCAGTGGCATCTCCCGTGAGGGCGGGCTCATCGACATGGGCGTCGAGCAGGGCTTCGTCCGCAAGTCGGGAGCCTGGTACACCTACGAGGGCGACCAGCTCGGGCAGGGCAAGGAGAACGCCCGCTCGTTCCTGCGGGACAACCCCGACCTCGCCGACGAGATCGAGAAGCGCATCAAGGAGAAGCTCGGCGTCGGGCCGCGCCTCGACACGCCGCCGGCTTCTCCGGACGTCGACTTCTGACGTGCCGGCAACGCCAGGAGGGCGCGGCGAGCTCGCACGACCGGGTCGCCGCCCCTCGTCTTCTCGAGGTCACGACGCGCCCGTCCCGGACTCGCCGGCTGATCTCACTCCGGATGCCGATCCCGAGTCCGTCGCCCGAGCGATCGTTCTTCGCAAGCTGACGGCCGCTCCCCGGACAAGGGCCCAGCTGGCCGACGCCCTCGCCGTCGCCGGAGTTCCGGGCGACATCACCGCCGCGACCCTCGACCGGTTCGAGGATCTCGGGCTCGTCGACGACGCCGAGTTCGCGCGGCAATGGGCGCGGACCCGCCAGGCGGGCCGCGGCCTCTCCCGGCGCGCGCTCTCCCACGAGTTGCGACAGCGCGGGATCGACGGTGAGCTCGTGACCACGACGCTCGACGACCCGGAGCTCGACGACGAGCTCGGAACGGCACGGATGCTGGTCCGGCGACGACTCTCAGCCACGGCCAGCGGCAGGGCAGGCGAGGCCGCTGAACGTCGAACGCGCAGGTTGCTGGGCATGCTCGCCCGCAAGGGCTACGGGCCGGCCGTCGCGGCAAGGGCCGTCCGCGAGGTCCTCGCCGAACGTCGCGGTGCCGAGCTCGACCCGCAGGCCGACCTCCTCAGTGTGATCGCGAACGACGACCCGGACGGTTGAGATCGACTGCGCCGACCTCACGGGCGGATGCCACCGACCGTTGTCCTCAGGGCGACGCCGGTCGGCGGTGTCCGACCGAGGAGGCACACGTGGCGGAGGGCACCCGGGCGGCATGGCCGGCGAGATCTGTAGCGGTCCAGTTCGTCGCCCTCGCCGTCGTCTGGGGATCGAGCTTTCTGTTCATCAAGATCGGCCTCGAAGGCCTCTCTCCCGGTCAGGTCGTCCTCGGCCGGGTGACCTCCGGCGCCCTCGCGCTCCTGGCCGCCTCGGCGCTGGCCGGGCAGCGCCTCCCCCGTGAGCGTGCCGTCTGGGGCCACCTCCTGGTCGTCTCCGTCCTGCTCTGCGTTGCGCCGTTCCTGCTCTTCGCCTGGGCCGAGCAGCACGTCACCTCCGGCGTCGCGAGCATCCTCAACGCCACGACACCGCTCATGACGACGTTGGTCGCCCTGGCGGCGCTCCCGCAGGAGCGCCCCACGCCGACGCGGCTGGCCGGGCTGGCGACCGGCTTCGCCGGCGTCCTGATCGTGCTCAGCCCCTGGTCCGTGACGGCAGCGGCGACGGAGGCGACCACGAGCAGCGAGAGCAGGCTCCTCGGCGACGTCGCCTGCCTGCTCGCGACGCTCTGCTACGGCATCGCCTTCGTGCACCTGCGTCGATTCATCGCTCCCCGCAGGCTGCCCTCGCTCGCCGTCGCCACCGGGCAGGTCGGCCTCGGCGCGCTGATCATGCTTTTGCTCGCGCCGGTCGTCGCCGCTCAACCGGTCCACCTCACCGGCGGGGTGACCGCCGCGATCCTCGCCCTCGGCGTCCTCGGCACCGGACTCGCCTACGTCTGGAACACCAACGTCGTCGCCGGGTGGGGCGCGACCAACGCTTCGACGGTCACCTACCTCACCCCGCTGGTCGGCGTCGTCGCCGGCGCCCTCGTCCTCGGCGAGCAGGTCACCTGGAACGAGCCCGCAGGCGCGCTGATCGTGATTCTCGGCGTCCTCCTCACGCAGGGCCGGCTCAGCGCGCGCCGTCGGCGTCCGGCCGACCTCGCCCCGCACTGACGGGCGACGCGGCCCCCGCACCGACGGGGGCGCGTCCCGCCAGGAGAGGCCGACCACGGCCCCCGGTGCGGACCCGACCTCCGGGCCGCCGACGTACCCTGGTGACCGCCATGACGACGACCACCCAGGGCACGGTACGTACCTACGAGGTGCGCACGTTCGGCTGCCAGATGAACGTGCACGACTCGGAGCGGCTCGCAGGTCTGCTCGAAGCCGCCGGCTACGTGCGCGCCGAGGGCAGCCGGCGGCCCGACGTCGTCGTGTTCAACACCTGCGCGGTCCGAGAGAACGCGGACAACAAGCTCTACGGCAACCTCGGTCACCTCGCATCGGTCAAGGCCGGCACGCCCGGCATGCAGATCGCCGTCGGCGGCTGCCTCGCCCAGAAGGACAGGGACACGATCCTTCGCAGGGCTCCATGGGTCGACGTGGTCTTCGGCACCCACAACATCGGCTCGCTCCCCGCGCTGCTCGAGCGGGCCCGGCACAACGACGAGGCCCGGGTCGAGATCCTGGAGTCGCTCGAGGTGTTCCCGTCCACGCTGCCCACCCGGCGCGAGTCCGTCCACGCCGCCTGGGTCTCGATCAGCGTCGGCTGCAACAACAGCTGCACGTTCTGCATCGTCCCCAGCCTGCGCGGCAAGGAGAGGGACCGACGCCCCGGCGAGATCCTCGCCGAGATCGAGGCGCTCGTCGCCGATGGCGCCATCGAGATCACGCTCCTCGGGCAGAACGTCAACACGTACGGCGTCGAGTTCGGCGACCGCGGCGCGTTCGCGAAGCTGCTGCGCGCCTGCGGGCGGGTCGATGGGCTCGAGCGGGTCCGGTTCACCAGCCCGCACCCGGCCGCGTTCACCGAGGACGTCGTCGAGGCGATGGCCCTCACGCCGAACGTCATGCCGCAGCTGCACATGCCGCTGCAGTCCGGCTCCGACCGCATCCTCAGGGCGATGCGGCGCTCGTACCGCGCCGAGCGCTTCCTCCGCATCGTCGAGCGGGTCCGGGCGGCGATCCCGGACGCCGCGCTCTCCACCGACGTCATCGTGGGGTTCCCCGGGGAGACCGAGGCCGACTTCCAGGCCACGCTCGACGTGGTCGCCACCTCCCGGTTCGCCCAGGCGTTCACCTTCCAGTACTCCCCCCGTCCCGGCACGCCGGCCGCCGCGCTGCCCGACCAGATACCGAAGGCCGTCGTCCAGGAACGCTACGAACGCCTCCTGGCCCTGCAGGAGGGGATCTCCTGGCGGGAGAACCGTCGCCAGGAGGGTCGCGCCGTCGAGGTGCTCGTCGGGGAGGGCGAGGGTCGCAAGGACGGCGCCACCGCCCGCCTCACCGGCCGGGCCCCGGACAATCGTCTCGTGCACTTCGCCGTGCCGCCCGGGTTGCCGGCGGCCACCGCCCCCCGGCCCGGCGACGTCATCACGGTCGAGGTCACCTACGGCGCTCCGCACCACCTCGTCGCGGACGCCGCCCTGACCGGTGGGGCCTTCGCCGTCAGGCGCACCCGCGCGGGGGACGCCTGGGAGCAGCGCCGACGCGCGGCGCGCGCCACGGAGTCGGCAGGCATGGGCGGCCGCCCCGCCGCGCCGGCCGGCCGGCGATCCGACGGTGTCCTCCTGGGGATGCCGGCCCTGCGCCGGGCCTGAGGATGGTGGACCCGCTCCCCGTCCTCGCGGTCGTCGGGCCCACCGCGTCCGGCAAGACGGCTCTGGCCGTCGAGGTCGCCCTCCGGACCGGCGCCGAGATCGTCAACGCCGACTCCTTCCAGCTCTACCGGGGGATGGACGTCGGCACGGCGAAGCCCACCACCCATCAGCGCCGCGGGGTGCCGCACCACTTGATCGACGTCCTCGACATCGGCGACGACGCGAACGTGGCCGACTATCAGCGCGCCGCGTCGGCCGTGCTCGACGCGATCGCGGCCCGGGGGAGGCGCGCCATCCTCGTCGGCGGATCCGGGCTCTACGTCCGCGCGGTTCTGGAGGGTCTGGAGATCCCGCCGACCGACCCCGCGGTGCGCGCCCGCCTCGAGCAGGAGCTGGCCGCGGCCGGAGCGGCCGCCCTGCACGCCCGGTTGGCCGCTCGTGACCCCGAGGCGGCAGCGGCCATCCTGGCCACCAACGGCCGCCGGGTGGTGCGCGCCCTCGAGGTCAACGAGATCACCGGCGGACCGTTCCGGGCCACCCTCCCGGACCGTGCGTACGCGCGGCCGGCCGTCCAGGTCGGCCTCGACGTCCCGCGCGAGATCCTCGACGCCCGGATCGCCGCCCGCGTCGAGCGGATGTGGTGCGACGGGTTCGTCGACGAGGTGCGGGCGCTCGGGCCGAACCGGTTGCGCGCCGGCCGCACCGCGTCGCGGGCGCTGGGGTACGCGCAGGTGCTGCGGATGCTCGCCGGGCAGCTCACCGAGCCCGAGGCGAAGGCAGAGACGATCTTCGCCACCCGCCGGTTCGCGCGCCGCCAGGAGTCCTGGTTCCGCCGGGACCAGCGGGTCGTCTGGCTGCCGTTCGACACGCCCGCTCTCCCCGACCGCGTCGTCGCCCTCGCCACTGGCGACGCCGATCAGGCCAGGCGCCCCGCACCGTCGGGCCGGCCGCCACGCCTACCCTGATCTGCGTGCGGAGCGCAGCGAGCGAGGTCCCCTTCGTCAAGGGACACGGAACCGAGAACGACTTCGTGCTGCTCCTCGACCCGGACGGCACGCTCGAGCTGTCGCCCGCCACCGTCGCCGCGCTGTGCGACCGGCACGCCGGGCTCGGCGCCGACGGCCTCATCCGGGTCGTCCGCAGCGCGGCCGTGCCCGACGGCGCCGCACCCGCGGATGACGCCGAATGGTTCATGGACTACCGCAACGCCGACGGGTCCACCGCCCAGATGTGCGGCAACGGGACCAGGGTCTTCGCCGCCTACCTCGGCGCCGCCGGCCTCGCGCGGCTCCACGACGGCGACGTCGTGGCCATCGGGACCCGCGCGGGCGTCAAACATGTTCGCCGCGAGGGTGGGCACTACGTGACGGACCTGGGCGCCTGGGCGGTGGTCGGGGGCGAGGACGCCGTCGTGGACGGCCGGGACTGCATCGTGGAGATCGGCAGGGTTCCGGTCGGGGTGCCCTGGGCGCCGTTGCCCGGCCTGTCGATCGATCTCGGGAACCCGCACACGGTGGTCGCGTTGCCCGACACCGGGGAGCTCGCCGCGGCTGACCTCTCCAGGCCGCCGGTGGTCCGACCCACCCCGCCCGAGGGCACCAACGTCGAGCTCGTCGTCCCGCTGCACGACGCGAGCGCCCGGGTCGGCCACCTCGCCATGCGCGTCCACGAGCGCGGCGTGGGGGAGACCCGGTCCTGCGGCACCGGGGTCGTCGCTGCGGCGATCGCCGCCCGCGCCTGGGGTGGCGCCGCAGCACCCGCCGTGTGGACCGTCGACGTCCCCGGCGGACGCCTCCGGGTGACCCTCCCGGAGGGAGACTCCGTGCGCGGCGTGGCCGCGGAGCTCGCCGGTCCGGCCGTGCTCGGCACCGAGGGGCTGCTGACCAACCTGCCCTGACGGCGCCGGCGGTCACCGGTGCCAGGTCGCGCCGCCGCCACGCCACCGCACCCCGGCCCCTCGGCGCCACCACACGTCGGCCGGCCGGTCGAGCATGACCGCTCAAGTGCCGTGGCCGTGCTGCCGATGTCCTGGATCGCAG
>DATKNA010000269.1:0-12653 GCA_035541595.1 Kineosporiaceae bacterium | reverse complement strand
GACTGTCCCTGCCACGGCTCGGTGTTCGACGCCTTCACCGGGGAGGTGCTCCGTGGGCCGGCGCAGGCGCCGCTGGCGCCCGTGCCCGTGACGGTGTCGGGTCAGGACGTCGTGGCGGGCTGAGAGGCCGGCTCCAGCCGCGGCCGCAGCCTGGGGAGACGGGGCCTGGCGGTCGATGACGACCGGCGGCGAGTGTGACCCCCACCGACACCCGGTCAACCGGTCAACCGGCGTCACAGTGTCGGCCGAACGCCTGATCCTTGCTCACGGTTAGGAAACGGTCACTCAAGGAGACCGACGGGCGTATCGTTCTCGTCTTGTGTCGCCCGGTCGACCGGCCGGGCCCGAGATCGGCAAGGGGATCACGATGCTGGGGATCGACGAGGAGCAGCGCCGGGCGACGCAGCGCCTCCATGAGGAGCTGGGCGGAAGCCTGGTCGGGTTGCGCTGGGAGCGCATGCTCCGTCGCCACGCCGGCGAGATCGAGGCCCTGATCGCCGTCGACGAGACCCTGCGCCGCCGGATCGGCGAAGCCCTGGCGCGCCTCGCACTGCTCCAGTCGGGCGACGTCCTCGACGACGACACCGCCGCGTCCGCCCACCGCGTCCTGGAACACTTCCAGATCCGCGGGGGCGTCGACCTGCAGCGCGACGCCTCCTGCCTGGGCGATGAGCTGTCGATGGCCCGCGGGCGCAGCCTTGCCCAGATCCTCGCCGGGCCTCGCCCCGCGGCCGACGACCTGCCCGCATCGACGCTCGCCGCCGCCCGCTGACGCCGTCCGCTGACGCCGCCCGCTGACGCCGCCCGCGCCCCGCCGGGATCGTCCGGCGGGTCGGCGAGCGGCCGGCGGGGTAGCGTCGACGACGATGAGCACCTCGACGGACGGCTGGCGGCGCTCCCGGCTGGAGCCCTCTGGTCCATTCCTCGTCGTCGGCGATCTCCACAACCACACGACGCTCTCCGACGGCGCCGGCAGCCCGGAGGCCGCCTACCGGCAGATGCGGGAGGCCGGCCTGGACGTCGCCGCCCTGACCGACCACGCGTCCATCCCGCGCTCCCGCCGGGACGAGCTCGGCCTGCATCAGTACCCCGATGCCGAGGCCCTGGCCGTCGCCCGGATGATGCCCCGATCGTTCGACGAGGCGGGCTGGGTCCGCACGGGCGAGCTGGCCGACGCCGTCGACGTCCCGGGGACGTTCACCGCGATCCGCGGTTTCGAATGGACCGAGCCCTGGCTGGGCCACGTCAACGTCTGGTTCAGCGACGACTACGTGGACGTCGGCACACCCGGATCGATGGCGGGGCTGTTCGCCTTCCTCGCGGACCGCGAGCAGAAGGCGCTGTTCGGCTACAACCACCCCGGCCGGGAGGGCGGCCTGTACGAGGCGTTCGAGGTCCCCCCGGACGCCGACAGCGCCGGCCTCAGCACGCGGATGGTCGCCCTCGAGGCCTTCAACCGCGCGGACGACTACCTCTTCGGCCTGGGCGGGCCGCGTGGATCGGACTCGGCGCTGGTGGCCTGCCTGGACGCCGGCTGGCGCCCCGGGCTGGTGGGGTGCAGCGACGAGCACGGCCCGTCGTTCGGGCTCGCCGGCCGCGGCCGGACCGGATTGTGGGTGCGCGAGCACTCCCGGGAGGGCGTGCAGGAGGCGCTGACCGACCGGCGGACCTTCGCCACGCGGGAGGTCGGCCTGCGGCTGGACGCGACGCTCGACGGCCGGCGGATGGGCTCCCGGTGGCCGTCGCCGGACCGGGGCCGCCGAGTGGCCGAGCTCGCCGTCGACATCGCGGGCTCGGCCTACTCCGGTCGTGACGTGGAGCTCCAACTGGTGACGTCCGCGGCCGCCGTCGGGGGCCGCTCTCCCGAGGTGACGGTGCTGGAACGCGTGCCGGCCGTGATCGGGGAGGTCAGCCGGTCCGAGGTGACCCTCCCGAGCGAGGCCCGATGGGTGCTCTTGCGCGTGGCGGACCCGCGACGCGGGTACGGGCGCAGGGCGGTCCCCGGCCACCCCGCCGCGACGTGGGCCGTCGCCTATGCGAGCCCCTGGTTCCTCTGAACCGTCGCTCCTGAACCGCCGCCGTTCAGGTTCGCCCCGGCGACCACCCGTCAGCCGAGGGCGGCGTCCAGCTGGATGTCGGTGCCGGCCAGCGCCTTGCTCACCGGGCAACCCACCTTGGCCTCCTCCGCCGCCGTGACGAAGGCGTCGTTGTCCAGCCCGTCGACGCTGCCCCGGACGGTGAGCCTGCTGGTCCGGATCCGCAGGCCGCCGGCGGGGTCGGCGCCCAGCGTGACGTCGGCGCGCACGGTCAGCCGCGCGTCGGCGCCGCCGGCCTGCGCGAGCTGGTTCGAGAACGCCATCGCGAAGCAGGAGCTGTGTGCGGCGGCGATGAGTTCCTCGGGGCTGGTCGCGCCGTCGGCCTCGTCGGCGGCGCGATGAGGGAACGACACCTCGTAGCTGCCCACCTTCGAGCTCGACAGCTCGACGGCGCCGGACCCGCTCTGCAGGTCGCCGGTCCAGGTCGTGGTCGCGGTACGCGTGGGCATGCTTGGCCTCCGGCTCGAGTCGATGGAACCTTCGGGAACGATCCCATCGGAGATTCCCCCGGCGCGCGAGCCGGGGCCTGGACCGCCGGCACGCCGGCTGTGCTCAACGGTGGCTCATCCGGGGCTGCCTGCCGTGGGGCTGCCTGATCGCCGGCGGCTCGGGCGGCGGGGGCACCGGCACCGTGACCGGTTCCCGGGAGTGGCAGACGATCTCCTTCCCGTGGTGCAGGATGCGCACCTGCGAGTCGTGGTCGAACAGTTGGTACGTCGCCTCGCGCCCGTCGGTCGTCACCCGCAGCCGCCGCCCGAGGTGACGGATCGTGAACGAGAGCCTCGTCAAGGCCGGCGGGAGCCGCGGGGCGAACACCAGCCGACCGTGGTCGTGGTCGCGCATGCCGCCGAACCCCGCCACCATCGCGATCCACGCGCCGGCGAGCGAGGCTATGTGCAGCCCGTCGCGGGTGTTGTGCTCGAGGTCGTGCAAGTCCATGAACGCGGCCTCGCAGGCGTACGCGTAGGCGAGGTCGAGCGCGCCGACCTCCGCGGCCATGACGCCCTGGGTGCACGCCGACAGCGACGAGTCGCGGACGGTGACGGCCTCGTAGTAGGCGAAGTCGGCGGCCTTCTGCGCCGGCGTGAACCGGTCGCCGCGTGTCTGCAGGGCCAGCACCAGGTCCGCCTGCTTGCAGACCTGCTTGCGGTAGAGGTCGAAGTACGGGTAGTGCAACAGCAGCGGATAGGTGTCGGGCGGGGTGCCCTCGAAGTCCCAGACCGCGTGCCGGGTGAAGTCCCGCGACTGCTCGTGCACGCCCAGCTCGGCGTTGTACGGGACCACGACGTTGTCGGCGGCCCGTTCCCAGGCCCGCACCTCGTCCTCGGTGACCTCGAGATCCTCGGCCCGCTTGGGGTAGTTGCGCACCGCACCCACCGCGGCCCGCAGGTTCCGCTCGGCCATGAGGTTCGTGTAGATGTTGTCGTCCGCGATCGCGCTGTACTCGTCCGGCCCCGTGACGCCGGCGATGTGCCAGGCACCGGCACGGTCGTGGTGGCCGAGCGACTGCCACATCCGCGCGGTCTCGACCAGGATCTCCACTCCGACGTCGTGGTCGAACTCGTCGTCCATGGTCGCGTCGTGATACCTGATCACGGCGTCGGCGACGTCCGCGTTGACGTGGAAGGCGGCGGTGCCCGCCGGCCAGTACCCCGAGCACTCCTCGCCGTTGATCGTCCGCCACGGGAAGGCGGCCCCGCGCAGGTGGAGGGTCTTCGCCCGTTCCCGGGCCTTGCCGAGCGTCTGCTGGCGCCAGCGCAGGTGGTCCCCCGCCGCCTCCGGCCAGGTGTGCACGAGCACGGGCAGGACGAACGAGTCCGTGTCCCAGAAGCAGTGGCCGTCGTAGCCCGGGCCGGTGAGGCCCTTGGCGGCGATCGGCCGCTCCTCGGCACGAACGCTGTTCTGCAGCACGTGGAACAGGGCGAACCGGACGGCCTGCTGCAGCGCCGGGTCGCCCTCGACGAGCACGTCGGCGCCCTCCCAGAACCGGTCCAGGGACTGGCGCTGATCGTCGAGCAGGCCCTGCCAGCCGGTGTGCAGCGCACCCGTGAGGCCCGCGGCGACCTGGTCGCGCAGGGCCGGCCGGGACCGCACGGAGGACCACCCGTAGCTCACGAACTTCGTCAGCTTCAGGGTGTCGCCGGGCCGCAGGGTCGAGGTCACGGTCACCCGGCCCCAGTCGTCGCGGATCTCCGACGCCGTCGAGAAGCCGAGCCCGTCGGAGCACTCCACGAGGTGGTCGGCCGCGACGGCGACGCCGATCGCGCTGCGCCGGGTGCGGTGCTGGAGCTGCAGCCGCAGACCCGCCGCGTCGTGCTCCACCGCCTCCAACGGGGAGCCGAGCACGGCCGACGTCCGGGGGTCGTTGACCGCCCCCGGCACCTCCTCGTTCGCCACGAGTTCGGACTGCAGCACGATCCGGGCGCCGTCCTCGACGGCCTCGACCTCGTACTCGATCGCGACGATGGAGCGGTGGGTGAAGGAGACGAGCCTGGTGCTGCGGATCCGGACCGCCCGGCCGGCCGGCGAACGCCAGTACACCTCGCGGAACAGGGTCCCCGCTCGCAGGTCGAGCACTCGCTCGTGCTCCATCACCATGCCGTAGCGGACGTCGAACGGCTCGTCGTCGACGAGCAACCGGAGGATCTTGCCGTTCGTGACGTTGATGACCGTCTGCCCCGACTCCGGATAGCCGTATCCGGCCTCCGCGTACGGCAGCTGGCGGTACTCGTACACCGAGTTCAGGTAGGTCCCCGGCAGGGAGTGCGGCTCGCCCTCGTCCAGGTTGCCGCGCAGCCCGACGTGCCCATTCGACAGCGCGAAGACCGATTCGCTGCGGGCCAGGACGTCGAGGTCGAGCCCCTTCTCGCGGACCGCCCACGGTTCGACGACGAAGGCCGCGTGCCGGAGCGCGGTGCGCCGCCGGCGAGTCCCCGGTAGCGAGAGCTCCTGAGTGGTCACGCCGTCTCCTCCAACAGCTCGGACAGATCCCGGACGACGACGTCGGCCCCGTGCTCGCGCAGGGCCTCGGCCTGGCCGACCCGGTCGACCCCGACGACGATGCCGAACCTGCCGGCGCGCCCCGCCTCCACGCCGGCCAGCGCGTCCTCGAAGACGGCCGCCTGCGCCGGACGCACCCCCAGCGCGGCGGCGCCGGCCAGGAAGGTGTCGGGCTGCGGCTTGCCGGGCAGGTGCCGCTCGCGTGCCACGACGCCGTCGATGCGGGCGTCGAAGAGGTCCGTCAGCCCGGCGGCCCGGAGGACCTCCTGCGTGTTCGCGCTGGACGACACCACCGCCGTCCGGAGGCCGTGCCCCCGCACGGCGTCCAGATACCTCACCGAGCCGGGATAGACCTCGACACCGTCCTGCCGGATCCGGCGCTGCACGACCTCGTTCTTGCGGTTGCCCAGACCGTTGACCGTGTCGGCCCCGGCCGGATCGTCCGGCGAGCCCTCGGGGAGCTCGATGCCGCGCGAGCGCAGGAAGCTCCGGACACCGTCGGCGCGGGGCCGGCCGTCGACGTAGCGGTCGTAGTCCTGGGCGTCGAAGGGGACGAACGGCTCGCCGCGGCCGTCCGCGCGCCGGCGCAGGAAGCCGTCGAACATCTCCTTCCAGGCCGCGGCGTGCACCGTCGCCGTCTGCGTGATCACACCGTCGAGGTCGAACAGGCAGGCCACCACGCCCTCGGGCAGCCCGAGCCGCCGGCGGGTGGGGGTCTGGCCGGCGGGGCCGGGGCCGGGCTCGTCTCCCATACAGGTAAGCACAGCGCAACCATCCACCGCAGTCGACCTCGATGGCAGCCGAAACGCACAACGAGGGGCGACCGGTTCGCCGAACGACACGACCGCGACGACACGACCCGGCACCCCCTCCGCCGTCGACCCGTGTCCCGCCTCTCCCGGGCGAGGGCCGGACCGGTGGACCCGGCTGGCATCGGCGGACACCGCCCGGTGACACTGCTGCGGTGAGCGGATCGTGAGCGCGCCCCCTGCGACGGACGTCCTCGTCGTCGGTGCGGGGCCCGCCGGCAGCGCCGCCGCTGCCTGGCTGGCCCGCGCCGGCCGTGAGGTGGTCCTCGCCGACGCCGCGACGTTCCCGCGCGACAAGCCCTGCGGCGACGGGCTCACCCCGCGCGCGATCGCCGAGCTGCACGCCCTCGGCCTGGGCTCGTGGCTCGCGGGCCGGGCGGTCAACTGGGGTCTGCGCGCGGCAGGGTTCGGTCAGGAGCTCTACCTGCCCTGGCCCGGTGGCAGCCTGCCCCGGTTCGGCGGTGCCGCGCCACGGCTGGAGCTCGACGCTGCGGTCCGCCAGGTGGCGCTCCGGGCCGGCGCCCGGCCCCTGGAGGCGGCCCCGGCCGTCGACGTCCTGATGGAG
This sequence comes from Kineosporiaceae bacterium, assembly GCA_035541595.1. Taxonomy (GTDB): domain Bacteria; phylum Actinomycetota; class Actinomycetes; order Actinomycetales; family Kineosporiaceae; genus DATKNA01. Next base: position 6,183 of record DATKNA010000269.1, on the reverse strand, counting down.
GGCGCCCGGGTCGCCGGCGTCGTCCTCGCCGACGGGAGCGGGCGCCGTCGGGCGGGCCGGACGACGACGCTGCGGTGCCGCACCCTCGTCGTCGCGGACGGGGCGAGGTCACAGCTCGGCCGGGTACTCGGGCGCAGGTGGCACCGCGATACGGCCTACGGCGTCGCCGCCCGGGCGTATGTCAAGTCCGGCCGCTCCGACGACCCCTGGATCTCCTCCCACCTGGAGCTGCGCGGCTCGGTGGGGGAGCTGCTGTCGGGCTACGGGTGGATCTTCCCGCTGGGCGACGGCGAGGTGAACCTGGGCGTGGGGACCCTCGCGACCGCCCGCCGCCCTGCGGACGTCAACCTCCGCTCGCTGCTCGGCTACTACGCAGGGCTGCGGCGGGACGAGTGGGACCTCGACGGGGAGCCTCGCGCGGTGTGGTCGGCGCTGCTGCCGATGGGCGGCGCGGTGTCCGGGGTCGCCGGCACCAACTGGGCGCTGGTCGGTGACGCCGCCGGGTGCGTGAACCCGCTCAATGGCGAGGGCATCGACTACGGGCTGGAGACGGGCCGGCTGGTGGCGGAGCTGCTCGGGTCGGGATCGGGGGCCGCGGGCGCCGACCTCTCGTCGGCCTGGCCCGCGGTGCTGAGAGCGCACTACGCGGAGGCGTTCTCGATCGCGCGACGGCTGGCGGGTCTGCTCACCGTGCCGGCTCTGCTGCCGGCCGCGGGTCCCGTCGGGATGCGCTCGCGGACCCTGATGACGCTCGCCCTGCGGGTCATGGGCAACCTCGTGACGCCGGCGGACTCCGACCTGCTCGCCCGCGTCTGGCGCACCGCCGGACGCCTGTCCGTCGCCCTCGACGCCCGCCCGCCCTTCGCCTGAACCTGTTCGTGATCATGCAATCCCCACTGATCATGCAATCCCCGCTGATCTTGTGGACCGTGGGCTGGTGCCGGCTGAGGTTTGGTCCGTGAGCGGCTGGGTAATGCGGCGATCGACGCTTCGACAGGAGGCGACAGGATGATCACTCTTGGCCTGGTCCTGGTACTGGTCGGCATCTTCGCGAATCTCTCGATCCTGATGACGATCGGCGTGATCCTGCTCGTCGTCGGCGCGATCGCGTTCGTGCTGGGCAGCACCGGCCGTGGCATCGGGGGCAGGCGCTACTGGTACTGACGCCGACCATCCGCAGGACCACCTGCAGACCCGAGGCCGTCCGATCACCGATGACGCCCGTGGTGACCGAGCGACACCGGCTCGGGACGACCCGCCTCACCCGGAGCCCCGCGCTCGGCCGGGGCTGCGTCGCGTCCGCCGACGGAGCCGCACCCCGACGCCGGGGCGGACCTGCGCGAGCGCGTCGAGTCCCTCCGGCGGGACGACGGCGACGACGGGGGTACCCGCCGGTCACGCCGGCGTCGGGCCCGAGGACCACGAGCTCCGCCGACGCCGAGGCGCGCGCAGGCCTGCACGGTGTCGCGGATCGTGCGGGCGTCCCCGGCATGGAAGCCGCATGCGACGTTGGCGCTGGTCAGGAACGGGAGCAGGGCGAGGTCGTCACCGAGCCGCCAGCGCCCGAAGGACTCGGCGACGTCGGCGTTCAGGTCGATACGCATCCTCGGCCCTCCGCCACCCACCTCACGGGTCGGTTCTCGTCGATGCCCCGTCATCCGTGCGTCGCGGTCCCGTGGCCCGCGCACACAGCCGCGGCGGTTACGGTGGGGTGTCCGCTCACCCCCCGCCGCCGAAGGTTGTCCGTGAAGCTGCCCACCCGGCGCGCCGCCGTCCTGGCCGCCGCCTGCCTGCTCGCTACCGCCACCCTCGCCGCCTGCGGCGGCTCGTCGGGCTCGCCGAAGGCATCCGCCGGCACGGCGAACACCAGCGTGGGCGTCAACGTCGCCGGCGGCTTCGGGGAGAAGCCGACGTTGACGGTGCCGAACACCCCGGCGCCGGCCAAGCTCACCACGGATGTGCTGACCCGGGGCAGCGGCCCCGTCGTCGCGTCCGGGCAGAGCCTCATCGTCAATTACCTGGGCCAGACCTGGCAGCCGCAGAACGGCAAGCCCAACGTGTTCGACAACTCCTACGACCGCCACCAGCCGGCCGCCTTCGTCATCGGCAAGAAGGCGGTCATCGAGGGCTGGGACCAGGGGCTGGTCGGGCAGAAGGCCGGCACCCGCGTGCTCCTGACCATTCCCCCGGCCCTCGCCTACGGCACCGCGAAGGACGCCAGCCAGCCGCTCGCGGGACAGACGCTGCTCTTCGTCGTCGACGTCATCGGCAGCTACCCGACGACGGCGACCGCCACGGGACGTCCGGTGGGCGCGCTGCCGACCGGCTTTCCACAGGTGAGGTCGGCCTCGGGTGAGGTGCCGTCGGTGACGTCCGTCAAGAACGTCGAGCTCGGCAAGACGCCGCGGTCCGCGTTGCTGATCCAGGGCACGGGACCAGTGATCGACGCCGACAAGAACCTCGTGGTGCAGGTGCTCCAGGTCGACGCGAGGACCGGTAAGCCGATCCAGTCCACGTGGACGGCCGCCGGTCCGCAACCGCTGTCCGGTGCCCAGGCGGTCAAGGCGGTCACGGCGCTGAGGAACGCCCATCTGGGCAGCCGGGCCGTCGTGCTGAGCCCGGCGCCGCAGGCCGGCCAGCCGGGCGTGGTCGTCGTGGTGGACGTGATCGGCGAGTTCTGACCGGGCCCCCACCTGACCGGCCCGCGAGGAGAGACGGGGAGACATGGCCGCCAACTGGCGCCGCTGCCAGAAGTGCCGGAAGGTGCTGCCGATCGAGGACTTCGACGGCGACGCCGAGATCTGCCGGGCCGATGCGGCGAAGGCCACCGCGGCCACCGTCACCGTCAGACCCCGCGTGACGACGACCGTCCCGGCCAGCCGCCCGCGCCCGCCCGCCACGGCGCTGAGGGACATCCGCGGCCACGGCGATCCAGAGGTCCGGGCCCGGAGGGCCCGCAACCGGGCCCTCGAACGGCTCTGCCAGCTGTACCCCGAGGACTTCGACGAGCTGCTGCGTGAGGAGCGCGCCGCCGAGGGGTTGTGACCCGGGGACCGAGCCGGGATGCGGGCCGCCGCGGAATGCGGTGTGGGAGGGTTCGCCTGCGCGGGGGTGCGGAGGCCTCGGCGTCCGAGAGCGGACGCCACGAGGCCGCCGCGGCCGCCGCCACCACGGCGGGCCGGAGCGACGCTGAGGAGCGACACTGGAGTGTGGGTTCGCCCCTGACGGGGCGACGGGAGCGTCGGAGGGTCTGCCGTGGCGCGGACGGGCGACGAACCGGTGCACGCGCGCAGCGCGCTGGGGCTGAGGCTGGGCCTGACGCTGGCCGGGTTCGCCTGCTGGGCGGTCGCGGCCGTCGTGATGCTGGTCGTGGGCGAGACGGTGCTCGCCGCGGCGTTCGGCGCGGTCGCCGTCATCGCCGCCGTCAACGCCGGCGTGGTGGTCCACCGGATCCGGCAGGGGCCCCACTGGCAGCCGAGCCGGACCACGCCCCCGTACCGTCCCCTCCCGGAGGACCGGCCCGCACGGACCCGGCCGCCCAGGCCCCCGGTCGACGAGGGCACCCGCGCCCGGCGGTACCTGATCATCATGGGTGCCTGCCTCGGGCTGCTCGTCCTCGCCTGGGGCGTGGTCCGGCTCTGGTCGGTGCCGGCCGCCGTCGTCATGTCCATGATCGCCATGCTGCTGCCGCCGATCGCCGCCGTGGTCGCCAACGCCGGCTGGGACCGCGAGGGCCGAGACGCGGGGGCTGAGACGCGCAGGCTGAGACGTCCAGGCTGAGCCGCCGGGGCCGGCTGCCCGGACCCATGGGTCTGTCGGCCCGCGTTGGTACCGTGGGCAGGTGATCGGGGTGATCGACTACCGGACGGGCAACGCCCAGAGCGTCCTGTTCGCGCTGCGTCATCTGGGTCTCGACGCCCGCCTGATCGCCACCCCCCAGGAGTGCGCGGACGTCGACCGCTACATCCTTCCCGGTGTCGGGGCCGCCGACGTCACGATGGCCTCGCTGGCCGAGCGCGGCTGGGTGGAGCACCTCACGACGCGGGTGCGCGCGGAAGGCGTGCCCTTCCTCGGCGTGTGCGTGGGCCTGCAGGTGCTCTTCGAGCACAGCGACGAGGGCGACGCCGCCTGCCTGGGCTGGCTGCCGGGCGAGGTCGTCGAGTTCCGCCGCGACCGGCTGCGGGTGCCGCACATGGGCTGGAACGCCGTGGTCCCCCGGTCGGACCACCCGTTCGCCCGGGCGCTGCCGGCGGCGGCCCGGTTCTACTTCGTCAACTCCTACCATGCGCTGCCCTCGGCCGAGGCGGACGTCGCCGGGGTGACCGAGTACGGCGTCGAGTTCGCATCGGTGGTGGCCCGGGGGAACGTCATGGCCACTCAGTTCCACATCGAGAAGAGCGGGCCGCCCGGCCTCGCCCTGCTCTCGCGCTTCGCCCGGCTGCCCGCGCAGGAGCTGGTGCCCGAGGTCCCCGCGTGCTGACCACCCGCGTCATCGCCTGCTTCGACGTCAAGGCGGGCCGGGTCACCAAGGCCCGCCGGTTCCAGGACAACATCGACGTCGGGGACGCCGCCGAGGTCGCCCGCCGGATGTACGCCGACGGCATCGACGAGGTGGTGTTCTACGACATCGCCGCGAGCCCGGAGCGCCGCCGGGCGGACCTGGAGACGGTGCGGGCCGTTGCGGAGAACATCTTCGTGCCGCTGACCGTGGGAGGCGGCGTCCGGGACCTCGAGGACATGCACGCCGTTCTCGGGGCGGGGGCAGAGAAGATCAGCATCGACTCGATGGCCGTGCGCGACCCCTCGCTCGTCACGGCGGGCTCGAAGGAGTTCGGCCGCCAGTGCATGGTCCTGAGCATGCAGGTCAAGCGGGTGGAGCGGACGGGAGCGATCCCCAGCGGGTACCAGGTCTTCATCGACGGCGCCCGGGTGGCCACCGGCATGGACGCGCTGGAGTGGGCTTGCCGGGGCGAGGCCCTGGGCGCCGGGGAGATCGTCGTCAACAGCATCGACCGGGACGGCACGCACACCGGCTACGACCTGGAGATCACGCACGCCGTCGCCGACGCCGTCCGGGTGCCGGTGATCGCGTCGGGCGGCGCAGGGACGCCGGAGCACGTCGCGCAGGCGTTCCTCGCAGGGGCCTCGGCCGCGATCGTCAGCTCCATGCTGTACTCGCCCCGCTTGGAGCGTAACTACACGGTCGACGACATCAAGCGGGCCCTGAGCGACGGCCATGGCCTGCCCGTCCGGCCCACGGCCGAGGCCGCGTCCACTCGCTGACGGCCCGGCCTCCTCAGGCGGGCGCCGCTCCCGGGCCGAGGACGTCGCCTGGGAGCCAGGGGTGCCGGTGCACGCCAGTCGAGCGCGTCCGAACCCACCCGACGTGGCAGGCTCTGTCTGTGAGCACCGACGCCGCCATCACCACCAGGACCGAAGGGCTGCCCGCGGGCAACCCGTTCGCCTCGCCGTCCGACCTGCCGTACGGCCTGCCGCCCTTCGACCGGATCCGCGAGGAGCACTACGCCCCGGCCTTCGAGGCCGGGATGGCGCAGCAACGGCGCGAGGTGGAGGCGATCGCCACCGACCCGGCCCACCCGACGGTGGAGAACACCCTGGAGGCGCTGGAACGCTCCGGCGCGCTGCTCACCCGCGTGTCCGCCACCTTCTTCAACCTGACCGGCTCCGCGGTCACCGACGGGCTCGCCCGGCTCGAAGCCGACCTCGCGCCGACGCTCGCCGCGCACCGGGATTCCATCGTGCTGGACCGGCGGCTCTTCGCCCGGATCGAGTCACTGAAGGCGCGCGAGCGCCAGCTCGGCCTCGACGCCGAGCAGACCCGGCTGCTCGACCGCTACCACAAGGACTTCGTGCGCGCCGGTGCCGGTCTCGACGACCCCTCCCAGGAGCGGCTGCGGGAGATCAACGCCGAGCTCTCCGCGCTGTCCACGGAGTTCAAGGCGAAGCTGCTGGCCGACACGAACGACCTCGCGGTCCACCTGACCGACGAGGCCGACCTGGAGGGGATGTCGGCCGACGCCGTCGGCGCCGCTCGCGCGGCCGCCGCCGACCGCGGGCTCGACGGCTTCCTCCTCACGCTGGTCCTGCCCACGTCGCAACCCGCCCTGGGGGCCCTGCGTCGCCGGCATGTCCGCGAGCGGCTGCACTGCGCCTCGGTGAGCC
>DATKNA010000268.1:0-13228 GCA_035541595.1 Kineosporiaceae bacterium | reverse complement strand
CTGGGCCGAGTCCGCACCGCCCGCCCAGCGAGCGTCGATGACGTGCAGCAGGCTGACATCGGCGTCAGGGGGCGCCAGACGCAGCGTGGCGTCCACGCCCGCCTCCCAGGTGCCCTCGGCCAGCCACACGACGACCCTCATGACGGGCCCCACAGTCGCAGCCCGATCCACAGCGCCGCCACCCCTGTCAGCAGGCAGGCCGGCACGCTCAGGGCGCCCAGCCGGAGGAACTCGCCCGTCGCGGGTGCGGCGTCGCGCGCGTGCAGGATCTGGCGCCACAGCAGTGTCGCCAGGGAGCCGACGTAGGTGAGGTTCGGGCCGACGTTGACGCCGACGAGGACCGCCAGGACCAGTCCCGGCACGTGTGTCACCGCGGGCAGCAGCACGAGGGTGGCCGGCAGGTTGTTGAGCACGTTTGCCAGCACCGCCGCGATCGCCGCGGCGGCCAGCAGACCGGCGAAGCTCGCCTCGTGCGGCGCGACCGCCGAGACGACGAGATCGAGCCCGTTCCGCCGGACTCCCAACACGACGACGGCCAGGGCCAGGACGAACGCCAGGAAGGGCGGGTTCGTCTCGAGCAACAGGGCGCCGGCGGCCCGTGGGGTTCGTCGCAGCCGCGGCACGACCAGCAGAACGGCGCCGCCGGCCGCGGCCCAGGCGGGCTGCAGCCCGAACCGCTCCACGACGACGAGCCCGGCGAGCGTGACGGCGAGGACGGTGAGCGCCCGGCGCGGCGCCCGGATCGACCACTCCGCCCGCCTCGGGCTCCCCGGCCCGCCCGCCCCGGACACCGGCCCGGCCGGCGTCGCGAGGTCGGCGCCGAAGAAGAGCCGGAAGACGACGTACTCGACGACGATGACGACGATCCACGGCAAGGTCATGAGCTGGGCGAACGCCGCGAAGCTGAGGCCGCTCGCGGCGAAGGCGAGGAGATTGGTGAGGTTCGAGACGGGCAACAGGAGCGAGGCCGAGTTGGCCAGGTGTGTGCAGGCGTAGACGTGGGGCCGGGGACGAACGCCGAGCCGGGCCGCAGTCGCGAAGACGACGGGTGTGAGCAGGACGACGGTGGCGTCGAGGCTGAGCGCGGCGGTGACGACGGCGGCGACGGCGACGACGGTCCCCAGCAGCCGGACCGGCCGCCCGCCGCTGATCCGGGCCGCCGATGCGCCTGCGTACCGGAAGACACCCTCGGCGTCCGCCAGATGGGCGAGCACGAGCACCGCGGCGAGGAACGCGACGGTGGGCAGGAGCGAACCGATCTCGGCCCATGCTGCCGACCACGGCACGAGCCCGGTGACGACGGCGACCAGGGCGGCGGGTACGGCGGCGACCGCCTCCGGCATCCCCCGGGGCCGCACGACGGCGAAGGCCAGGACCGCGGCGAGCAGGGCGAGCGCCACGGTGACCTGCACCCGCGCAGCGTAGGGAGCGGAGTCCGGGCGCGCACCCGCCGGTGGCGTCCCTCATCGGCCCGCCGACCTGGCGTGGCGCCGCCGGGTGCCCGTCCCCGCCCCGGGTCAGGAGCGGCGACCGGTCGGCTCCGAGACCCGGAGGCCGCGCTCGCGGGTGCTCTGGGCGCCCCGCGCGACCAGGACGCACTGGCTGCGGGCGCACGACGCGGCGGGCGGGACCGTCACCGGCGTGGAGAAGACGCCGTTGCCGTCCGCCCTGACGGACGTCAGCAGGGTGCCCCCCAGGGACACCTCGACGACCTCGCCGGCCAGGAAGCAGTGCCCCTCGAGCCGGGTCGCCGCCGGCGGCGGTCCGGACGAGGGGTGCAGGACGAGGCTGGGCTGGTCCCCGCACCCGGACGGGAACGACGGGCGACCGAGCAGCCTGTTGAGGTCGACCGGGCTGGCGAAGGTGCCACCGGTGGTCGTCCAGGGCATGATCGGCCGTCCGAGCTGCAGCTCGGCCGCGGTGACACCGGTGACCGTCAGGACGACCGCGATCATCGTCAGCAGAACCGTGGACAGGATCCGCAGCCGACCGGCGGCGGCGCTGACGATGCCGGCGACGAGAGCGGACGCCCCGAGAGCCAGACCCAGGGTCGCCCAGGGCCCGGCGTCGAGAGCCAGACCGCTGACCGTCCCGGCCACCCCCGCGAGCAGCGTCAGGAGCACCGGCACGGGCCTGAGGTCCTGGTCCAGCCCCGCGGGCGGCGCGTCGACGACGGCTGGCGGCATGGGAGCGGTCGCGCCGCGGTGGTGGGCCGACTCGACCGGGCGTGGCCGGCGCGGCAGCCGGGGCACCGCGTCCTGCGGCATGGTGCGGAACTGGAGTTCGACGTCCGCGATCGACAGCCGGTCGCCGTCCACGAGCTCGCGGGCCCCCACGACTCGCCGGCGGTTGACGTACGTGCCGTTGAGCGAGGCGAGGTCCTCCACCCCGAACCGGCCCCCGCCGGCCCAGACCCGGGCGTGGTGCCGGCTCACCCGCGGGCTCTCCAGCAGGACGTCGCAGTCGTCCTCGCGTCCGATGAGGGACTGGACGTTCACGACGGCGACCGGCCGGCTGACGGCACCCGGGATTCCGGCGGCGAGCAGCACGCCCACCACGCCCGTGTCGACAGCCCGGTCGTCAGCCCGGTCGACAGGCGCGCCCCCCGGCCGCGCCGTGGCCTCATAGCTCGCCTGTTCGTACATGACAGCCCCCTTGTCGATTCATGCTGCGCAGACGGGTTTGTGCTGGTCAAGGGGCCCCTAGGGCACGGATAGGTAAACATCGGGCGGGCCGGGCCGCCGTCGGCCGGCGTTAGCCTGCGACGGTGGGCGACGCCGCGAGAAGACCGGACCGCGTGGACTCCCTGCCGTACCCGCCCGAGCTCGCCGACGTCCCTGATCTGGACCCTTCCTGCCTGCGTGTCTACGCGATCCCGATGACGGAACGCTTCCGCGGAACCACTTTGCGCGAGGGCGTCGTGCTCGTGGGGCCGCGCGGATGGGGCGATTTCTGCCCGTTCCCCGAGTACGGCGACGACGACGCCGCCGCCTGGCTCGCCGCCGCGCTCGAGGCGGCGTTCCTCGGGTGGCCGCCCCCGGCTCGCGACGTGGTGCCGGTCAACGCGATCGTCGCGGCCGTGGCGCCCCAGCGGGCGCACGATCTCGCCGTGGCGTCCGGTTGCCGGACGGCGAAGGTCAAGGTCGCCGACGACGCCGGCTCGCTGGCCGCGGACGCCGACCGCGTCGCCGCCGTCCGTGACGCCCTCGGCCCCGCCGGACACCTGCGCGTCGACGCGAACGGCCGCTGGGACGTCGACACGGCCGTGGCGAGCCTGCGCGTCCTCGACGCCGCCGCGGGCGGGCTGGAGTACGCCGAACAGCCGTGCGCCACGGTCGCCGAGCTGGCGGCGTTGCGACGCCGCACGCACGTGCCGATCGCGGCGGACGAGTCGATCCGGCGCAGCGACGACCCGGTGGCGGTCGCCCGGGCCCGCGCCGCCGACGTCCTGGTGATCAAGTGCACCCCGCTGGGCGGGGTGCGCCGGGCCCTGGACGTGGCGGCCCGGGTCGGCGAGGCGGCGGCAGAGGTGGACGGCGGGCCGGGCGGCGCGCCCGGCGGTACGGCCGAGCTCCCGGTCGTGGTCTCGTCGGCGCTGGAGACGAGCGTCGGCCTCGCGGCGGAGCTGGCCCTCGCCGGTGCGCTCCCGCGCCTCGAGCTGGCCTGCGGGGTCGGCACGCTGGCGTTGCTGGCCGGGGACGTCGTCCGCGAGCCCTTCCGGCTCGTCGACGGGTCGCTGCGCGTGCCGACGGCGCCGCCCGTGCCGGACGCGGACGCGCTGGCTGCGACCGCTCAGCGGGATCCCGGTCGCGAACGGTGGTGGCGGGACCGGGTCACCCGCGCCCACACGGCCCTCCGCCGGAGACTGCCGTGATCATCCGCCGTCCCGGCGTGTTCCCCCGCGGTTCCCGTGATCATGGAATCCCCGCTGATCATTACATGATCAGCGGGGATTCCATGATCACGGGCAAGGGAGAGGTCAGTGGGTCGGTCGAGCAGGGCCGGCCGGGCGCTGCCGGGCGTTCCACTCCCGCATGCGGCGCGGATACCCGACGAGCCGGACGTCGTACACCGGAACCGCCAGCCGCTTCGACAGCTCGTGGACGATCTTCGGATCGTCGACGCGCCGTCGGGTCCACTCCCCCGACGAGGCGACGAGCAGGACGGTCGGGGGAGTGACCGTGGTCCGGGGCTCGACGAAGGCCTCCACGCCCACGCGGGACCGGGTGAACTCCTCCAGGTGTCGGCGGACGTCGTCCTGCTCCCGGCGCCGCTCGCTGCGGGTGAGGGCGGCGGGGACCCGCCGGCGGCCGAACAGTCTCATCGCACTCCCTCGGTCACGGCTCGAGGCCTCGTCCCGGCACCTGGACTGGTGACGCGCGACCGTGCCCGGACGTTCCCCGTCCGTCGCCGTCACCTCCGCGCTTCGTTGTGATCATTATCGCAGGACGCCCACGACAGGAGGACACATGTCGCGGGGCAGCGGCCGACGGAACCGACTGCCCCAGAGGCCAGCGAGGAATGACAGGATGGCATCGGCAGCCGCGCACGCAGCCGTCCGACCGGCAGCAAATGCATCCGACCGGCAGCAATGCAAGGGAGTGCCCGTGTCCGAGTCCACCGCGACCTCCTCAACCGGCGAGAAGGTGTACGACGTCGTCATCCTCGGCGCCGGCAGCGGCGGCTACGCCGCGGCCCTGCGCGCCGCCGAGCTCAACCTCTCCGTCGCCATGGTGGAGCGGGACAAGGTGGGCGGGACCTGCCTGCACCGGGGCTGCATCCCCACGAAGGCGCTGCTGCACGCGGCCGAGATCGCCGACCAGAGCCGGGAGAGTGAGCAGTTCGGGGTCCGGACGTCGTTCGAGTCGATCGACATGACCGGCGTGAACAAGTACAAGGACGGCGTCGTCGGAAGGCTCTACAAGGGACTGACCGGCCTGGTGAAGAGCCGGGGCATCGACCTCGTCGAGGGCGACGGCCGGCTCACCGCGGTCGACACCGTCGACGTCGGCGCGCGCCGCCTGCGCGGGCGCAACGTCGTCCTCGCCAGCGGCTCGTACGCGCGCAGCCTGCCCGGGCTGACCATCGGCGGCCGGATCATGACCAGTGACCAGGCTCTGACCCTGGACTACGTCCCGAACCGGGTCGTCGTGCTCGGCGGCGGCGTGATCGGCGTCGAGTTCGCCAGCGTGTTCAAGAGCTTCGGCGCCGAGGTGACCATCATCGAGGCGCTGCCCCGGTTGGTCCCCAACGAGGACGAGGCATGTTCCAAAGCCCTCGAGCGGGCCTTCCGCCGCCGGAAGATCGCCTTCAAGACGGGCGCGCGCTTCGCGGGGGCCCGGCAGGCCGACACCGGCGTCACGGTGAGCCTGGAGTCCGGCGAGCGCATCGAGGCCGACATCCTCTTGGTGGCCGTCGGTCGTGGGCCGAACGCGACGGGCCTGGGCTATGAGGAGGTCGGCGTCCGGATGGACCGCGGCTTCGTGCTCACCGACGAGCGGCTGCGCACGAACCTCCCCCGGATGTACGCCGTCGGTGACATCGTCCCCGGCCTGCAACTCGCCCACCGCGGCTTCATGCAGGGCATCTTCGTCGCGGAGCAGATCGCGGGCCTGGAGCCCGCGCCCATCGTCGAGTCGGGCATTCCGCGGGTGACGTACTGCGACCCGGAGGTCGCGTCGGTCGGCATCACCGAGGCCCAGGCCCGGGACCAGTACGGCGCGGGCGCCGTCGAGACCTACGAGTACAACCTCGGGGGCAACGGCAAGAGCCAGATCCTCGCCACCACCGGCTTCGTCAAGCTCGTCCGGCAGAAGAGCGGACCCGTGGTCGGCGTCCACATGGTCGGCGCCCGGATGGGTGAGCAGGTCGGCGAGGCGCAGCTGATCGTCAACTGGGAGGCCTTGCCGGAGGAGGTCGCCCAGCTCGTCCACGCGCACCCGACGCAGAACGAGGCGCTGGGCGAGGCGCACCTGGCACTGGCCGGCAAGCCGCTGCACGTGCACTGACCGGCCGTAGGGCAGACTGCGCGGCAGACTGGGCCAACATCTCCCGGCGGCGCGGCCGCCGGGCCGGACGAGGAACCACCCACGAAGGGGAACGCGGACAGATGTCTGACTCCGTGCAGATGCCGGCCCTCGGCGAGAGCGTCACCGAGGGGACCGTCACCCGGTGGCTCAAGCAGGTCGGCGAGCACGTCGAGGCCGACGAGCCACTGCTCGAGGTGTCGACCGACAAGGTCGACACCGAGATCCCCTCCCCGGTCTCGGGCGTGCTGCAGCGGATCCTGGTCTCCGAGGACGAGACCGTGGCCGTGGGCACGCCCCTCGCGGTCATCGGCGACGGTGCCGAGAGCACACCGTCCGACCAGGCGCGGCCCGCACCGGCCGGGGTGAGCGTGCCCGCTCCAGGCGTCGCCGCCCCGCCGGCGCGAGCCGCGTCGACCGAGGTCGGGTATCCCGCCGAGCCGGCACCGACCGCGGAGCCGGCCGGAGGCGAGGGCAGCCGGGTGCAGATGCCCGCGCTCGGCGAGAGCGTCACCGAGGGCACGGTCACGCGCTGGCTCAAGCGCGAGGGCGACACCGTCGACGTGGACGAGCCGCTGCTCGAGGTGTCGACGGACAAGGTCGACACCGAGATCCCCTCCCCGGTGGCGGGCGTGGTCCGCACGATCCTCGTCGCCGAGGACGAGACGGTGCCGGTGGGCGCCGACCTGGTGATCGTGGGCCCGGCCGGCGCGGTGCCCACGCCGGCACCATCCCTTCCGGCCCCAGCCCCGGCCCCGCCGGCACCATCCCCCCCGGCCCCGGCCCCGGTCCCGCCGCCGGCCCCGCGCGCCCCCGCCCCGATTCCGGCGGCCGCGGTCGCCGCGCCACGCCCGGCCCCGGCACCCGCTCCCGCGCGCACGGCGCCCACCCCCGGCGCGGATATCGAGGACTACCCCGGCCCGAGCCCCGAGCCGATCTCGGGCCCACCGTCCGGCCCGGCCGAGCTGCAGGCCGCAGGTGCTGTCCGGGCGCCGGAACCGCCGGTGCGGGACGGCCACGCGGACTCCTCGACCTACGTGACACCGCTCGTCCGGCGCCTGGCCACGGAGCAGGACGTCGACCTGTCGTCGATCAAGGGCACCGGCGTGGGCGGCCGGATCCGGAAGCAGGACGTCCTCGACGCGGCCAGGGCACGCGAGGCCCGGGCCGCGGCTCCGCGGACGTCAGCTGCCCCGGCGGCGGTCACCGCCTCCGCCCCGGGCGGCGGCCGGGACCTCTCCGCCCTGCGGGGCACCACCGAGAAGATGTCCCGGCTGCGCCGTGTCATCGCGCAGCGGATGGTCGAGTCGTTGCAGGTGTCCGCCCAGCTGACGACCGTGCTCGAGGCGGACGTGACGCGCATCGCCCGGCTGCGGGATCGGGCCAAGCGCGACTTCGAGGCGCGCGAGGGGGTCAAGCTCTCGTTCCTGCCGTTCTTCGCGCTGGCCGCCGTCGAGGCGCTCAAGCAGTTCCCGATCGTCAACGCCAGCATCGAGGGCGACCAGATCGTCTACCACGCGGAGGAGAACCTCGGCGTCGCGGTCGACACCGACCGCGGCCTGCTGGTGCCCGTCATCCGCAACGCCGGTGACCTCAACATCGCCGGGATCGCCCGCAAGATCGCCGACTTGGCCGACCGTACGCGGAGCAACCGGATCACGCCGGACGAGCTCGGCGGCGGAACGTTCACCCTGACGAACACGGGCAGCCGCGGCGCGCTCTTCGACACGCCGATCATCAACCAGCCACAGGTCGCGATCCTGGGCACAGGGGCCGTCGTCAAGCGCCCCATCGTGGTCACCGACGTGGACGGCGGTGAGACGATCTCCATCCGGTCGATGGTGTACCTCGCGCTGACCTACGACCACCGGCTCGTCGACGGCGCCGACGCGGCGCGCTTCCTGGTGGCCGTCAAGCACCGGCTCGAAGAGGGCGCGTTCGACGCCGACCTCGGCATCTGACCGGTACCCGGCCAGGGCGTCCGGGCCGCTCCCGGGCCCGGCGCCCTGCCGGTTCCCGGGCCCCCGGTGTCCGGGCCGCTCCCCGGCTCGGCGCGCGAGGACCCGCGCGGGCCGCCACGATGGAGCCGTGAAGATCGCCGTCACCGGGTCGTCAGGCCTCATCGGAACAGCCCTGGTCACCCGCCTTCACTCGGGCGGGCACGACGTCGTCCGGCTCGTCCGGCGGCCACCCCGCCGGCCGGACGAGGTCCGGTGGGATCCGGAGACCGGGTCGATCGACGTCGAACGGCTCGCCGGGCTCGAGGCGGCGGTGAACCTCGCCGGTGCCGGCGTCGGCGACCACCGGTGGACCGACGACTACAAGCGCACCATCCGGGACTCCAGGGTCCTCGGCACGAGGACCCTGGTGACGGCCCTGACGGCGCTGGACCCCCTCCCGTCCGTGCTCGTCAACGCCTCCGCCGTCGGCTACTACGGCGACCGCGGCGACGAGGAGCTCACCGAGGAGTCCACCGCCGGCTCCGGGTTCCTCGCCGACGTCGTCCGCGCCTGGGAGGCGGAGACCGAGCCGGCCGCGACCGCCGGGATCCGGGTGGTCAAGGTCCGGTCCGGTCTGGTCATGGCGCGCCGTGGCGGCGCCTTCGGCCGGATCATGCCGCTCATCAAGCTGGGGCTGGCCGGGCCGCTCGGTGGCGGGCGGCAGTGGTGGTCGTGGATCACGCTCGAGGACGAGGTCGCGGCGATCGAGTTCGTGCTGAACCGCGACCTCTCCGGCCCGGTCAACCTCTCCGCCCCGGATCCGGCCCGCCAGGTCGAGGTCGTCCGTGCGCTCGCCCACGCGGCCCACAGGTTCGCCGTCGTGCCGGCACCGGAGTTCGCGCTGCGGGTCGTGCTCGGCAAGTTCGCCGACGACATCCTCACCAGCCAGCGGATGCTCCCCCGCCGGCTCGAGGCGGCGGGCTACCGCTTCCGCCATCCGCAGCTCGCAGTGGCCGCCGAGTGGATGCTGCGGCGGGACTGAAGGCGTGTCGGGCGGATCGGCCGCAGATCCGCGAGCGCGCCGTAGCCCGTGCGTCGTCAGCCGTCGGAGAGCACGCGCCAGCCGGCGGTCGTGCGGACCAACGTCAGCCGCACCGTGCGCAGCGGGGTCGCCGGCACCCGGCGGAGCACCGACCCGTCCGTGCGCAGCTGCAGGTACGCGGACGCCGACACGTGCGCCGTCACCGTCACGGTGGGCCGGCCGCCGGAGACGCCACTGGTGATCACACTGGCGTCCGTGACGCTGAACGAGAGCCCGCTGAGGGTGACACCGGACTGGTGGAGGCGCCGGACGAACGCGGTGTCCGACGCCAGCGCGGCCGACCCGGGTGCGTCGACGGCTGCGAAGGACTCCGGTGAGGGAGCGGCGAGCGCCTGGGCGCGGGCGGCGGCGAGCGTCGACACGGCGGCGGCGGCGTCCGGGAGGCCGGAGTACGTCGGAGACGTCTCGCCCGAGGGCGCCGACGCACTGTCCCTGCCCGGCGCGGTGGAACCCCGCCCCGCGACGATGGCGGCCGCGGCGCACAGCGCGATCACCGCGAGGACGCCACCGGACAGGGCGAGGCGTCGGCCACGCCCGACCACGGCCGCCCTCGCCGCCGACCACCCCGGGAGGCCCACCCGCACGCCGCGCCGCAGGCCGCCTCGGTCATCGCTGCGCCGCAGGCCGCCTCGGTCATCGCCGCGCCGCAGGCCGCCTCGGTCATCGCCGCGCCGCAGGCTGCCTCGGTCATCGCCGCGCACATCGCCCCGGAGGCCGGCGGCGGACCCGCCGTGCTGCTCGCCGCCCGCCCCGCCGGAAGGCCCGTGGCGTGTCCCACCGGTCACCTCGCCCGAGGACCACCGGAACGACGGCCGCTCGACTCCCGTGACCGGGACCTCGAAGGGCCGGGCGGTGGTCCGCGGGCTCACCACGGTCGTCCCGTCGGCGAACAAGCGGACGGGTGACGGCCGTGCCGCCTCCCAGGCCATCGCCGCCACCCGGGTCGGAGACGGCCAGGAGTGCGGATCGGGTGCGGTGCAGGCCGCGACCAGGGCGGCGAACGGCTGCGTCACCTCCGCGGCGGCGTTGCCCGTCGACGCGAACCGGACGATCTCGCCGAGCGAGCGCACGTCGTCCGCGGGCGAGGGGTAGGTCGGGGGCCCGTGGTCCGCAGGACCGGCCATCAGCGACGCGACACCGAGACCTCCGAGCACCGGTCGGCCGTTGCTGTGGAACAGCACCTGATGCGGCGTGAGCCGGCCGTGGACGAAGCCGAGCGCGTGGACGTGCTCCAGCGCGCGGGCCAGTGCGATGGTCAGCGTGACCACCTCGCCCACCGACAGCGGGCCGAGGCGGCGGACGAGCTGGGCCAGGTCGCCGCCCTCGGCGAGATCAGTCACCAACGCCCGGCGCCCGTCCGCCAGGTCGATCACCGAGTGCAGCCGCACCACATTGGGGTGGTCGATCCGGCGCAGCAGCGCCGCCTCGCGCGCCGCCGCACCGGCCCGGGCGGCCGGGGCACCGACCAGCACCGCGACAGGACCGACCGTGCCCAGGTCCAGGGCCCGCCACACCTCACCGTGGTCCCCGCTGCCCAGTCGCCGGTCGAGCACGAGCCCTGGCACGCTCGGCGACGCCACCACGTCCGCCACGTCCTGTCTCCGCCTGCCGTCCCTCATCGGTTCCGTCGCCAGCAGCCAGGATCGCAGATCGCCCGGGCGGCCGGCCGGTCATCCACAGGCCCGGGCGGCGACTCAGGTCACCGGCGCGACGATCTGTCACGCCAGGCCCTAGGGTCGGCGCATGGCCGACAGGGCGGAGGTCGTCGTCGTCGGGGCCGGCCTCGCCGGGCTCGCGTGCGCCCGCCGGCTGGCCTCCTGCGATGTTCCCGTCACGGTGTTGGAGGCGGCCGACCGCGTCGGCGGCCGGGTGCGCACCGAGATCGTGGACGGGTTCCGCTGCGACCGCGGGTTCCAGCTGCTCAACCCGGCCTACCCCGAGGTGCGGCGGGTCCTGGATCTGCGTGCCCTGCGGCTGCGCCCGCTGCCGGCCGGCGTCGTCGTCGCGACCGACGGGCGCCGGAGCCTGCTGGCCGATCCGCGCCGCACGCCACCCGCGCGGGTGCCCCAGGCGATCGCCGGCGGGCTGTCCACGGTCCGCTCGCCGGGCGAGGTCGTCGCCTTCGTGCGCTGGGTGCTGGACGACGTCCGGGCCCGCCCCGCGGACCTGCTCGCCACGCCGGACGAGCCCTGGGGCCAGGCCCTCGACCGGATGGGCATCACCGGCGAGCTGCGCCACGAGGTGCTCGAGCCGTTCCTCGCCGGGGTGATCGGCGAGCGCGACGGGTCGACGTCCCGGCGCTTTGTGGACCTGATCGTGCGTTCGCTCGTCCGCGGTCGCCCGTCGGTCCCGTGGGAGGGGCTGCAGGCGGTGCCCGATCAGCTGGCCTCCGCGCTGCCGGCCGGGACCGTGCGGACCGGCGTCCGGGTCACGGCCGTCGCCCCGGGGCGGGTCACCACCCCGGACGCCGAGCTGGCGGTGCGGGCCGTCGTGGTCGCGACCGACCCCGCGACGGCCGGCGACCTGCTGGGCATCGCCGTCCCGGCGACCCGCGGGCTGACCACGTTCTGGCACGTCGCCCAGGAGGCCCCCACCCGGTCCGCGGAACTGCACGTCGACGGCGACGGGCGCGGGCCCGTCGTGAACTCGGTCGTGCTCAGCGCCAGCGCCCCCGGCTACTCGCCGGACGGGCGCGCGCTCATCGCCACCACGATCCTCGGCGCGGCGGACGACGGCGGCACCGAGGCGGCCGTCCGCGCACACCTGCGGTACGTCTACGGCGCCGACACGAGCAGGTGGCAGCTCCTGCGCATCCACGCCCTCCCCCGCGCGCTGACGGCCATGCCGCCGCCGCTGGACGTCCGCCGGCCGGTCGCCCTCGGTGAGGGGCTGTTCGTCGCCGGCGACCATCGCGACTCTGCGTCGAGCCAGGGCGCCCTCGTCTCCGGTCGGCGCGCCGCGGACGCCGTCCTGGGCTTCCTCGGCCTGCCGGTGCCGCCGCGGCCGCCGCTGGACGTCGTCCACGTGCTGCCGCCCCCGTCACCGATGAAGGCGCCGGATGCCGGCTGACGCCCCGACCGTGCTGGCCACGTCCGGCGGATACGTGCTCAATCCTGAGGGCCGGCGCCGGCTGGATTTCGGTGCGCTCGTCCATCACGCCGTGGAGCTGTCCGGCGCGGGCGGCCGCCCGCGGGTGTGCCACGTCGGCACGGCGGCCGGCGACCAGCGGGCCTTCGCCGCCGAGCTCGACGAGGCCGCCCGCGCCGCCGGGTTCGCGCTGTCCCACCTGCACCTGTTCGCGATGCCCAACGTGGCGGACGTCGAGGGGCACCTGCTGGACCAGGACGTCGTCTGGGTCGGCGGGGGGTCGGTGGCGAACCTGCTCGCCGTGTGGCGCGTGCACGGGCTCGACGCGATCATGCGTCGGGTCTGGGCGGCCGGCGTCGTGCTCTCCGGCGTCAGCGCCGGGTCGATCTGCTGGCACGTCGGCGGGACGACCGACTCCTACGGGCCCGACCTGCGACCCGTGACCGACGGACTCGCCCTGCTCCCGTACGGCAACGGGGTCCACTACGACTCCGAGCCGCGACGGCGACCTCTGGTGCACCGGCTGGTCGCCCGGGGGGTGCTGCCCCGGACATACTGCACGGACGACGGCGTCGGTCTGGTGTACCGGGGAACGGAGCTGGTGGACGCCGTCACAGAGCGCCCGGGCGCCGCGGCATATGTGGTCGACCGGAGTGCCGGCGGGGAGGCCGTGGAGGAGCGGATCGAACCCCGTCCCCTCCTCCTTTCGTGATCAAGCAATTCCCGCTGATCAAGCAATCCCCGCTGATCAAGCAATTCCCGTTGATCATGTGAAGCTCGACCACCGTGTGTGACCACCGCCGATCACGCACCGACGTCGACCATGGCGAGGCCGTTGCGCTCGGGCTTGCTCGCGCTGTGCTGCGTTGCACCCGTTGAGTCGCCGGCGAGCGCCCGACGATGGCGACAACGCGTGCATCGCAGAACGTTCCGTGCAAGCTCGTCGACGATCAAGGCTGTGCCATCGGCGATGGTCACACACGGTAGTCGAGCATCACATGATCAATGGGGATTGCATGATCAGCGGGGATTGCATGATCAGCGCAGTGCGCGGGGGCGCTACGAAGCCGGCG
>DATKNA010000267.1:0-14842 GCA_035541595.1 Kineosporiaceae bacterium | reverse complement strand
GAGACCGAGCGCGACCGAGGTCACCATGTTGACCCACAGCACCTGCGGTGCGGTGATCGGCAGCGTGAAGCCGGCGAAAATGGCCACCGCGATCACCAGCGCCTGCGCGACGTTGGTGGGGAACAGGAAGAGAATCGCCTTCTCGATGTTGTTGTAGACGGTGCGCCCTTCCTTCACCGCGGCGCTGATCGAGGCGAAGTTGTCGTCGGCGAGGATCATGCCGGCGGCTTCCTTGGTGACCTCGGTGCCCTTGATGCCCATGGCGACGCCGATGTCGGCCTTCTTCAGCGCCGGTGCGTCGTTGACGCCGTCGCCGGTCATCGCCACAACCTGCTTGTTGGCCTGGATCGCCTTGACCAGCCGGAGCTTGTGCTCGGGGCTTGCGCTGCATGAGACCTGGGGCGGGCCTGCCGTACCCGAGCCCGATCGACTGGAAGATCTGGGTGGTGAAGTTCATCCACAGGGTCTGGAGCGGGAGGAACGGGACACCGGCGGCGATGGAGAAGATGCTCGCGCCGAGGAAGGTGACGATGTAGGCGATCAAGTTGCCCATCTGGAAGAGCACGTACTTGCTCAGGTTGTCGTACAGGCCCCGGCCGAGCTCGACGGCGTGGACGATCGTCGCGAAGTTGTCGTCCGTGAGGATCATCGCCGCGGCCTCCTTCGAGACCTCGGTGCCCGTGATCCCCATGGCGATGCCGATGTCGGCCTTCTTCAGCGCCGGTGCGTCGTTGACCCCGTCGCCGGTCATCGCCACGACGTGACCCTGGCGCTGCAGCACCTCGACCAGCCGCACCTTGTGCTCGGGCGTCACCCTGGCGATCACGCCGACGCCGTCGATGGTCTGCATCAGCTGGTCGTCGGACATGGCGCCGAACTCCGCGCCGCTGATCGCGCCCCCCTCGATGCCCAGCCGTCGGGCGATCGCGGCCGCCGTCACCGTGTGGTCCCCGGTGATCATGCGGACCGTGATCCCGGCGGCCTTGGCCTTCGCGATCGCCTCCCGCGCCGTGGGGCGGGGCGGGTCCTCGATGCCGACCAGGGTGAGCACGGTCAGGCCGTCCAGCGCGGTCAGGAGGTCGGCACCCGGGTCGAAGGTCGCCGCGTCGAATTCCTTGCGTCCGGTGGCGAGGACGCGCAGGCCCTGCTCGCCCAGGCGCTGGTTCTCCTCGAGGTAGCGCTGTCGGAAGCCGTCGTCGACGGGGATGACGCGCAGGTCGATCGGGTCAAGGGTGTGCGTCGCCCGGGCGAGGAGTTGGTCGGGCGCGCCCTTGACGAAGCAGCGGACGACGTCGGTGCCGTACTCGTCGGTCATCCGGTGGAAGGTGGCCATGAGCTTGTACGCCGCATCGAACGGCAGCTCGGCGATCCGGGGGTAGAGCCGGCGGGTGTCCTCGGTGTCGAGGCCACCCTTCTCGGCCAGCACCACGAGTGCGCCCTCGGTGGGGTCGCCGACCATCTGCCCGTCCCGCACGCTGGCGTCCGAGGCGAGGGCCATGGGAAGCAGGAACTCCTCGAGCGGCACCTCGGGCTGGCCGTACGCGTGCTTGATCGTGCCGTCCGTCGAGTACCCGGTCCCCGAGATCGCGTAGCGGCGTCCCGGGATGGTCATCTCGACGGCGGTCATCTGGTTCAGGGTGAGGGTCCCGGTCTTGTCGGAGTTGATCGCCGATGTCGAGCCCAGCGTCTCGGCGGAGCGCAGCCGCTTGACGATCGCGTTGGCGTCCGCGAGCATCCGCGTTCCCATGGACAAGATGGCGGTGACGACCGCGGGCAGGCCGGTGGGGATGGCGGAGATCGCGAAGGCGATCGCGGCCGTGAAGACGACGTCGAAGTCGTTGCCGCGGGCCAGGTTGAGGATGATCGAGGCCAGCAGCGCGATGCCGGCGATCACGAGGATCTGGTTGGTGAGGGCGGCCAGCTGGCGGGTCAGCGGGGTGTCGGTGTCGTCCTGGGTCTGCAGCATGTCGGAGACGTGGCCGACCTCGGTGGACATCCCGGTCGCCGTCACGACGAACGTGCCCGCTCCGCGGGTCACATTGGTGTTCATGTAGACCATGTCGGTCCGGTCGCCCAGCGGGGTGTCGGCCCCGGCCACCGGCTCGACGCTCTTGGCGACCGGGACGCTCTCGCCGGTCAGAGCGGACTCGGCGACCTCGAGCGTCGCGGCGCGCACCAGCCGGCCGTCGGCCGGGACGACATCGCCGGCCTCGATCGACACGACATCCCCGGGGACGAGCTGCTCGGCGGGGAGCTCGGTCATCCGGCCGTCCCGGCGCACCTTCGCCTTGATGATCATCATCTTCTGGAGCGTGGCGACGGCGGCCGCGGCCTTGCCCTCCTGCTGCAGGCCGAGCACGGCATTGAAGAGGGTGAGGCCGATCAGGACGATGCCCGTGGCCCACTGCTTGAGCGGCCAGAGGCTGCCCAGCCCGGCGACCAGCAGCACGATCTGCATGACGTCGGCGTACTGCCGGAGGAAGGCGCGCCACCGGGGTTCCCTGGCTACCTCCACGAAGCGGTTCGCCCCGAACGTCCGCAGCCGCTCCTCGGCCTGGATCGTGCTGAGTCCGCGCCGGTCGTCGACCTCCTCCGCCGCCAGCGTTTCGGAGATCGACAACGTGTGGAAGTCGAGTTGCGCGGGCGTCGCCGCTCTCGCGCCCGTCGGCGAGCTCGTCATCGTCGTGCGCTCCCTCTCGATGCGTCCGCTCGATGCGCCCCTGCGGCGCCCGGCCGGCTGACAGAACAACGCGCCACCGTACGTGCAACTGTGCGTGCACCGGCCCGCCCGGCACGTCATCCGCCTGGGATGAGGCCGACTCGGAAACGCCGGGTGGACCCTGAAGCGGGTCGCGAGGCGCGGCCCGCAGCGCCACCGGAGATGACCACGGGAGAAGGCCATGGTCGAGGTCACGGCTGAGCAGAAGGCGTCGACGGCGGGCGGGGGACTTCTCGGGCTCCCCCAGGCGATCGCCCTGATCGTCGGCAGCATCATCGGGGTCGGCATCTTCAACCTCCCCTACTCCCTGGCGTCGATCGGCCCGATCAGCATTTTCGCGATGGCGCTGACGACGGTCGGCGCGATCGCGCTGGCCCTGTTGTTCGCCGCCTTGTCGCGGCGGCTGCCCGCCGACGGCGGGCCGTACGCCTACGCGCGGGCCGCTTTCGGGAACGGTATCGGTTTCACCAACGCGTGGTCGTACTGGATCACGGCGTGGGCGGGCAACGCCGCCATCGTCACGGGCTGGGTGTTCTACGTCCAGGAGTTCGTCAACAAGGACGGGACGACGGGCTGGTCGATAGTGATCGCCCTGGTGGGCCTGTGGCTCCCGGCCGTCATCAACCTCACCGGCGTGAAGAACATGGGCGTCGTCCAGGTCTGGACGACGGTCATCAAGTTCCTTCCGCTGCTCATCATCTCGACGGTCGGGCTGTTCTTCATCAAGACCGCCAACTACCAGCCGTGGAACGTGAGCGGGGAGTCGAACATGTCCGCCATCGGCAGCGCCATGGCGATCTGTCTGTTCAGCTACCTGGGCGTCGAGACCGCCGCCGTGGCGGCGGCGAAGGTCCGCGACCCCGAACGCAACGTCCCGAAGGCGACGGTGTTCGGCACCCTCGCGAGTGCGGTCGTGTACCTGCTCTCACTCATCGCGGTGTTCGGCATCGTGCCCACGTCCGAGCTGGCCAAGGACACCAACAGCGCCTCCTACTCGGTCGCCGCGAACACCATGGCCGGCGGCGGCACCTGGGCGGGGTACCTGGTGGCCGCGGCCGTGGTCGTCTCGGGCTTCGGCGCGCTCAACGGGTGGACGATGATCTGCGCCGAGATGCCGCTGGCCGCCGCCAAGGACGGCCTGTTCCCGACTCAGTTCGGCCGGATCTCGGGTCGCGGCGTGCCGGCGTTCGGGATCGTCTCCTCGACGGTGCTGGCGAGTGTCGCGACGATCGTCAGCTACGTGGGGACGAGCGGCGCGACGGTCTTCACCACCCTGGTGCTGATGACCGGGATCACGGCGGCGATCCCGTACGCCTTCTCGGCCCTGGCGCAGCTGAAGTGGCGGCTGGCCGATCAGCGCGCCATGCACACTCGTCGATTCGTGCGGGATGTCACCGTCGCCGTGCTCTCCCTGGTGTTCTCGATCCTGTTCATCGTGTATTCACGCAACACGGGTGAGCAGAGCTGGTACGTGATCTGGGGGCCGTTCCTCATGGCCGGCGCGGCGTTCCTGCTCGGCATCCCCGTCTACCTGTCCATGCGCGATCGGATGACCGAACCACCCGCGGTCCCGGCCTATCGCTGACCTGCCACCCACCCACGCGCATCGAGTCGGACACCCATCGGCCGGGACGGAGATTCCCATGAGCTTCCACGTCGATTCCGAGGCCGGGCGGCTGCGCCAGGTCATCCTGCACCGCCCGGGTGTCGAGCTGAGCCGGCTGACCCCGGACAACGTGCATGCCCTGTTGTTCGACGACATCCTGTGGGTCAAGCGGGCCCGCGAGGAACACGACGCCTTCGCGCAGGCGTTGCGTGACCGGGGTGTCAGGGTGCACTACTTCGCCGACCTGCTCACCCAGGTCCTGGAGAATCCCGAGGCGCGCTCGTGGGTGCTCGACCGCGTGATCACCGACGACACCGTCGGGCCGACGCTGGCCTACCCACTGCGCGCCTTCGCCGAGCAGGCCGACAGCGAGCGGCTGGCGGAATACCTGATCGGCGGGATCATCAAGAGCGAGCTCGCCCACCTCACGGCGAACAGCCTCCGGTGGGAGCTCATGAGCCGGGACGACTTCGTGCTCACCCCGCTGCCCAACCATCTCTTCCAGCGCGACAACTCCGCCTGGATCTACGGCGGGGTCAGCATCAACCCGATGGCGATGGCGGCCCGGGTCCGGGAATCGGTGCACAGCGCCGCCATCTACACGTTCCACCCGATGTTCGCGGACGCTGAGTTCGAGATCTGGTACGGCGGGCACGACAGATCCCATCAGCCGGCCACGCTCGAGGGTGGTGACATCCATGTGCTGGGCAACGGCGCCGTCATGATCGGGCTCGGCGAACGCAGCACCGCGATGGGCGTGGAGAACCTCGCCAGGTCGCTCTTCGCGAACGGCGGGGCGACCAAGGTCATCGCGATCGAGCTCCCGCACAGTCACGCGATGATGCACCTCGACACCGTCATGACGATGATCGACAAGGACACGTTCACCATGTACCCGTATCTGCAGGAGACACCGCGCTCGTGGACGGTGCTGCCGGCCAGCAGCCCGGACGACCCCGACGGCCTGGAGGTCGTGAGGAACGAGGACCTGTTCGCGGCCATCGGCGAGACGCTGGGCGTCGACAAGGTCCGGGTGCTCAGGACGGACGAGGACATCCGGGCCGCTCAGCGCGAGCAGTGGGACGACGGGAACAACTTCCTTGCGGTCGAACCCGGCGTCATCGTCGGCTACGAGCGCAACGTCACGACGAACACCTATCTACGCAAGCAGGGCATCGAGGTCATCACGATCGCCGGCAGCGAGCTCGGCCGCGGCCGTGGCGGCCCACGGTGCATGACCTGCCCCATCGAGCGCGACGCCGCCTGAGAACCCGTCCGACGTCGAACGAGACCTTTGCGAGGAGAACCTCATGCCCGTCAACCTGCGTAACCGCAGCTTCCTCAAGGAGCTCGACTTCACCCCGGGGGAGTGGACGTTCCTCCTCGCCCTGGCGGCGGACCTCAAGCGGGCGAAGTATGCGGGCACCGAGTCGGCGCGAATGCGCGGCAAGAACATCGCGCTGATCTTCGAGAAGACGTCCACACGCACCCGGTGCGCCTTCGAGGTGGCGGCCCACGACCAGGGCGCGCACGTCACCTACCTCGACCCCACGGGGTCGCAGCTCGGGCACAAGGAGTCGGTCGAGGACACGGCGCGCGTCCTGGGCCGGTTCTATGACGGCATCGAGTACCGGGGCTTCGCGCAGGAGAGCGTGGAGACGCTCGCGCACTACGCCGGCGTCCCCGTCTGGAACGGGCTGACCGACGAGTGGCACCCGACGCAGACCCTTTGCGACGTGCTGACCATGCGGGAGCACGCGCACAAGCACGACGAGGAGATCGCCTTCGCGTTCCTCGGGGACGCCCGGAACAACATGGGCAACTCCCTGCTCGTCGCGGGCGCGATGATGGGCATGGACGTCCGGATGGTCGCCCCGCGGATCCGCTGGAACCACGAAGACGTGATCAAGGAGGCCCGCCGGATCGCGGAGACGACCGGAGCGCGGATCACGCACACCGAGGACGTGGAAGAGGGCGTCCGCGGCGTCGATTTCCTCTACACCGATGTCTGGCTGTCGATGGGCGAGCCCAAGGAGGCATGGAACGACCGCATCGCCGAGCTTAGCAAGTACCAGGTCACCATGGACGTCGTCCGCGCGACGGGGAACCCCGCGGTCAAGTTCATGCACTGTCTCCCGGCGTTCCACGACCGCAAGACGACGCTCGGCGAACAGATCTTCGAACAGACCGGCATGGACGCGCTCGAGGTCACCGACGAGGTGTTCGAGTCGCCGCACTCGATCGTGTTCGACCAGGCCGAGAACCGGATGCATACGATCAAGGCCGTCATGGTCGCCACCCTCGGGGATTGAGGGGCGGACCGGGAATGCGCATCGTCATCGCGGTCGGCGGCAACGCACTGCTCGAGCGGGGTCAGAGGCCGGACGCCGCCCTCCAGCAGGCCAACGCCGTCAAGGCCGTCCGGGCCCTGGCCCCGCTCGCCGAGGAGCACGAGGTCGTCGTCACGCACGGCAACGGCCCGCAGGTCGGCCTGCTCGCCCTGGAGAGCGCCGCCGACCCGGAGCTGGACCGTCCATACCCCTTCGACGTCCTCGGTGCCCAGACCCAGGGCATGATCGGGTACTGGCTGCTCCAGAGCTTGCAGAACGCGTTGCCCGGCCGCCAGGTCGCCGCCGTCATCAACCAGACGCTGGTGTCGGCCGCCGACCCGGCCTTCAGCGCACCGACGAAGTTCGTCGGGCCGGTGTACGACGAGGCCACGGCGCAGCGCTACGCGTCGGAGCGCGGGTGGATCGTCAAGCAGGACGGTGAGTACTGGCGGCGGGTGGTCCCGTCGCCGAGGCCCGTCCGGGTCGTGGAGACACGCGTCGTGCGGCTGCTTCTGACCTCGGGCGCGATCGTCGTCTGCGCCGGGGGTGGCGGCGTCCCGGTCATCCGGGACGAGGCCGGTAAGCTCCAGGGCGTGGAGGCCGTGGTGGACAAGGACCTCGCCACGGAGGTCCTCGCCGAGTCCCTGGAGGCGGACGCCCTGCTGTTGCTCACCGACGTCCCGAACGTGGTCCGCGGCTACGGCACCCCGGACGCCACCCCGATCACCCGAGCCACGCCCGCGGCCTTGCGGCGGGAGCAGTTCGCGACCGGTTCGATGGGGCCCAAGGTGGAGGCGGTCTGCCGGTTCGCCGAGGTGACCGGTGACCTGGGGGCGATCGGCGCGCTCGAGGACGCGCCGCTCATTCTCGAGGGCAAGGCCGGCACGATCGTCACTCCCGGCGGCGACTACGGCGGCCCCGACGACCTGCGGCCAGGCCGATGACGGGTCGAGTGGTCTCCGGGTGACGGCGCGCGACGGCGCGCCTCGAGCCGTCGCCGGGACCCCGTCGACGTCGACCGCGCGGCACCGGTGGCTCGCGCGCGGCGCCCTGCTCGCCGCGGTGGCGGCGGTCGTCGTGCCCCTGGCCACGGTCGGCGTCCGCGGGGGGATCGGCGTCGTGCTCATCGGCGTCGCCGGCCTGGCGGTGCAGCTCGTCGCCGTCTGGTGGTTCCTCACCCATCGCGGCCCGCTCCGTTGGCTCTCGGGCGCCCTGGCCGTGCTGACCCCCCTGGCCGTCGTCGCGATCTACGCGCGCACGGACCTGCTGTGGGTGGTGCTGGCGACGCTGGTGCTCTGGGGGCTCTCCCTGGCGGCCGCGGGCGCGGCGCTCGCGCCCGGCCGAATGGCGAGCAGGCCGGCCGAGGCAGAGACCCCACCACCCCGTCGGCCATTTCTGATCATGAATCCGAAGTCCGGCGGTGGCAAGGTCGCCCGGTTCGACCTCGTCCGGAAGGCCCGCCAGCTCGGCGCCGACGTCGTCCTCCTCGGCGAGGAGGAGACCGACGTCCTCGCCCTCGCCCGCCGCGCAGTGGCGGACGGCGCCGACCTGCTCGGTGTGGCCGGCGGCGACGGGACCCAGGCGCTCGTGGCGGGGGTCGCCGCGGCACACGGCCTGCCGTTCATGGTGATCTCCGCGGGGACCCGCAACCACTTCGCCCTCGACCTCGGGCTCGACCGCGAGGATCCCGCGCGCTGCCTCGACGCGCTCAGCGACGGCGTCGAGGTGCGGGTGGACCTGGGGACGATCGACGGGCGCACCTTCGTCAACAACGCCTCCTTCGGCGTGTACGCCGCCGTCGTGCAGAGCCCGGCCTACCGCGACGACAAGGTGCGCACCACCCTCGACCTGCTCCCCGACCTGCTGAACAGGAACAGAGGCACCGTGCTGACGGTCGAGGCCGACGGGGTGCGGGTCTCCGGACCTCAGGCGGTGCTGGTCAGTAACAACCCGTACGGGGGCAAGGACCCTGCCGGGCTGGGCCGCCGCTTCCGGCTCGACGGCGGCGCCCTCGGCCTGATGACGATCACGGTCGACGCCGCCGCCGACGCCGCGGCGCTGGCCCGCGGCCTGAACGCACGGTCGATCTGGCGGACCACGTGCCGGGAGGCCGTGGTCGATGCGGGGACGCCGACCGTCCAGGTCGGGGTGGACGGCGAGGCGCTCGTCCTGCCGACCCCGGTCCGCTGCACGATCCGCCCCGGTGCGCTGCGCGTCAGGGTGCCGCGCGCGCGCCCCGGGGTGCCGTCCGAGCACCCGGCATTCGACTGGCGGGGCCTGCTGGACCTCGCCCTGTCCACCGGACATCGGCCACGGCCGTGAGCCCTCCGGACCCGGCGACGCCCTCCGCAGCCGCGCCGCGGCGCCGCCCGGTGGTCATCGCGCACCTGTCGGACCTGCACCTCGGGGCCCATGATCCCGAGTCGATGGGGAGCCTTGTCGCGGACGTGACCAGCGCCGGACCGGACCTGACCGTCGTGACCGGCGACCTGACGATGCGCGCCCGCCGGGGTGAGTTCGAGGCCGTCCTGCAGGTGCTGAACGCCTTGCCAAGGCCCCGCCTGACGATCCTGGGGAATCACGACGTACCGCTCGACCCGGTGCGGCGCCTCACCCGGCCCTACGACGTGTATCAGCGGTACCTCCCCGGTCCGCTCGACCCGGTCGTCGAGGCGGACGGCGTCCGAGCCCTCGGGCTGCAGTCGATGCCGCGCTGGCGGTGGAAGAGCGGCCGCGTCTCGCGGCGTCAGGCCGGCGAGATCAGGCGGGTGCTGGGATCCACCCCCGCAGGCGTGATCCGCCTGGTCGCGATGCACCACCCGTTGTCCGCCGGGGGCCTGCAGACGATCGCCGGCCGCTCGGGGCTCGTCGACGCCCTGGTGGCGGCGCGGATAGACCTGGTCCTCGCGGGCCACACCCACATCCCCATGGCCACCGGGATGAGCCTCGCGGCGAACGGACACACCCACCGAGTGGTGGAGGTCGTCGCCGGAACGGCCATGAGCACCCGGTTGCGCGGAGCGCCCAGGTCGTGGAACCTCATCCGGATCGACGCGTCGTGGATCACCGCGCAGGAGCGGCGCGAGACCGGGTCGCGGTGGTCCGACGAACCGCCGGTGGAGTTCCCGCGGGTCGGGCCCGGGTCATCCGGTGCGGCGGGAGGAATCGCCGACGGCGTAGGGGACCACGCCGGGGACGGTGTCGAGGCCGTCGCCGGTGAGGTCGCCGGGGACGTCGCCGGGGACACGGGGCGGCGCCGTCCCTGACCGCGCTTCGAGGGGCCGCGCTCCGGGCGGTCGCCACGCGCCGCGCAACGCCGGCGGCCCTGGCCGGTACAGCCGCAGGGCCAGGCTGAAGGCGCCGGCCGGGGTCTGCAGCCAGTTCGCCTGCTCGCCCCCGGGTCGGTCCGGCTGCAGCCGGAGCACCAGCGACCCGTCGCTCTCGTACCGCAGGGGGTCGCGGTCGCCGACCGTGGGCCGCTGGTTCTCGCCGGCGACGAAGAAGCCGACGTCGTCGTACGCCGTGAGCGACCAGAAGGCCTGTGCCGGCGGTGACGCGCCGGGCGCGAAGTGCAGCGTGTAGCGACGCTCGCCGGTGAGGGTCCGTCCGGTTCCGTCGAGCCGCGAGGTATAGACCAGCGCGTCGTGCCGTGGCAGCGCGCCGAGCGCCGTCCACACCGAGGCCGCCCGGATCAGCGGGTCGCTCTGCCGGTGGCCGAGCTCCTGGGGGCACACCCACGGCCCGGCGGCCCCGGCGATCGCCTCACCGGCCGCCTCGACATGGGCCAGGCCCTCCGCCATGCCCCGCGCCACCGCGCGCAGCAGCGGCCGGTCGCCCGGCGACCAGTCCGGCGGGTGACCCGGCACGACGCCGAGGACGGACATCCGCCCCACGTGGACGCGGTCGTTGCGGTGCGGTGGGTTGTCCGCGAGCAGCCTCGCGACCCTGCCGAAGTACTCGACCGGGTCCATCCGCGCGATCCGCGCGACGGGCGACGAGACGACCGCGGACGACCGCACGCCGGACTCGACGTCGGGCGGCGGCCCCTCGCCTCGCCCGTACCGGCTCAGCGGTGTCAGCCGGATGCCGTGCTGGATCCGGTGCACGGCGGCGGCGTCGTCGTCCCCGTCGCACCGCACCTGCGCGAGGATCCACGCCATCGACGTCCGTGACTGGATGACCGACAGGTGCCGTGGCAGCGGGCCGCGGAACCACGGTCCGACCAGCGCGAACTCGCGGGCCCCGGGCCCCGTCGTCCGCGCGCCGATCACCGCCGCCGGCGTCGTCCAGGCGTCGTACACCGGCATCGCGTAGTAGCGGCCGCCCATGTCGGGGACGGCCAGCACCAGCGGCTCGGCCGACAGGTCGAGCCAGGCGGAGGACGTCAGCGTGTCGAGATTCGGTGTGATCAGCGGAGCCAGCGGCGGCGGTGCGCACCGGGTCATGTGGGCGAACTGGTTCACCGGGGCACGTAGCCGGCCGGCGCGCGTCGTCGCCGTCAACTGAGCCCTGACCAGGTCCATGAGCACGAGGGGATAGGTGACGATGAGCGCTTCGGCGGCGAGCGCCGCGGTCCGCCGCCGGGGAAGGGCGTGCACGATCGCACCCGCTCACCCGGGCGCACCCGCGGGGGCGGGCACGGCGCTCGGGGCATGCTCACGCCGACGCGGCTCCACGGCGAGCAGCTCGATGATCGCGAGGGCCACGAGCACGCCGGCGGTGACCCAGAGGACGAGGCTCGGCGTGCGGTAGGGCGCCAGCAGCAGGACCGCGAACGCCACGGCCACGACGACGCCGCGCAGCACCCGCGCCCGGGGGGCGACCCATCGGGTGACGCCGTCCAGGTCGAGGCCCACGTCGGCGAGGCCGCCCTTGGCCGCAGCGAACGCGGACACGGACCAGCGGCGCAGGGTGACGGCGGTGACGGACGGACCTGTCAGGAACGCTCCGAGGGCGACGATGACCCCGAGCAGGGCAAGGGCCCGGATCGCCTCGCGCAGGAAGCGGACCACGGTGTCGAACAGCACCGCGGCGGCGTCCGGCGGCAGCACGGTGGCGGGCACCCCGTCCAGGTACCGCTGGCGTACGACCTGCAGGGCGATCGCGGTCACCAGCGCGGCCAGGGACACCCCGATCCCGGTCCAGATGAACGCCAGTCGGTGGTTCGGGGCCAGGTAGATGCCCAACCCGGCGAGGGCCACCAGGATGAACGGCAACCAGTAACCGAGGGTGTTGAGCAGGTTGAAACCGCGCTGCAGCGTGGTGACGTCCGTGGACTCGAAGACGGTGAAGGTGGCGTTCACCGACGGGATCCTGGCGGCGAGCTGGAAGCCGTTGTCGACCAGCTTCTGCTTGACGACGTCGAGGAAGGGCCCCAGGTCCACGGTGACGGTGTTGTTCTGCACCTTGACCGCGCTGCTCTGGCCGGTGAGCGCCGCGACCACCTGCTGGTGGGCGGTCCGGTTGGCTTGCTCCCACGCCTGGGCGAAGACGTCGCTCTGCACCACCTGCTGGATGCGGTCGTGCGTGAACGACTGGACGCCGCTCGCCAGCGGAACCGCCAGGGCCTGCAGCTGCGTGGCCAGGGCCGGCGGTACCACCCCCCTCTGCTGGAGCGCGGTGAGCGCCTGGGTGGTGATGCTCTGCACGTCGACGTACTGGAAGACGAGGTTGGTCAGCTTGTTCGTGACGGCCTGCTGGATCGTCGGGTCCTCGGCCAGCGGCGCCACGGTCTCCACGTAGCGGCTGGTGTCGGTCACCTGGCTGCGCGCCCAGACGGAGGTCACGGAGAGCGGCGCCAGCAGGCAGGCGACCAGGATGAGCAGCACGGCGCCCAGGGTGCGACCCCAGTGGCGGGCGGATCGGGGCGGGCGGCCCTTCGACGGCGGGCCGGAACCGGCCTCGTCCTGAAGCCGGGCGACCTCGGCCCGGAGACGTTCCAGCTCGGCACGCTCGTCCGCGTCCAGGGCCCGCGTCTCCTCGGTGTGGCTGGTCATACCGTCTCCCATCCGGTGCATCGCTACTGCTCGTCCCCGCCGCACCCGGCGCCGCGGCCGTGCCGCGACTGCAGCGCCGGGTGCGGCGTTCCCACCTGAGGCCCGGGGCGAGCCCTCAACAGGTGGAGGCGATCGCTGTCGCCAGGTTGGTCACTGTCGCCCGGACGCCGCTGAGGTGGTTCCGGGCCACCGCGAGCGTGGACGAGGGGTTGGCCATGATCGGGTTCGGTCGGGTCTGCGAGGCCACCCTGGTGCGCATCCTCGTGGTCGGCGTCATGGCGACATGTTCCGTGCCCCGGGACCGGCCGCCGTCCTCCCTGGAGGATGAACGCGACGTGAGGGTGAACGCCATACGTCCGGCCGTCAGCCCCGGCGGGCGGCACGTTCCGCCGGCGAGGGGACGTCGTGGCCGCCCAGCCAGTCGTAGATCACGGAGGTGCGCAGCACGACGTCCTGGACGGACCTGTTCTCCCGGCTCACGGCCACCCAGAAGATCCCGATCGCGAACGCGACGCAGAACGTGGCCCGGACGAACGCGCCGGGGACGCCCAAGCGGCCGAAGGGTCCGACCACGCGCAGCCCGATGAGGTGCTTGCCATAGCTGCGGCCGGTCGTGGACCAGGTCACCGTCAGGTATGCCACCGCCGTGACCGCGCCCAGCACGAGCATGAGCAGAAAGGACGGCGTCGGCCAGGTGAAGGCCCAGCTCTTCCACAGGAACTTGACGGCCGCGAAACCGAGGTAACCGGCGGTGAGGGCGGCGACCACCACGAGCGCGTCCACGGTGTCGGCCAGGACCCGGCTCACCACGCCCGCGCGCCGGCCCTGGACGGGGACCGCCTCGGCAGGGACCGCTGAGCCCGGCACGTGCGGCACCGTCGGGGACGCGGACGGCGGCGTCGACTCGGGCGTGGACGGCGGCGTCGACGGGGGCGCGGACGCCGGCCCGAGGGCCTGGTCGTCAGTCTGCACGGGAGCCGTCCGTCGTCGTGTCCGGTGAGCCTGGGGCGCCATTGGACGCGGCGAGCCCGGCGCTCTCCGGAGATGCTGCGCCCGCCCCTCGGCTGCCGCCCGATAGTCGGCGGCGCAGCAGGAGGCGGTCGACGAACTGGGCGAGCGCCTGGTCCGCTTCGATGCTGCGGGTCCGCACCTCGCGCAGGCCCTCCGACGCGACCGATCCGGTGGACTCGCGGATGATCCGCGGCAGATCGATGCCGTCGACGATGTACTCGGCCAGGCCGATGAGGTCGACCCGGTTGATGACCGCGTCGATGTCGAGCCGGGCGGCGACGGCGTCGACGTCCAGCCCGCGGGCGACGCGGTTGAGGTCGAGCGCCTCCGCGACCCGGTTGAGGTCGACGCGGTGGATGACCAGGTCGGTCAGGTCGAGGGTGTCCAGGATGCGGTTGAGGTCGACGCGGTGGATGACCAGGTCGGTCAGGTCGATCTGGTCGAGGACGAGGTCGAGCACAGGGCGGACGGCGGCCAGCAGCCGCTCCTCCGCCGAGGCGAGCACTGTCTCGCGGGCAGCCGCACCCTCATCCCGGAGCCGGTTCGGGAGATCACCGGCGAGGCGCGTCACGAGAGAGGCACCCGCCCGACCTGCGTCGAACACGACGGGGGGAGTCCACCGCAGGGAGACCTCCACGGCGCGGCGTGCCAGTCGCGCGGTCGCCAGGAAGGTGCCGGTCGCCAGATCCACGACGTCAAGAGCGGTGGGCTGGCCGTCGTCTGCCATATCGGCCTCCTCGCCGCCAGTCCATGCGACTGATCACCCCCGGTCGCCCCACGGTACGAGCCTGCCCGCGTCCTGGACTCACCCGCCCGGGGGGACTTTCGGGCCGCAGTCTCACTCGGCATGGATGACGCCGGCCCCGGCTCGGACGGTGAAGGGTTAGCCTGAGGCGCGCCGGCCCGCGGCAACCGAGGCCGATGCTCAGTGGGCCCGCGCAGAGCGGGTCGGAGGAGGAGCGCATGACCAACGACACGCTGGATGACCAACTCCAGATGGGACCCGTCGACTTTCTCGTCGTCGAGTTCCCGGGCGCCCGCATGACGGGAGAGGGTCTTCCCCTGATCGTCGACCTGGTCGACCGTGGCATCGTCCGCGTGCTCGATCTGGTCTTCTTGAAGAAGCGCGACGACGGGAGCGTCGTGAGGCTGGACGTCGGTGAGATCGACCAGGACGGGA
>DATKNA010000266.1:0-12403 GCA_035541595.1 Kineosporiaceae bacterium | reverse complement strand
GATCCGTTTCTTGGTCGAAACCAGATCCTTACCGCGGGGCCTTACGCCTCCTTCCCGCGACACGCGGACCAAGGCGCGGTGTGACCAGCAAAACAACACGAAGAGTGACCGGATCGTCACGCAGTTGCTGAGATCACCTCACTGTCCGCCGCAACAGGCAGTTCAGTCATCCTGTACGTCGCACTCCCTTGCTGCGGGGTCCAAAGCACCGGGCCAGACGACGAATTGCCGGCGATGAGCCCGTTCTCGCTGATCGCCTCAGCGCCGCCGTCCCCCAGTTCGGTGATTGTGTAGGTCCCATCGGGATCCGCGGGCGGCGACCACACGACGGCCTTTCCGCCCGACAGCCCGACGATTTTTCCCGCATTGTTGATGCCTAGTGCCCAGCTATACCTGTCCAGCGAAGGCAGATTCGTGGTCGTATAGGATCCTCCGGGAACATCCGGCGGCGACCACACCACCGCACGCTGCGTACCCCCCTTTGTCGCATTGCCCGCACGACCAACGATCTGTCCTCGATCGTTTATATCACTCGCATCCGAGTTTGATTCCGTGGGGGCAAGGTCGACGACGTCGTACGGCGCTCCCTCCTGCGCTGACGGCGACCAGAGTGTCGCATGCAAAGGCCCAGGACCGAAACCTGAACCTCCGACAATCTCACCGGCACTGTTGATCGCCGTGGCGCCGCTGTACGTTGCACCAGGGATCATCCCCAACTTGACTATGGAATAAGGGGAAGCGGTTGCCGGTGCTGTCTCAGCGTGCCCGGCGGGGACCAGCAGGAGCGACATGGTGCTCGCCGCCACCGCCCCAATCATCAGCCGTCTCTTTGCGGGTGACGGTCCGAACCAAGTCATGCGGCTCCTCCCGCTTGTGGCGTTACCCGGGCAAGCTCTCTTCGAGGAGGCGAAGCAGTGCTACCCGCGGTATCGTCGCTGCCCCACAGGAGCGCGCCGGCCATCATCCAACTCGGCTTTCGGCTCCTGAGTCAAGGGGGTTCTGCTGGGCGTGGGGAAGAGGCACTGGAACACAGGTCCGCCCTCGGCCGACGCGAATGGCCGAGATCGCACGGGGACGCCCAGCTGGTGCCGCGCGTGACAGGCGCCGCGCAGGCAGGCGCACCCGTCCGGGCGGCTGCTCGAGAAGAGTCACCAATCTTGATCATTCTTGCGCCCGGCGGAACTGGAGGTGACCTCGTGTAGGTGACCAAGGTTCGTGAACTCGTCGTCGCCTGCCGGTGCTAGCCCGGTCCGGGTAGCCGCCAGGAGGCCGGTAGTAGGCTGGCGGCTCGGTCGGGAAACGGGCCGGGTCGAAGCCCAGCGTCGAAGGCCTTGTGAAGGGGGAGCGAGCGATCCGTAGCATCACGCGAAGCATGAGGCGTCGTTAGGGTCCTGCCCGTGGGTGGGGGCAAGGGTGGCCGGTGGGTCAGCGTGGTGTGCACCGCGTGATGGGTGGGCTCCACCCAGGTGATCTCCGTATACAGCTGCCACTGCGGGCATAGGCAACCTTGTGCAGCGGCCGGCGGAGGCCCTCGCCGCGCAGTCGCGGCAGGTAATGCGCGACGATCCGCATACCCCGAATCGCTCGAAGACCGCGGCGATGACGCCGGTGACCGCCTCATCAGGGTGAAAGCGGTTCTCCCCGTCGGCTTCTCCCAGATCAGCCCGGCGGGCGGCAGGCCGCGGCGCAGCTCGCCGCGGGCAGCCTTGTTCCTGACCCCGCCGTCCAGCCGGGGACCTCCAAGGCCAGGATGATCCCGACCTGGCCGAGATCTGACCGAGGGCGACCATGCCCTCGAACGCGTCCCGTCCCGCTGCCCGGTCACCGATCCGGGGATACCCAGGTCGCCGTCTACGACCCGCATCGCCTCCCGCGACCAGCCAAGCTGCCGGGCGCGGCTGACACTAGAGCGCCGAGGCCAGCTCGCGGGCGATGAGCACGTGACCCTCGGCGTCCGGGTGGTCGCCGTCCGGAGCCAGCAGATCGGAGCAGTCCCTGGCGCCGTCACTGCCCCGGAACGGTGTGAAGAGGTCGACGAAGACGTCGCCGTACGCCTTCGCGACCTCGGCGATCCGGGCGTTGACCGCCCGCGTCGCGGCGTCCGCGAGGTGCATGTAGGCGGTTCCGCGGGCACGGCCGACCGTGCCGTCGAGGAACACGTTCCAGTACCCCGTCACCAAGATCCGCGAGCCCGAGGCGGACGTGAGCGTGCCCACCTGGGCGAGGGCCCGGTCGAGGTTGCGGGTCAGCGCGTCGAGCTGCTGCCCGTAGCACGCCGCCACGGTCGCGTCGCCGTCCTCGCCGGGGTCGGCCCGGCACGTCGTCGGGTCGACGGACTCGACATCGTTGGCCCCGACCGTGACGACGACGACGTCGGCGCCCGCGAGCACGGAGCGGGCGCCGACGGTGCCGAGCTGGGTGACGAGGTCGGCGCTCGTCTCGCCGGGCGCGGCGAGGTTGGACGTGCGGACCGGGCTGCCCTGCGGCCGGCTCAGGGACCGGCCGAGGAGCCTCACGTAGTCGTTGCAGCCGCAGGCCGAACCCGCCGGCACGGAGTCGCCGAGACCGACGACGGAGTGCACGGCGGGCGCGGGCACGGCGGCCGCGGAGTCGCCCCTGGTCGTCCTCCCGGCGGGCCGTGGCGGGTGCATCGTCGCCATGGCCGTGGTGAGGCCGAGCAACGACGGGACCGCGAGTACGCCGACGAGCCCGGATCGGGTCAGCCGGCGCACGCGGCCGGCACGGTGTCGGGAGGCGTGGCGCGGGGGTTGCACTGCGTCACGCTCCGCTCGCGAGCTCGGAGACGAGCGCCACGTAGGCACGCTTGGCGTCGTCGGGTGCGGTGCCGCTGACCGCGGACCACGCGTCGTACTTCGCCCGGCCGACCGGATCGATGAAGCCGGGCCGTCGACCCCGGACGTCGCCCGCGGTGGCCTGCTTGTAGAGGGCGTAGAGCCGAAGCTTGACCTCGTTGCCGGGATCGCGACTCAGGCTCGTCGCGGCGGCCGCGGCGTCCGCGAACGACTCGTCGAGCCGCGGATCGGCATCTGGCACGGACTCTGGCACGGACTCTGGGACGGACTCTGGCACGGCAGCTCCGGAAGGGCGCGCGAAGGTGCGACCAGGCTGCCATACCCCGGCGGGGCTTCGGTTGCGCCGCGCGGTGGACGGAGCAGCTCAGCCGGCGAGGGTGCGCCGGACGGCGGCGGAGGCGACGGTGCTCACGGTGCGGGCAGTACTGACGGTGCGGGCAGCACTGACGGTGCTGACGGTGCGGGCAGTACTGACCGTGCTGACGGTGCTGACGGTGCGGGCAGTGCTGACGGCGGGGGATGTGGTGGGCGGTTTGGTGGGCGCTGTGGTGGCCGGCCGCAGGTCCGCCAGCACCTCCGCCTCGCCGGGGAGGGCGGCGAGCAGGTCCCCGGCGGCGTGCAGGACGGCGCGCACCTCCGGGACGATCATGGTGTAGATCACCGTCCCGTCGTCGCGCCGCTGCTCGACCAGGCCGGCCCGGCGGAGCACGGCCAAGTGCTGGGAGAGGATCCCGGCCTCGATCGGGATCTGCGCGAGCAGCTCCCCGGCGGAGCGCTCCTGGTCGGACAACACCTCGAGCAGGCGGATCCGGGCGGGGTGACCGAGGACCCGGAGAAGGTCGGCTTTCGCCTGGTACAGCGGCACGGCCACGCGCGTAGCACCTCCCCGACGAGGGCGACAGCAAGCCCGTTCCGGAGGCTACCAGCGGTTCACCGTCCGGACCGCAGACCGCGGCTGCGCGCCGGACCGTTTTCGCGATCCGCCCGGGAGGCCGCCGGGTCAGACCGGTAACCGACCGCCGACCACCCGGTCACGACCGGCATGCTTGGCCGCGTACACGCGCGCGTCCGCGTCGGAGACGAGCCGCTCGAGGTCGCCGTCGTCCAGGTCGAGTTCGGCGACGCCGATCGAGACGCTGACGGTCACCGGGTGACCGCCGAGGACCAGCGGGGTCGAGCGGACCTCCTGCCGCAGCCGCTCGGCGACGTCGACGGCGGCGTCCAGCGTCGTGCCGGGCAGCAGCACCAGGAACTCCTCCCCGCCGAACCGGCAGACGAGGTCGTACCTGCGGGCGCGACGGCTCAGCACCTGCGCCACGTGGATCAGCGCCCGATCGCCGTTCTGGTGCCCGTAGGTGTTGTTGACGTCCCGGAGCAGGTCCATGTCGACGACGAGCAGGGCCACAGGCGAACCCGTCCGGTGTGCCCGGCCCAGCTCGCGCCGGGCGCACTCCGCGAAGAATCGGTAGTTCCACAGGCCGGTCTTGTCGTCCGTCCGTGCGGCGACCTGGATCTCGCGGAAGGAGAGCAGCCGATGCAGGATCGCCACCGGTCCGATCATGTAGACGGCGAGGAGGGGGTCGATGCGCCACAGCGTCGCGCCGAGGACGGCCGTGGCCGCCGCCGCCGCCTCCTGGAAGAACGGTATGCCCTCGCCGAGGGCCGACCACTCGGGGAGGGCGCCACGCACGATCCAGCGCCCGATCAGCGCCCAGAGGTAGGCGCCGACCGTCGAGACCGCCGCGGCGCTCCAGGCGGCCACGGCCCACCGGGCCTGGCTCACCTCCCCGGGCGCCAGGGTCTCCCGGACGGCGGCGGAGACCTGCGTGACCGCAGTCAGGGCCACGGCGGCGAGGACGACGGCGAACAGCGGTCGCCGAGCCCGCAGACGGTCGACGGCGAGGCTCGGCAGGCACACCAGCGGGATGAGCGCGGTCGGCGAGAGCAGCGCGGCCAGGAGCAGGACGACGCTGGAGAGGTCGACGACCGTGCCGAGCGCGGCGCCGTCCCGGTCGTGGCCCTTCGCCCGCGGCACCACGGCGGGCGTCGAGAGGCAGGCCGCCGCCGCGAGGGCCGCCGCGCCGACCAGCTCCCGGGGCGTGGCCGGTTGCCAGCGGGTGACGGTGAGCGCGAGGATCACGGCGGCGCCGACCGCCTCGACCGTCACGAGCGCGGCGCGCCGAGGGCCGGTGACGTCGGCCAGCGTCACCGGAGGCGGCGCGGGCGGCCGCCGTCCCCTACGGGCTCCCGGCCTCACCGGCGTGACGATAACGGCGGATCAGGCCGCCTGGGCGACGTCCGCGGAATCCCCTCCCCCGTGCTACTCCGAACGGGTGAACGCGACAGGTGGTGTCGGCGTCCGGGGCCGTCGTCCGGGGCCCTCAGCCGGGGCCTGCGGCCAGGTCAGAGCCGGAACCGGTCGACGACCCGCTGCAGCTGGCTGCTCATCCGGGCGAGCTCCTCGGCGGCACGCTGGGCGTCCCGGACGCCGGTGGTCGTGGTCGCGGCGGCCCGGGCGACGCCGCCGATGTTCGTGCTGACCCGCTCGCTGCTCTCGGCCGCGGCCGAGACGTTCTGGCTCATCTCGTTGGTGGTGGCCGTCTGCTGCTCGACCGCGCTGGCGATCGTCGTCTGGTAGTCGTTGATCCGCTGGATGATCTGGGCGATCTCGCCGATCGCGCCCACCGCGCCGCCGGCGTCGCCCTGGATCGCCTCGATCCGCTGGCCGATCTCGCCGGTGGCCCGCGCGGTCTGCTGGGCGAGCTGCTTGACCTCGTCGGCGACGACGGCGAAGCCCTTGCCGGCCTCGCCCGCGCGCGCCGCCTCGATGGTCGCGTTGAGCGCGAGCAGGTTCGTCTGCTCCGCGATCGAGGTGATGACCTTGATGACGTCGCCGATCTCGGCGCTGGATGCGCCGAGTTTGGCCACCTGCGCGTTGGCGGCGTCCGCGGCCTCGACGGCGTGCGCGGCGACCCGGGCGGCGTCGGAGGCGTTCGTGGCGATCTCGCCGATGCTCGCCGTCATCTGGTCGGCGCCGGCGGCGACCGAGCGGACGCTGTCGCTGATCCTCGCCACGGCGGTGCTGGCGACGTCCACCTCGGCGGCGGTCTCCTGCGCTGCTGCCGCGATCTGGGTGCTGTTCGCCGACAGCTCCTCGCTGGCCCCGGCCAGGCCCTGCGCGCTGGTCGCGAGGGAGTGCATGATCGCGCGCAGGTTCTCCATCGCCCGGTCCAGCGCCGCGGCCATCAGGCCGGGCTCGTCGAGGCCGTCGACGTCCGCCCGCTGGGTGAGGTCGCCGTCCGCGAGGGCGTCGACCACCCGGCGGACCTCGCCGAGCGACCGCACGATCAGCCTGGTCGTGGCCGTCGCGAGGGCCACGGCGACCGCCAAGCCGATGATCATTAGCAGGGTGATCAGGCGACGGGCTTGGTCCGCGGCGGCCTGCGCCTCCCGGGCCCGCTCGGCCGCCTGGTCGCCGGCGAGGGCGCCGAGCGCGCCCCCGTCGGCCTCGACAGGGGCGAAGAGCTGGTCCGAACGGGCGATCAGGGTCTGATCGGCCGGGCCGATGGCCCGGCCGGCCGCCGGGACCAGTTCCCCGTCGCGGAACCGTCGGTAGGCCGTCACGGCGTCCACCCAGGCCTCGAGCCGATCGGCCGGGATCGCGCTCCCCACGCGCAGGTCGGCGACCGCCTGGTCGAAGGTCGCGTCGAGATCGCGCAGGTGGGCCAGCCGGGGCCCGCGGTCCTTCGGGGGCGCGACCAGGAGCCTCAGCACCCGCCCGTGCCCGTCGTCGACGGCGGCCCGCGCGTCGCCGAGGGTCTCGAGCGTCGCGGCCCCCTGCCGGTGCAGCGTCTGGGCGGCGTCGGCCAGCTGACTCACCCGGGTGAGGTCGTAACCGCCCTGGACGACCATGAGTCCGGCGCACGCCCCCACCGCGATGCCGATCTTGACTCCGACCCGTCGATCATGGAACCACCGGCCCACGCGGTTGGCCGGCCGAGCGGGCGTACTGGACGCCGACATGAAGGACTCCTCGAAGCGAAGATGATCCGCAACCCCCGGACAGTGGTCGGATCGTGAGCGCCGGACCTTCAGCCCGCGTCGGCGGTCAGTTCAGTTCGGGTCACGTGCGGCCGACGGCAGCGTGACCACGGCGCGCAGGCCTGGCCCCGCGTCCTCCAGGCGGACGGTGCCGCCGCACGAGTGCACCAGCTCGCGCACGATCGCCAGCCCCAACCCGGTGCCGCCGGCGGAGCGGCTGCGCGCGTCGTCCAGCCGGGTGAACCGCTCGAAGACCCGCTCCCGGTCGCCGGCCGCGACACCGGGGCCGTCGTCCGTGATCGTGAGGACGACGTCACCGCCGTCCCGGTGAACGTCGATCTCGACCCGCGCCCGGGCGTACCGGACGGCGTTCTCGACCAGGTTGACGACGACGCGATCCAGGGCGTCCGCAGGGACGCGCACCGGGGCCGTGGCCGCCCCGACCCGCACCGGCCGGACCCCGTCGGCGAGCTGGCGGCCCACCCGGTCGACGACCTCGTCGGCGACGGCGGCGGCGTCCGCGGCGTCGGCGACGTCGTCGGCGGCGTCGGCGGAGGCGTCGGCGGAGGCGGAAGCGGAAGCGGAAGCCGGCCCGGCCGGCCGTCGGCCCTCGTCGAGCCGGGCGAGCAGGAGCAGGTCGTCGACCAGGCGGGACATCCGGCCCACGTCGTCGAGCACACCGTCCGCCGTCTGCGCCCAGTCAGCCTCGTCCGGGTGTAGCCGGGCGACCTCGACAGCCGTCCGGATCGACGCCAGTGGGCTGCGCAGCTCGTGCGCGGCGTCCGCGACGAAGGCCCGCTGCCGCCGCGAGGACGCGCGGATCCGCTCGATCATGGCGTTGAGGGTCAGCGCGAGCCGGCGCACCTCGT
Organism: Kineosporiaceae bacterium; assembly: GCA_035541595.1. GTDB lineage: Bacteria > Actinomycetota > Actinomycetes > Actinomycetales > Kineosporiaceae > DATKNA01. The sequence continues at coordinate 4,680 of DATKNA010000266.1, read as the reverse complement.
CGTCGGCGGCCGGGACGGGCAGCCGCCCCGCCCTGCCCGCACCCTGACCCGCGCCGTCCGCCCGCATGGCCGCGGCCCCCTGAGCAAGCTCCTCCACCGGCCGCAGTGCGGAGCCGACCAGCCAGCGGGACAGGACGGCGGCGCCGAGCACGAGCAGGGCCACCGCCACCGCCACCGCCCGGCCGACGACGCTCAGGCCGCGGCCGAGGTCCCCGACCGGCGAGGCGACGAGCACGGTCTGGGGATCAGCGGCCGGCCCGGCGGGGACGGCGATCACGCGCAGCGGTTCGTCGATGCCGATCCGGCGCCCGGACAGCTCCACCGCGTCGCCGTCCCGGGCCCGCGCGACGTCCGGCGCCTCCAGCAACGGCACCAGCCGGTCCCCGCCCGGGGACGTCGCGCGCACCCGCCCCTGGGCGTCCACCACCTGGGCGATCGTGGTTCCACCGCTCGGCAGCGGCTCGGGCGTGCGACCCGAGGTCACCAGGGCCGCGATCTCCCGGGCCTGCTCGCGGGCGGTGTCGTCGAGCTGGCGCAGCAGCATCACGTGCAGCACCAGCATGAGCAGGCCTGCTCCGAGCACGAGCGCCGCAGCGACGACGCCGGTCGTGGCCAGGGTCAGCCGGGCCCGGACGGACAGTGCGCCCCGCCGCGACCACCACGCCGCCGGGCCGGGCTCAGGCGGGGGCGGTGTCACCGTCGCCCGGCACCAGCCGGTAGCCGGCACCCCGGACGGTGACCAGGGAGCGCCGGCCGAACGGCTGGTCGATCTTGCGGCGCAGGTAGCCGACGTACACCTCGACCACGTTGGGGTCGTCGTGCGCCATGCCGCCCCAGACCGCCGCGAGCAGCTCGCTCTTGGGCACGACCCGGCCGCCCGCCCGCATGAGGTGTGCCAGCAGCGCGAACTCCCGGGCGGTGAGCTCGACCGGCGTGGCCCCGCGGGTCACCACCCGGGTCCCGGGGTCGAGCACGAGGTCGCCGACGGCGATCACCTGGTCGCGGTCCTGTGGTGCCGGGCCGGTGCGGGCGGCGCGGCGCAGCAGGGCCTTCAGGTGGGCGACGAAGACGACCCAGGCGAAGGGCTTGGTCAGGTAGTCGTCGGCGCCCAGGTCGAGGCCGTCCGCCTGGTCGTACTCCCCGTCCTTCGCCGACAGCATGAGCACGGGCACCTCGCTGCCCTCGGCCCGCAGCCGCTGGGTGACCCGGTAGCCGGACAGGCCGGGCAGCATGACGTCCAGGACGACGGCGTCGTAGCCGCCGCCGAGGGCCAGCCGCAGGCCGCGGTCACCGTCGTGGGCGACGTCGACGTCGAAGCCCTCGGCGCGCAGACCGCGTTGCAGCGACTGCGCGAACCGCACCTCGTCGTCGACGACCAGCACCCGCATGGGCACAGCCTCGCACCCCGCTGCCAGACCCCGTCGCTCAGCCGGGGTGCTCCGCCTCAGCTCTCAGGATGTCCTCAGCTCTCAGGATGTCTCAGCTCTCAGGATGCCCTCAGCTCTCAGGATGTCCTCAGCCGATCGGAGGCAGACTCGAAGCATGTCCGACGACAGCGCCGTCCCCGCCCCACCCGCCCGCCGGTCCCGGCTCCTCTCGTCACCTGGATGGCGGTGGGCCGTCCCCGCCGGTGCGGTCGCCGTGATCGCCGGCGGGATCGCCGTCAGCTCGGCGAACGCCGACGCCGCCGCGAACCTCCCCCCCAAGACCGCGGCCCAGCTGCTCGTGGACGTCGCCAACGCGCCGCAGCACCCGCTCTCCGGGACGGTGGTCGAGACGGCCCGCCTGGGTCTGCCGGACCTGCCGGGTCAGGCGGCGGGCACCTCACTCCAGTCGCTCGTCACCGGGTCGCACACGGCGCGGGTGTGGTACGGCACGGACGCCAAGGCCCGGATCAGCCTCGTCGGCGACCTCGCCGAGACGGACGTCGTCCGCAACGGGACCGACGTCTGGCTCTGGTCGAGCACGACCAACGAGGCCACCCACTACCGGTTGCCGGGCAATGCTCCGGCCACGGCTGCGGTCCCGCCAACGCTGCAGGACCCCGCCGCGGCTGCGCAGCAGGCCCTCGCCGCGATCGACCCCAGCACGAAGGTCCAGGTCGACGGCACCGGACACGTGGCCGGCCGGCCGGTCTACGAGCTGGTCCTGCAACCGAAGGACACCCGCTCGCTGATCGCCTCCGTGCGGATCGCGATCGACGGCGCCACCTCGGTGCCGTTGCGGGTCCAGGTGTTCGCCAAGGGCGGCACCGAACCCGCCGCCGAGACTGGGTTCCAGGCCGTGCAGTTCGCCCAGCCCGATGCCTCGATCTTCCGGTTCACGCCGCCGAAGGGCGCCAAGATCACTGAGGGCACCCTCCCCGGCCGGGTGTCCGCGGGCGGGGGTGCCCAGGGCGGCGCCGCGACGCCGGCTCCCGGCGCCAGGACGCCGACCCACCGGGCCGGGCCCGTGGACGAAGGTTCCGGGGACGTCGTCGGCTCGGGGTGGACCGCGGTCGCGGTGATGCCCGGCGTGAACCTCGCCGCGCTGGGAAGGGACGCGACGGCCGCCACGCTCCTGCGGGCGACGTCGAGTGTCACCCTGCCGGACAAGAGCACGGGCCGACTGCTCACGACACCGCTCCTGTCGGTCCTGATCGTCGGTGACACGGCGTACGTCGGAGCGGTGGACCCGTCGGTCGTGGAGCAGGTCGCGACCACGCACCCGTCGACCGCGACCGCGAACCGGTGACGGCGGCCACCGCGCCGGCGGCGACGGCGGCGTCGAGGTCCGCCGGCGGGGCCGCGGGCACCGCGCCGGCGCTGGCCACCCGGGGACTGACCAAGCGGTTCCACGGCGGTCAGGTCGCCGTGGACCACGTCGACCTGAGCGTGCCGCACGGGGCCGTGTTCGGGTTCCTCGGGCCGAACGGTTCGGGCAAGACGACGACGATCCGCATGCTGCTCGGGCTGGTCCGGCCCACGGCCGGGGACTTCGACCTCCTCGACCGGCCCATGCCCGCCGGCGCCCTCGACGTGCTGCCCCGGGTGGGGGCGCTCGTGGAGGGCCCCGCGTTCCACCCCTACCTGTCCGGGCGGGCCAACCTCACCCGGCTGGACGCCGGCGACCGGACCGTCGACCCGCGCACGTCGCGGCGCCGCATCGGGGATGCCCTCGAGCGTGTCGGTCTCACGGCGGCCGCCCGCAAGCGCTACCGCAACTACTCCCTCGGCATGCGGCAGCGGCTGGGCCTGGCGGCGGCGCTGCTGCGACCGCGGGACCTCCTCGTGCTGGACGAGCCGACGAACGGGCTCGATCCGCAGGGCACCAGGGAGGTGCGGGCTCTGATCCGCGAGCTCGCCGCCGAGGGCAGCACGGTGTTCCTGTCCTCTCACCTGCTGCCCGAGATCGAGCAGGTCTGCTCGCACGTGGCGGTGATGAGCCGGGGCCGGTTGATCACCCAGGGGACGTTGGCGGAGCTGCGGGACGTCGCCGCGACCCGGCTCCGCGTCGTCGTGGCCTCGCCGGACGACGTCGGCCGGGCGGCCGACGTGCTGAGCCGGGCCGGGCTCGGGGCGCCCGACGTCCGCGACGGCAGCTTGCTCGCGCCGCTGGGCGACGCCCTGCCGGAGGCCGTCAACCGCGATCTCGTGCTGGCCGGGGTCGGCGTCCGGGAGCTCGTCGTCGAGCGGCCGGACCTCGAGGACGTCTTCGTATCGCTGACCGGAGAGGGGTTCGATGTCGATCAGTGAGTCGACCGGCGAGGCGGCGGGCCTGTTCACGGACGTCGCCGGGCGACCCCCGGGGCCGGGGGCCACGGCCGGCCGGCCGAACACCGTGACGTTCCGGTTGTTGCGATCGGAGCTGCGGCTGGTCTTCGGACGACGTCGCAACATCGCCTTGCTCGGTGCGCTGGCGTGCGTGCCGATCCTCATCGCTGTGGCGATCCGACTCTCCGGCGGGCCGCGGCGCGGCGGCGGCGGGGGCGGACCGGCCTTCATCGGCTCGATCGCCGGCAACGGCCTGTTCGTCGCGTTCACCGCGCTGGTCGTCACGCTGCCGCTGTTCCTTCCGCTGGCCGTCTCCGTCGCGGCGGGGGAGGCGGTGGCCGGCGAGGCGTCGATCGGCACCCTGCGGAACCTGCTCGTCGTGCCCGTGAGCCGGACCCGGTTGCTCGTCGTCAAGTACGCCGGGATCACCGCGTTCGCGATCGCCTCCGCCTTCACCGTGGCGATCGCGGGCCTGGTCATCGGGCTGGCACTCTTCCCGATCGGGCCGGTCACGCTGCTGTCGGGTGGCACGTTGCCGGTCGGGACGGCGATCGTGCGGGTCGGCCTCGTGGCGCTCTACGTCGCGGCGATGCTCGCCGGGCTGGCTGCCATCGGGCTCTTCGCCTCGACGCTCACCGAGGTGCCCATCGCCGCGATGGCCGTGACGGCGATCACGGCCCTGGTCGCGCAGATCCTCGGCCAGGTGCCGCAGATCTCGGCGATCCACCCGTACCTGTTCACCGACTGGTGGCTGCGGTTCGGCGACCTGCTGCGCGACCCCGTGGTGTTCGACGACATGGCCCGCGGGCTCCTCGTGACGGCCGCGTACGTGGTCGTCTTCGGCTCGCTGGCCTGGGCGCGGCTGACGTCCAAGGACGTCTCCTCCTGAATCCGCCGGGCCGACCCCCGGGCCGGCACCGGCCCGGGG
>DATKNA010000265.1:0-9656 GCA_035541595.1 Kineosporiaceae bacterium | reverse complement strand
GGCGGGGCGCACCTTCTGGGTCGAGGCCGGATGCTGCCAGCTGCCGGTCTTCTCCCAGCGCAGATGGTTTTCGGCGGCGAGGGTGGGCAGCCAGACGGTCTTGCCGCCCATGGCGGCGGTGTGCTCGACCGCGTAAGGGTTGAGCCCGCCGACCACGTTGTTCAGCACGATGCCGGAATAGACCCGGGTGCGCAGATCGGGATGGTGCCGGGCAATCAGCGCCGCCGTCATGACGCCGCTGTAGTCGTGGTCCTTGGTGATTACCGCCGCGAAGCTGGCCCGCGACAGATCCTGGGCGAGCTCCAGATGATCAACGGCACGCGAGGCGATCGACGGGCCCGAGTGGACGTGCGGATCGATGGCGCCGACCAGAAGGCGGTCGATACGCGCCTCGCTCGCGCCGCTGATGCCGGTCTTGTTATCCATGGGGACTCCTATCGGAGATCGCGACGATTGCCGGAATGCGCACCGAGCCTCGCCGGTTGGCGTTCATGCGCGCCCCCAACCGGCCGGCGCGCGCGTCAGGTTGCGCGACACCTCGCGCGCCATGTCCTTGACCGCCGCGATCAGCGCCGGCTCGGGCTGCCGCGGCAGGAAATGGATCGAGCCCACCAGCGCGACGGCGGCGGCCAGCTCGTCGCGCGCGGCGTCGACGGCCGCCCGCGCCGCCGCCAGCTGCGTCAGTCCCCCGGCGACGGCGGCGGACAGGGCCGGACCGTCGGGCGCCGCGTCGCTCGCGGGCCAGGTGCGGCCGGCGAACGTCGCGGCCAGCTCCGGCCAGCCGGCGTACGCCGAGGTGGTGAACGTCCAGCGGTGCACGACCTGACGCGGCGCGGACCGCACGACCAGGTCGCTGAACGTCGCCCCGGCCGGGGCGGCGATCGCCGAGAGCAGGCCGAACCGGCCGCCGCCCGCCGAGGTGGTCGCGCCGAACGCCTCGCCGTCCACTGACACCGTCACCGAAGTGTCGGCGCAGGTGACCGACAGCGCGTAGCTGACGCCCGCCTCGACGAGCCCGCCGTCCGCCCACAGCACGCGCTCCGCGCCGAGCTTCCCGGCTTGGCTGTACGCCACGAGCCGGCGCCCCGAGCCTGGGGTGAGCTCCAGCGCCAGGTACTGCCCCGGGCCGGTGTGCCGGACGATGATCCCGGACGTGCCGGGACCGTTCGGCCGGACGCTGCATTCGACGGTGTAGTCGGCGGCCGCCGGGTCGGCCAGCGCCGCCACCGCCGAACGGTCCGAGGTCGGACGCGCCACCGTCGCGGTTCCGCCGCCGGCGGCGCAGCTCGTCACCGGCGCCCCGGTCGCGAGGACCTGCGGCTCGAAGGCGTCCAGGGTCTCGAACGGATCGGTGAACAGCGGCCGGGTGGCCTCCAGCCGGGCGGTGAGCGCCCGGCGCGGTGGCAGCAGGACCCCGGATACCGAGGAGGCCCGGACGACGTCGTCTCCGCGCAGTGCGGCGAAATCGACGGTCTGCGTGCAATTCGCGAGCCGGCCGAGCCAGGCCGCGTCGCTCGTCGCCAGCGTCGTCACCGGGCCCTCCTCCCAGGTGCTGGCGAGGACGAGTCCGGCCCCGGTCGCGTCCCGCAGCGGGCTGCCTCCCTCGTCCTGCACCCCGATGACGAGGTCTCCGCCGTACATCTGCTGGACCGCGGCGCTGTCGAATTCGCAGCCGAGGTCGTAGGCCCGGAAGACCGGCGCGGCCCCGGCGTCCGGGATGGTCCACCGGACATAGGCGGCGGCGTCCCTGAGCGGCCCGCCCCACGGGAAGTCCGTCGTCGCCGGGTCGGCCGGCGGCGCGATCCAGGGCGAGACGATTCCCGGCGGTCCCCCGGTCTGGAACTGCGTGGCGTCCGTGTGCTCGGTCTCCTGCACGGTCGACCCGTCCCTGGAAAGGACCGCCCGCGTGGTCACCTCGAGCAGGTAGTGGCTGTCGGGGTCGAGCAGCACCTCGGCGCTCTGCCAGCGTTCGCTCGCGCTGTCCAGCCGTTCCCGGCGGGCCGCCCACCGCGCCCAGCGGCCGGCGTCGCTGGCCGTGGTCCAGCAGATGCTCGCCACCTCGTTCTCGACCGTGAAGCCCCACTCGATGGTGACGGCGTCGATGGCCGCTCCGCCGGTATCCGCCACGTCGATCTCGGCGATCCCGGGACCGTGCATGGTCACGTCGGTCCCGGCCGGGTTGCCGCCGGACCACCCGCGCAGCACGATCGCGCCGGGGCTGAACATCTCGACCGCGACCAGCACGGCCGCGACGGGCTCGGGGAACGCGACCCACAGCACGCCCGGGACGGCCTGGCCGTCCTGCTCGGCCGGGCCGAGGCGCAGCACCGAGTGCGTGTCGTCGTACCGGGCCACCTCCAGCGCGGCCTGCGACGCGAAGGTCGCCCCCTGCTGCTGCCACAGGGCCGGCAGCCCGGTGCCCGGCTTCAGGTCGTTCCAGTCGACGCAGGTCGCCTCGAACGGCGGCGCCGGGCGGCACGGCCAGCCGGGGTCGCGGCGCACGAGGTCGTCGATCCAGCGGCGCGAGGTGAAACGGGTGAACGCGAACGGGCTGCGCGCCATGAGCTGGAGCCGCGACCCGGCGTCGCCGGCGTCCGGTATCCAGCTGCCGAAGACCGTGTCGGTGACGTCCTCCCAGCCGGGCTCGGGGTGGCTGCGTCGCTGGCGGTGCAGCCGGATGCCGGTCACCGTGTAGGTCGCCTCGTACCCCCCGATGGCCTCCACCGGGGCCGAGGCCGGCGGGTTGTCCGCCACGCCGGTCAGGTCGTCCATGGGCTTTTTGAAGGTCAGCAGGACGGAGGCGTCGAGCGGGACGACCGGCGCGGTGTCCGACGGCTGGGCGCCCGTGCCGCCACCGGCCGGCGCGATCCACGACTGCGTGCAGCGGGCGTGCTCGAGGATGGCGCCGATCCACGGGTTCTCGATCTGCGGAGTGTCCGGCTGCCGCCAGCTCAGCTCGAGGTCGAGGTCGAGGTCCTTCAGCGGCGAGGGCAGGTCCACCGTCACCGAGACCGTTCCGCTGACGTCGTACGGGGTGAAGGACTGCCCGGCCAGCCCGGCCTCGACGTCGATGCCCAGGTCGGACGGGCCGACCGCGACGGACGCCTCGCCGCCGATGGACAGGTCGCCGGACAGCTGCGGCGGACGGCGGGCCAGGGCGGCGTGGCCGCCCACCCAGGCGTCGAGCGCCACCGTGGCGGGCCCGAACCGCCAGCTGTCGCCCCACTTCACGTTCAGCCCGGCATCGATCCCGCGCGCGTCGAGCATCAGCCACGCGTCGGCGTGGAAGAGCGCGAGATAGTCGGCGCGCACCCGGGCGGACGCCGGCTGGTCCTGGCCGATCCACAGGTGCCAGGCGTCGGACCGGTCGAAGTCGAAGAACGCCTCCGTGGCCGCGGAGATGTCGATGACGCGGGCCAGGCTCCACGCCGCGTCGATGCCGAGCTGCAGCGTCCCGGCCCGCCCGTCGAGCGCGGCGAGCAGGCTGAGCGTTCCCTCCTGGTCCGGGCCGAGCGCGGGCGGCGGCGTGAACAGGTTGGCGGTGCCCTGCAGCAGCACCACCGGACCCGGCAGCAGGACGACGAGCAGCGCCGCCGTGTTCACCGAGAACCCGGCATCGGGCAGCGTCCCGAGGCTCAGGCCGGCGCCGAGGGCCCACTGCCCCCCGGCCGGTGCCCACTTCTGCTGGTCGTCGACGGTGAAGGGCGGGTTGCCCTGCTTGTACCAGCCGTACCAGTCGCCCGCCGTGACCTGCGGGGCCATGTTCATCGCGAACAGGCCCTCCAGCCCGTACAGCGCGGCGCCGGTGGCGCCGAGCGGGATCGGCAGGTCCACGCCGACGTGCACGTACACGTAGGTGTCCGGTGCGAGCCGCCCGATCGTGATCCCGGCGTCGACGCCGACGTCGAGCGCGTCGAGCCCGAGCCCGAGGGCGCCGGTGAAGAGCTTGGCCCCGGTGACCGGGTCGTCCGCGAGCGCGACCGTCCCGTCGAAGCCGAACGCCCCGGGGACGCCGAAGGTCACCCCGACCCCGTCCAGCGTCAGCGTCGGCGGGGCGTCGGGGTCTCGCGGGTCCCAGCTCACCCGCAGGCCGCGGGCGGACACGCCGGCCGGCAGCAGCTCGGTGAGCCGGAGCGCGCCGTCCACGCCGACCCAGCGGCGGCCGTCGTCCTCGGTCCCGAACCCCACCCGGGTCAGTTCCATCCGGAAGCCGTACAGGTCGAGCGCCAGCGGCTGCTGCAGGTCCAGCCAGCCGCCGTCGACGGTGATGCTCCCGTCGGCGCCGATCCGCAGGCCCTGCACCGTGATCGCCGGCCAGCTCAGCACCGGCGCGCCGACCTCCAGGTCCAGCTCGCCGGACAGCACTAGGCCGTCGCCCAGGTCGTCCCGCACCACGCCCAGGGACGTCACGCTCAGCTCGCCGAGGCCGGGCAGGGTCAGCGTGGCGACGGCCGGCGTGGCCAGGGTGGTGTCGCTGCCGGGTTCGAGGAGCGGTGGCGTGTCCGGCGTGCCGGTCACGGTGAGGGCGAAGCCGCCGGCCGTGTCGAGGGACACCGCGACCGTCAGCAGGTGGTCGAAGAAGGGCACGGCCAGGGTGCCGGCCAGCACCGCGGTCGTGACGCAGTCCTGCTCCACCTGCAGCTGCATCGACGTCAGCCCGAACGCGAAGCCGAGCAGCGACCCCGCGCCGTCGCCGGAAGGCGTCGTGCCCTGCCAGGTCACGTCCCACTCGCCGGTAAACGCCCCTGAGAAGCCGCCCGTGCCGATCGCGCCGTCCAGCACCTCGATGCTCTCCGGCAGGATGTGGGGCAGCTCGAGCCCGTCCGGGAAGTACAGCACCAGGCTGTCGAACAGCACGCCGCGGAAGGCCCGGACGGCGGTGTCCGGGGGCGGCTCCTGCTCGCCGCCGAACGACAGCCGGGCGTCGTCCACCTTCAGCACGATCCCGGTATCGCCGACCATGAAGGCCGGCAGCGAGAGCGCGTCGTCCAGCGACGCGGTGATCGCTCCGGTCCCGTCGACCTCGACCTGCGCCGCGCGGATCGCGGCCTTGAGCGGCTGCAGGCTCCCGTCGGCCCCGGTCAGCGGCGTCCACGCGCCGGGGCCGCCGTCGACGGGCACCAGCAGCGGCGAGTTGATGACCAGGTCGGCTCCGAGGTCGAGGACCCGGACGCGGAACGGGCCGGTCCAGTCGAACTCGACCGTCAGCTGGGCGCCGTAGGTGCCGGGCAGCAGGTCCAGCGTCACGACGTCGACGCCAGGCAGGGCCAGGGTCAGGTCCTCCAGGATGGTGATGTCGAGCACGCTCGTGCGGACGTCGTCGGCGATCCGGGTCTGATGGTCCGCGACGGCGAACAGGCTCAGGTCCGGCCGGGGGAACAGGTTCTCCGCCCAGCCGGTGACGAAACGGTCGAGCGGGATCCACATCGACACCATGGCGTCCGCCTCCTAAGGGGTCCAGTCCTGACCGAGCACCGGAGGGTTCGGCTCGTTCGAGAGATCCTGTTCGAGGTTCCACTTGACGAGGGTGTCGTTGTGCAGCGCGGTGAACGACTCCTGCGGCGTCTGCGGGTTGGCGGGGTTCTGGTCGAAGACGCGCTTGAGATGGTCGTAGACGGCCGGGTATTTGACACTCTGCCCGGTGGCCGGCCACTGCCCGGTCCACTGCGTCTTGTCGCCCATCACGACGGTGATCGGGTCGACGAGCAGCCAGCGGATAAGCCGGTTCAGCTGGTCCAGGGCCCCCGCGTGGGCCTTTTTCTGCCACGCGTTGATGAAGGCTTGCGGCTGCTTGCATCCGTCCGGGCCGTCGCCGGTCGTGCCGAGCACGAAGCCGGCGAAGCCAGTGGCTTTGCTGATGTGCTCGAACAGGGCGAAGGCAAAGACGCCCTCGACCTGACGTCCGCAGTAGGTGGACAACGAGACCACTGGGTTCGGTGGTACCGGAAGGTAGACGCCGTATTTGTACTTCGCCCAGGACGACTTCGCTCCCGCGGACACCTTGTCCGCAAAAAGGGTGCCGCCGACCCCGAAGAACGTCTCGAAGCACAGCGTCAGCCCTTCGACGAGCGCTATCCCGGCGTTCGTGACCATCGGCTCGGAGTGCGCGTACCCCGGCCCTTTGGTGTTGCGCTCGCTGATGAGGCGGGCGGCGATCGCCCCGACCGCGGCCTCGGCGTCGGCCCGCCGGACGGGGTCGCGCACAGTGTTGGACAGCCACCGGACGACTCCGTGACCGTACTCGTGGATGACCGTGCGGCGGGTGAACCAGTCCTGGTCCGGCAGGTGGGTCCAGGTCACGACCTTGTTCGTGCTTGGGTCGTCATACGTGGCCGACCCTGCGCCGTCGTTGGCATCCTGGCTGACCATGGCGTGGAAGAGGTGCTCACGCGTCGCGCTGCCCGGCCGGACGCCGGACAGCAGAGCAATGCCGTCGTCGGTGTAGCGCGCGAATTTGAGGGCGTGGAACGCCGCGGCATCGGGCGTGTTGGCCTTCGTGTCGTCCCGCGCGTCGGCGTCGATGAGCAGTTTCAGCGGCTTGCCTGCGCCGTCGATCGCGGCGGCGGCGAAGGCCGGGAACGACACCGGCGGTGTCGCCTTCTCGAAATGGAACGAGGGGTCGGAGTAGAGAGGGGTGGTGGCCGCGGGGTCATCCTCGACTCGGATCACGGTGCCGCCGAACGCCAGCCGCCGTTCCACCGCGATGGTGAGATCGAGGCCGGGCTGGACTGTGAAGCTCACCCCGCTGACCTCTCCCTCGGTGTCGGTCGTGAAGCTGTCCGCGACGGGCGGACCGGACGGCGACGCCTGGCTGAGCGTCACGGCGTGGCCGACGGTCAGCCGGCGGCTGCTCACGGTCTTCGCCGCCGAGTTCTTTCCGCCGTTGAAGGGGCGGTGCTGTTCCTGGTAGCCCAGGGCCATCCGGACCTTCGTGCCGACCCAGAACGCGACCGGGGCGGCGGCGCTGCCCACCCGGATGCCGGCGAAATCCGTCCACGTCCCTGACGTGGTGGTGTCCCGCGCCGTCCAGTCGGCGGTCGACCAGGTGAGCTGGTCCGTGGCCTTGGCCGGCCACCACCGGCTCGCGCCGCGCTCCAGGGCCAGTTGGGTGCCCTTGGGGAACGTGGCGACCAGCGAGAACGTCTGCGTCCAGACCAGGCTGCGGTTGATCTCCAGCACTCCGGAGTCGCCGGCCGGGGTCCACGTGCTTCCGGCGATCGTTCCGCCCTGCTCGTCGATGAGCCGGACGTCGAGCGGTGGCAGCGCAAGTTCCTCGCCCTTGGGGTCCGTGCCGTGCGTGCCGAGGGGGTTCCACGTGTCGAACCTGAGGAACATCTGCACCGGCAGGTCGGCGGCGAGCACGCTGGCCTGGGTCACGACGGGGTGATCGGCCATCGCGTCCGGGTTCAGGGTGCCCATCGTCTGGAGGACCGCGCTGGCCGGGATCTCGGTCCAGGCGTAGTCGAAGACCCGGAAGGTCAGCGTGGGGTTGCCGTCATCGGCCAGGTCGGCCAGGCCCAGCTGGGTCCCGGCCGGGACGTCCTCGGCGAAGATCCCCGCCAGCATGCAGTTGCGCCAGGTCTGTCCGGGCGTACCGCCCTGCTCGCTCGGTGTCGCCACCTTGCCCGCCGCGCTGACCTGCGGCTGAACCCCGGGGACGCCGTTGGTGAGCCACTGGTCGAGGACGCCCGTCTTCGGCTGCTCGACGCTCACCCGGGAAACGCCCTGCAGTAGGTAAAGACCCGGCTCGGGGACGGTGCCAGGGAACAGAGGCCGGGTAGTGTCCGGCTGCGGGATCAGGGCCCAGGCGTCCGCTGGGAACGGGCCCAGGGTGTGACCGTCGTCGCGGCTGAGAGTGGTTCCGGCGGGGATGAACGACGCCGCGGCCCGCACCGGGGCCAGCAGGGTCTCGAAGGGGATGACAACCGCCTGGACCTCTCCGGGTGGCACCGTGATCGTCACGCCTCCGCCGGGATCGCCGGGGACGTCGACGGCAGCCTGCCCAGGCAGGCTGGCGTACCCGCCTTCGGATGCCGTCATGGGCAGGATCATCGGCGCGATCAGCCCCACGCTGCTGCTCATGACGTCCCTCCGGCCGGGTCCACGGTCACCACGTTCCAGCGGTAGCGCTGCTCGTTGCCGGCTGCGTCCCTGGCCCGGATCCGGTAGCTGGCCGGCCGTTCCGGGGCGGCGTCGTCGGCGAAGGCGAAACCGCGCCGGCCGTCGACGGGGGACAGCCAGTCGCTGCGCGCGGAGTAGAGACGTTCGCCGGCGAGCAGGCGCTCGACCCGGCAGGCAACGCCGTCCTCGCCCGCGGTCCAGGCCAGGGCGACCGCGGGCTGGTAAGTCTGCGCCGGATCCTGCGCCGCGTCTGCCGGCAGCAGCGCCCCGTCGCTGACCCGCCGCAGCACGCGCTCCGCCCGGGCCCAGGCCGGCGGATCCGGTGGGTCGAGGTCGAGCACCCGGGCCCGGGTGACCGCGGTCGGCGCGGAGACGTTCCCGCTGACGTCGAAGGCCGCGACCCGGTAGTAATAGTCGGTCAGCGCCGCGGCGCCGGGGTCGGACCAGCTCTGCGACAGACCGTCCGCGGCGGGCGTCACCTCGGCGTACGCGGGTGTGCGGCGGACGTCCGCGAGATCCCCGGACCGTTCGGCCCGCCAGATGCGGTACCCGCTGAGGTCGGGTTCGGTGCCGGCCTGCCAGGTGAGCACGACGATCCCCGGCGCACCCGCCGCCGAGAGCAGGACCGGGGTGGCCGGCGGTGTCACGTCGCGCACCTGGACCACCGGGAACGTCCGGCTCCAGTCGCCGGCGTTGCCCGAGGCGTCGGCCGGCACCAGCCGGTAGAGGAAGCGGCCCAGGCCCCGCCCGTCGAAGGTGTCGCGGAACGACGGGCCGGGCACGGTCCCCGGGTGCGCGGGCAGGAAGGCGTCGCGATGGGTGTCGAGGTCGCCCAGCTCCATGAGCTGCCGGTTGCTGAGCGCCGGGTAGTACCACGCGGCCCAGTCCCGCCAGGCCGCGCGGACCAGCGCCGGGTCGGCCAGGCCGTCCGGGCCGGGCAGGCCGTCCGAGTCGGCGGTCAGGTCCGCCGGGCTCAGCGTCGGGTAGTGCTCGGCGAGCCAGGCCAGGGACGGGCCGGCGTCGTCGAGCGGCCCGCCGAACGGCCCGTCACCGTACGGCGTGGCCTGTCCCTGGCGCAGCGACTGGTCCAGGGCGCACAACGCCACGACGGCGGCGCGCATGACCCGGTACCCCGTTGCGCCGGGGACGGCGGGGAACGCGAGGGTGTAGTGGGCGCGGCCGTACCAGTCCGCGGGCTCGGCCAGGACGGCGGGGATGTCGCCGTCGGCCGGCCGGGCGACGAGCGGGGCGGGCGGCGGCGTCCGGTGCGGGACGCGCAGCGCCGAGGCCAGGGCCGTCGCGCCTTCCCGGCCCGGCCGTCCGCCCAGCGACCCGCGCCCAGGCCGGCTCCAGGTGGCGTCGTCGGGCACCGCCGGGTCGCCGTCGCTCGTCGACACCGCGACCAGGTCCAGCGAGGTCGCCTGATCCCGCGCCGGGGTGAGGTCGACGCCGGGAACCCAGGCCTGGTACCGGACCGAAGCCCACACCGTGCACCGGTCGCCCGGGCTGGGCAGGACGACGCCGCCCTGGCCGGG
>DATKNA010000264.1:0-5051 GCA_035541595.1 Kineosporiaceae bacterium | reverse complement strand
GACCCGGATCATCAAAGGTGAGGAACGCCAGTATCTGGTCCTGAAGGTGGCCCAAGGGGACCTCACGATCGAGGTGCCGGCCCAGAACGTCGACCTCGTGGGTGTTCGCGACGTCGTCGGGCAGGAGGGTCTCGACAGGGTCTTCCAGGTCCTTCGAGCCCCGTATGCGGAGGAGCCGACCAATTGGTCACGCCGCTACAAGGCCAATCTGGAGAAGCTCGCCTCCGGCGACGTCATCAAGGTCGCCGAGGTCGTGCGCGACCTCTGGCGCCGCGACCAGGACCGGGGGCTCTCGGCGGGTGAGAAGCGCATGCTCGCCAAGGCCCGGCAGATCCTCGTCTCGGAGCTGGCCCTGGCCGAGCACACCAACGAGGACAAGGCCGAGGCTCTGCTCGACGAGGTCCTGGCCTCCTGAGTCCACGTGCCTGCCGTCCGCACCGCGGGCGGCGGGCACGCGTGTCTCCCGGGCATGATGCCGTGGCCTCCCCAGGCGTCGACGCTCCGCTCGTCGCGTCGGTCGGGGTCGTCCCCGTCGAGGTCGACGATCCCACGGCGCCGCAGGGCAGTGCCGCGCTGCGCGAGCTCCAGGGGCTGACCCTGCTGCACCGGGCGGTGGCCGCGCTCACGGCGTCCGGCGTCGTTCGTCGCGTCGTGGTGGTTACGCCGCCGGAGCTCGACCTCACCGTCCGGGCCGCCCTCTCGACCCTGCCGATCATCACGCCCGTCGCGGTGGGCGTCGCGCCGCTCGCGGCGGCCGGCCCGGTCGAGCGGATCCTGACCGCACTGCGAACCCCGACGACAGGGGTCGACCCCGGCGATGACATCGTCGTCGTTCACGACCCGCTCTACCCGCTCGCCCCGGCCGGCCTCGTGCGCTCGGTGGTCGGCGAGCTCGCGGCGTCACCCGCCGCGGTCGCCGCCGTTCCGGGGGGCCCGGTCACGGACACGCTCAAGTGGGTCGACCACGGCGAGGTCGTGCGCGACACCGCGGACCGCGAGCAGTACCGCCTGATCGTCAGTCCGCAGGCGTACCGGCGGGGCGGGCTGCTGGCCATGCAGGCGACCGCGGACACGGCCGCACCCGACGGTCCGGGGGTCGATCTGCTGCCCCGGCTGGTGGCGGCCGGACGGGGCCGGGTCCGGATCGTGCCCGTCGCCACCGGGGACGCCGTCCGCGTCGGGACGACGGACGAGGTGCGGCTCGCCGACGCCCTGATGGCCGCCGACGCCCTGATGGCCGCCGACGGGCTGAGGGCCGCCGACGGGCTGATGGCCGCCGACGCCGGTGCTCGGCTCACGCCAGGTGATCCCCACGTGCCGTCAGCAACCGCTCGGCCACCGCGAGGTCGCGCGGATAGGTGACCTTGAGGTTGAGCGGGCTGCCCGGCACGGTCCGGACCACGAGACCGGAGAACTCCTCGACGCTGCTCGCCGTGTCGGTGCCCTGGTAGCCGTTCCCGTGGGCCGCCGCGTAGGCCACGAGCAGGTCCTTCGCGCGGAAGGCCTGCGGCGTCTGGACGCGGGCGAGGCGGTGCGTCGCCGGCTCGCCCGCCGGGATCCCGTCGGTCAGCGTCGCGGCGGGGAGCACGCCGGGCGCGGGAAGGGCGGGGACCGCGCCGCCCACGGCGTGCGCGATCTCGATGACGGACCGCCACAGCGCCGGCCCGGCCAGCGGTCGGGCCCCGTCGTGCACCGCGATGACGTCGACCGACCCGCGCTCGACGTCGGGGGCCAGGAGGGCCAGAGCGGCGTCCTCCGAGGCGTGTCGGGTGGCGCCTCCGACGGTGATCCGGACGTCGAGACCTCCGGCGTCCGGGCGCAGCACGTCCTCGGCCAACGGGATGTCCTCGGGGCGCACCACGAGCACCGCCGAGACCACGTGGGCCACCCGGGCCGCCGACGCGAGCGACCACCAGACGACCGGGTGACCCGCGACGGGCAGGTAGACCTTGTTGAGGCCGGCCCCGATCCGGCTGCCGCTGCCGCCGGCGAGCACGACGGCGGCGGCTCTCGGCACAGCCGTCACTGTAGGCCCCGGCGCGGCCGTGCGGCCGGGCACAATCGGGGCCCGTGAGCCTCGCCGACCAGTCCCCGACCCCGCCCCGCGTCGGCATCGGTGTCGACGTGCACCGGTTCGCGCCCCCGGGATCGGCTCGGCCGTTGCGGCTGGCCGGCCTCGAGTGGCCCGGGGAGCCGGGGCTGGAGGGACACTCGGACGCCGACGTCGCCGCCCACGCCTGCTGCGACGCCCTCCTCTCGGCGGGGGGACTGGGCGATCTCGGCTCCCAGTTCGGCACGGCCGACCCGCGCTGGGCCGGTGCGGGCGGCGTCGAACTGCTCGCCGAGACGGCCCGGCGGGTGCGCGCCGGCGGGTTCGCCGTCGGGAACGTCGCCGTCCAGGTCGTCGGGAACCGGCCGCGGCTGGGGACCCGGCGCGCGGAGGCGGAGGCCGCGCTGTCGGCCGCCTGCGGCGCGCCGGTCACGGTGTCGGCGACGACGACGGACGGGCTGGGTCTCACCGGTCGCGGAGAGGGGGTCGCCGCCCTCGCGACGGCGCTAGTCGTACCGCTGACGGCCGCGGCACGCGCTGACGGCCGCGGCACGCGCTGACGGCCGTGCAGCACCCACCGGGACCCGGTGGCCGAACACGGCGGGTAACCTTGACGGGTGAGCCTGCGACTGTACGACTCCGCCACCGCCGAGGTGCGGGACTTCGTCCCGCTCGTGGAGGGCCGGGCGGGGATCTACGTCTGCGGCGCCACACCGCAGTCCGGCCCGCACCGCGGGCACATGCGCTCCCAGGTCGCGTTCGACGTCCTGCGCCGGTGGCTGGCGCGCTCTGGCCTGGCAGTCACCTTCATCCGCAACGTCACGGACATCGACGACAAGATCCTGGCGAAGTCGGCCCGGGCCGGCCGGCCGTGGTGGGAGCACGCCTACCGCTTCGAGCGCGAGTTCGACGCCGCCTACGAGGCCGTCAACGTGCTCGTGCCGTCGTACGAGCCGCGCGCCACCGGGCACGTCCCGCAGATGGTGGAGCTCGTCGAGCGGCTCATCGCCCGCAGCCACGCCTACCCGGCATTGGACGGCTCGGGCGACGTCTACTTCGACGTCCGGTCCTGGCCTTCGTACGGGGAGCTGACCCATCAGAGCCTGGGCGACGTCGAGCCCGCGCTCGACGCCGACCCGCGGGCCAAGCGCGATCCGCGCGACTTCGCGTTGTGGAAGGGCGCCAAACCCGGCGAGCCGGCGACGGCGTCCTGGGCCACGCCGTGGGGCCGGGGCCGGCCGGGTTGGCACGTGGAGTGCTCGGCGATGGCCACCCGCTACCTCGGACCGGTCTTCGACATCCACGGTGGCGGGCTCGACCTGCGGTTCCCGCACCACGAGAACGAGCTCGCGCAAGCGCGCGCCGCCGGTGACGGTTACGCCCGGTACTGGCTGCACAACGCCTGGGTCGTCGCGGACGGCGAGAAGATGTCGAAGTCGCTGGGCAACACGTTGAGCATGCAGGTGCTGCTCGAGCACGTCCGGCCCGCCGTGCTGCGCTACCTGCTCACGGCCGCCCACTACCGGTCGAACATCGAGATCGGGGACGACGACGAGCGCGCGGCCCGACTGGCCGAGGCGACGACGGCCTTCGAGCGCATCGAGGGCTTCGTCCTGCGCGCGGACGAGCTGCTCGGCGGTGACGTCGCGGCCGCGGACCCGAACGGCGTGGCCCTGCCCGAGCGGTTCGTCACGGCGATGGACGACGACCTGGCTGTGCCCGCCGCGCTCGCCGTCGTCCACGAGACCGTCACCGCCGGGAACGGGGCGCTCGCGGCCCGCGACCGTGAGGGCGTCCGCGACGCCGCCCTCGGGGTGCGGGCGATGACCGCCGTGCTCGGCGTCGACCCGCTCGACCCGCACTGGGCCGCCGGATCGGGCCGGCGCGACCAGGCCCTGCGGTACGCGCTGGACAGCTTGGTCCGGGCGGACCTCGACGCGCGGGAGGCAGCCCGCAAGGAACGGGACTTCGCGACGGCCGACGCGATCCGCGACCGGTTGCGGGCGGCCGGCGTCCTCGTCGAGGACACCCCGGACGGCGCCCGCTGGACCGTCGACACCGACGCGGGCCCGGACGAGGGACGGCGCGGAGGTCGGCCCGGTGGCCGGTAACGCCGGGCGGCGTGGCGCCGTACGCAAGCCGGGGACGAAGAAGGGTCCCGTCGTCGGGTCCGGCGGGCAGACGTCCCGCGCGCTGCAGGGCAAGCGGCCGACCCCCAAGGCCACCGAGCGCACGGGTCACCCGGCGGCCCGCGCCGCAGCGGCCCGGCGCGCCGCCGGTGGTGGCCGTGGCAACGCCGCCGGCGGCTCCGGCCCGCGGAAGGGCGACCGGCGATCGGGCTCGAACCGCCCGCCCCGCCGGACGTCGAGCAGTGGCGAGCTCGTCGCCGGCCGGAACCCGGTCGTGGAGGCGCTGCGCGCCGGGGTGCCCGCCCGGACCTTGTACGTCGCGAGCCGGATCGAGACCGACGAGCGCGTCAAGGAGGCGCTCAAGCTCGCCGCCGACCGCGGTCTGGCGCTGCTCGAGGCGAGCCGGACCGATCTGGACCGGATGACCGACGGGGCCATCCATCAGGGACTGGCGCTACAGGTGCCGGCCTACGTGTACGCCCATCCCGGGGAGCTGCTCGACGACGCCGAGCGCAGCGGCCGGCCCGCCTTGATCGTCGCGCTCGACGGGGTCACCGATCCACGGAATCTCGGTGCCGTCATCCGGTCGGTGGCGGCCTTCGGCGGCCACGGTGTCGTCGTCCCCGAGCGCCGATCGGCCGGTGTGACGGCGGCGGCGTGGAAGGTGTCGGCGGGGGCGGCGGCCCGGGTCAAGGTCGCGCGGGCCACGAACCTGACCCGGGCGCTGGAGGAGTACCGACAGGCGGGGTGCTTCATCGCCGGGCTCGACGCGGGCGGCTCGCTCGAGCTCGACGCCCTGGAGGTCGCCACGGAGCCGATCGTGCTGGTCGTCGGGTCCGAGGGCCGGGGCCTGTCCCGGCTGGTCCGGCAGA
>DATKNA010000263.1:0-8132 GCA_035541595.1 Kineosporiaceae bacterium | reverse complement strand
CGGAGCGTCTGTCGGGGGCGCAATTCCTGGGATTGCGAGGTGGTCCGACGTGTCCCTTCGTCGACCCCTGAGGCGCTCTCCGGTGTCCTCCGACACGACCTGGGCCTCCGCCATCGGTAGGTATCGCCGGGCCGTGGACCGTTACTACGCGTGCCTGCAGATGATGCCCGAACGGGCCCTGCGCCAGGAGCTATCCCAGCTTGGCCGCCCGCTCAGGGCCGTCCTCGATGACTTCGACCAGGCCAGAGCCGCGCGCCGGCCGGTCGACCCGGCCCGGGACGCCGGTGACGTGGCTGCGATCCACCGGGCCGCGACCCTGTGCGCACATGCGACGGAGGCAGCGCTCATGGCGAACGAGGCGGCCTGGCGCTATGACGCCGACGGCATGGCCCGCTGCCTCGACACGGTCGCCCTGATGATCAAGAAGATCGACGAGCTCGGCGACGAGGTGAAGCCTTTGTCGTGAGATCCGTCGCACGCGGCCGCGGCGACTCCTGGGCGGTCTCCTTCACCGGCACCAGCCGGAGCGCCAGCGTCGGGCACGACGACACGGCACGCTGCGCCAGCCGGTTCAAGGACGTGGGGACGGGTCCTGGCTCGATCACCGGGTAACCCCACTCGTCGAGCTCGACGATCTCCGGCAGCAGTTCGGCGCAGACCCCGTGGGCCTTGCACGCCGGCCAGTCCACGGCCAGACGACGTCGATTCACGACCCGCCTCCCGCCCGGGGCCGCTGCCCTCCGGCGGCCCGCCGCCCCACGGTACCCGTGCCTCCTCGTCCGCAGGGTGCGACGGTCTGCACGCGCCGTGCGGTTCCACGGCGCTCACGTGGCCGGGCTCGTGACGAGCAGCTGCTCGAGAACCTGGGCGACACCGTCCTCGGCGCAGGGCGGAGCCATCCGGTCGGCTGCCCGCAGCGCCTCCGGGTGCCCGTCCGCGACGGCGTACCCGACGCCGGCCCAGCGCAGCATCGGGACGTCGTTGGGCATGTCTCCGAACGCGACGACGTCGTGCGCGGCGATGCCGTCGCCGTCCGCGATCCGCGCCAGCGTCGACGCCTTGCTCACACCCAGGGCGGAGATCTCCAACAGGGACCCGCCGGTGTCGGAATGCACCGGCTCGGCGAGCCCGGCGAGGGCGGCCCGCGCGTCGGCGAGCATGTCGTCGGCCACACCGTCCTCGAGCCGGTAGAGCACCTTCACGACGTCCGGGTCGTCAGCGAGCAGGTCGTCGAGCAGGCCCACCGGCATGTCCGGCAGATCACGCCGTGGCCGGTACCCCGCCTCTCGCCGGAAACCGGTGAGGGTCTCCACGGCGAATGCTCCGCCGGGCAACGCGGAGCGAAGCGCGCGGGCGACGTCGCGGACGTCGTCCGGGGTCATGGCACGCGTCGCCAGCACCCGCTCGCTGGACAGGTCGTAGACAACCGCGCCGTTGGCGCAGACCGCCACCCCACGACGGCCGGTCGCGTCGGCGACCGGGGCCATCCATCGCGCAGGGCGGCCCGTCACGAAGACGACCCGGACGCCGGCCTGCTCGCAGGCCGACAGCGCCGCCACCGTCCGCGCCGAGATCGAGCCGTCGGGCCTCACAATGGTGCCGTCGAGGTCGCAGGCGACCATGCGCATGTCCACATTTTCGCCGACGGGTTGGGCGAAGGACCACGCGAGGGCCCGTGGACCGACCCGCCCGCGAATGGTGGACGGCCGATGCCGACGAAGAGCCGGCCGCCCCCTGCCGGTACGCGACTCAGCTGTCGAGGCCGCCGAGGAGGCCGTCGTGCTCCGGGCGCAGGCTCGGCAAGAGGTTCCTCGGGCTGCGTGCCGCGACGTCCGGGCCGGGCTGCGCCGCCAGCGTCCCCTGCGGCGACGGTGTCTGGCGCCCCGGCGCCGCCGGCGCCGGCCGGTGCTGTGCACCCGAAACGCCCGAAGCCTCGGCTACACCCTCCGCCTTGCGGGGCCGCGTCGGCCGGACGGCGGCGCGACGGACCGATGCCGCGCCCGTGCCCTTCCCCTCGCCGGCCACCCGGCCCGCACCGGATTGCCCGAGCAGGTCGTGGATCTCGGCGCCGTTCTCCTCGACGTCGTCGAGCTCGTCGGCATGGTCGGCGGCGACATCGCCGGACGGTGTGGCCGCATGCGGCGCGGACGCGGGGAACGGGATCGGCGGGGCCGGCGTCACCGCGGGCCGGCCGTTGACGTCGTCGGGTGAGGCGAGGGTGCGCCGCTCGTCGGATGCCATGTGGTTTCGCCCGTCGTCCCCGGCCCCGTGCTCCTCTGGCCGCGGCCCATCCGGCCGGCCGGACGTCGGCGCCGGATGCAACGTGACGGGATCCAGGGGCGCTCCCGCCGCCGGCAGCGGCGCGACGTCGATGTCGGCTCCGGGGTCCCCCTGCTCACGGTCCTGGACCAGGACCTCGCCCAGGACGCCGCGGACGGCCTCGAGCCGGTGGACGGCGTCCGCATGGGCAGCCAGAACCGCGGCCAGCCGGCGCTGCTGCAGCACCGTGATCTGCTCGGTCCTGCGGTCGGCGTCCGCGAGGGCACGCTGCGCCCGGTCCTTGGCGTCCGCCAGGGTCGTCTCAGCCTGGCGGTGGGCGGTCTCCACCAGCCGGTTGGCCTCGGCCCGGGCGGAGGCGAGCTCGTCGTCGCACTCCCGGCGAGCCGTGCGGACGATCTCCGCGGCGCTCTCCTGCGCCGATTCCAAGGCCGCCCGGGCTTCGCCGCGGGCCTGCTCGAGGACGGTCCCGGCCTGGTGGGTGGCCTGGTCGCGCTCCTGCTGCGCCTCCTCCTCGGCGAGCCGCAGGATCTGCTTCATCCGGACGCTGATCTCCTCGTGCTGCGGGCGCGTCTGCAGCTGCGCCCGGGTGGAGACGAGATCCTCGCGGGCCACGGCCAGCTCGCGGCGGGCGTCGGTCAGCTCGGCCTTGGCCGCGGAGACCTGCTCCTGCAGCCACGCGATGTAGTCCTCGACCTGGCGCTTGGCGTAGCCCTTGAAGACCGTCTCGAAGAGGTTCTCGACGCCGGCGTCTCGGGCGGACGCGGCGGGGTGCTCGGTGGTCATGGTGGTCCTCACGGGAGCGGGCAGGGATGCTCGACTGCTCGATCGCCGGGTCGGAGCGCGCGCACCCGGCCCGGGACCGCCTACCATACCCATCCGCCGTCGACTACGGACGGTTGCCTCGCACAACGTAGAGAAACTATTGGGGGCACGGCCGACAAGGGAGGCCCGCCGAGAAGGTCGACGGGAAGGACCTGCCGCGCAGAAGCGGCCGCGACGTCCCGACGGTCGCTCAGGATGCGAGGGGCCCGCCGCCGGTGGCGTCCGGACCACCGTGGTGGCCACCCGCGAGGCGCGCGGCGCGCTCGAGGTCCCGGGCCGACTGCTCATCGCCGGCCGCCCGCGCCGACGCGATCGCCCGCGCCACGATCGCGGGGGGGACCGCGGCGGCGGAGGGGCCGGTGAGCAGGCGGGCGATGTCCCGGTACTCACCGAGCAGCAGGTGCGACAGCGCGATGAGAGCGGTCACATGGGCATCACCCGGCCGGCGCGCCCACTCCTGGTAGAGCAGCGCGAAACCCTGCTCGCGCTGGCCCGTCGTCGCGAGCACGGCGCCGTGCAGCGCGAGGTCCGGCCGGCCGTCCTCCGGGGTCCGTTCCAGGAGCGCCCGGGCGTCCTCCGGACGGCCCTCCCAGAGCAGTCGCGCGGCCCGGTCACCCGGGCGGCCCGTCCCCGAGCCGGCCGGGGCGGTCACGCCGCCCCGGCCGGGCTCGTCCGTGACCGGGCCGGACCGCAGCGCCATCACGTTCAGCAGCACGAGGAAGGCCGCGAAGATCAGCGCGAACTGGCTGAACCTCGGGTCGGTGAGCGCGATGAACGCCAGGCCGACGGCCAGCACGATGGAGACCATCGAGGCACGCCTGGCGCGTACGGCCGGGTTGCCCGGTAGCAGCTCGCGCATCGCCTGCCCGCCGTCCAACGGCACGATGGGCAGCAGGTTGAGCACGCTCCAGCCGAGCGTCGTGAAGAGCGCCACGTCGAGCGTGTACGCGGCCAGCCCGCTCGGGGCCAGGTCCACGGTGCGGGCGACCAGGAGCAGGAGGCCGCCGAACAGGAGCCCTACCGCCGGCCCGGCGAGGGAGATCCCGAGCGACCTCAGCCGGGACAGCGGGCGGGGCGGCTCGTAGGTCGTGACGCCGCCGAGCGCCACGAGTGTGATCTCGGGCTTCGCCCCGATCCGGCGGGCGGCGAGGGCGTGCCCGAGCTCGTGCACGAGGACGGCCACGAACGCGAGCGCGAGCCAGATCGCCAGCTCCTGCCAGCTCACGCCGGGCCGCCAGCCCAGCAGGCCGACGACGAGGAAGAACGACCAGTGGACGCGGACTGGGAAGCCGAACACCCGGAAGTGCGGCATGCCCGGCCCGCCGTGCGTCGGCGAGCTCATAGCCGCCTCCCCGAGAATCCAAGGCCCGGTCGCCGGGCCGAACGCGAGTCCGCCCCGGGCTCCGGGCCGGGGCGTGCCGCACGCCCCACCGGGTACAACGCCGCGGGGTTCCGAGGCGTGCCGGCGGTCAGAGCGCGTCCGCCGGGGTGTCGGCGCGGGCTGTGAGCGGCTCGAGCACCTCGGCGACGCCGTCCTGCTCGATCGGCCCGGTCACCGCGCTCGCCACGGCCATCAGCTCGGGCTCCGCCTGACCCATCGCGACGGACCGCGCGGCCCACAGGAACATCTCGACGTCGTTGCGGCCGTCGCCGATCGCCAGGGTGCGCTCCCGCGGCACGCCCAGGGCCGCGCGGACCGGTTCGAGCGCGCTCGCCTTGCTGACCCCGTCGGGCGCCAGGTCGAGCCACGCCGTCCAGCCCACCGCGTAACTGACCCCATGCAGCCCGACCCCCTCGATGATCCGCAGGAACTCCTCCGGCGTGTGCTCCGGGCTGCGCACGATGACCCTGGTCGCCGGCAGCGTGAGCAGCTCCTCGAAGCCGACGTACTCCAGGTCCCCGTAGAGCTCCCCAGGCGGGAACGGCGCCGTGAGCCGGAACCCGACGCCCACGTCCTCCACCGCGTACAGCGCCGTCGGCAGGTGCTCGCGGAGCAGCCGGAGGGCCGGCGCCGGATCGAAGGTCACCCGCTCGGCGATCTCGTAGCCGACGGGGAGTGCGGGGTCGAGGCGCAGCGTGACCCCGCCGTTGCTGCAGACGCACCACCCGCTGACGAGCCCGAGCCGGTCGAGCACCGGCAGGGTCCCCGGCAGCGACCGCCCGGTGGCGACCACGACGTGGTGGCCGGCCCGGACGACGCCCTGGACCGCCTCGCGGACGCGATCGGACATGGCTTCGTCATAGTCGATGACCGTGCCGTCGACGTCGAGGGCGACCAACAGCGGCGCGGCGTCCGCGGACCAGGTCACGGCGCCTCGAGGACGTCCAGGCCGGCGAGGTACGGCCGCAGCGCCCGGGGGACGCGCACCGAGCCGTCGGGGAGCTGGTGGTTCTCGAGCAGCGCGACGATCCAGCGGGTAGTGGCCAGGGTGCCGTTGAGGGTGGCGACCGGTCGGTTGCCACCCTCGGGGGCGTGTGGGTTGCGCTCCCGGACGTCGAGGCGACGGGCCTGGTAGGTCGTGCAGTTGGAGGTCGACGTGAGCTCGAGCCACCGGTTCTGCGTCGGCAGCCACGCCTCGCAGTCGAACTTCCGGGCCGCGCTCGACCCCAGTTCTCCGGCCGCGACGTCGATCACCCGGTACGGCAGCTCCACCGCGGCGAGCATCTCCTCCTCCCACGCGAGCAGGCGGCGGTGCTCGGCCGAGGCGTCCTCGATCCGGCACCAGACGAACATCTCCGCCTTCTGGAACTGGTGCACCCGGATGATCCCGCGGGTGTCCTTGCCGTAGGAACCGGCCTCCCGCCGGTAGCACGGCGACCAACCCGCGTAGCGCAGCGGCCCACGGGAGAGGTCGAGCACCTCACGCGCGTGGTAGCCGGCCAGCGGGACTTCGCTCGTGCCGACGAGGTAGAGGTCGTCCGTGGCCAGGTGGTAGACCTCGTCGGCGTGGGCCCCGAGGAAGCCGGTGCCTGCCATGATCTCCGGCTTGACCAGGGTCGGCGTGATCACCGGCGTGAACCCGGCGCCCATCGCCTTGTCCATCGCACAGTTCAGCAGGGCGAGCTCGAGCCGGGCGCCGACGCCGGTCAGGAAGTAGAAGCGCGCCCCGGAGACCTTCGCGCCACGTTCGGTGTCGATCGCACGCAACCGCTCGCCCAGCGCCAGGTGGTCCAGGGGCCGGAACCCTTCGGCGGCGAAGTCCCGCCGCACCCCGACTTCCTTGAGCACCACGTAGTCGTCCTCGCCGCCCGGCGGGGTGGCGTCCTGGACCACGTTGTCGATCCGGCGTGCGAGCCGGTCCAGCTCGTCGTCGGCGGCGTCCACCTCGCCCTGCAGGGCCTTCACCTCGTCCGCGAGCTCGCGCGCCTTGACGAGCAGGCCGTGCCGCTCGTCCCCGGACACGCCGGCGACCCGCCTGCCCAGGGCCTTCTGGTCGGCCCGGGCGCGCTCGAACTCCGTGAGTACGGCCCGCCGCCGCTCGTCGGCCGCCAGCACAGCGTCGACCAGCGCCTCGTCCGCCCCGCGGGCACGCTGGCTGGCGCGGACGACGTCCGGGTCCTCACGCAGTCGGCGCAGGTCGATCACGGTCCGAGACTAGTCGATGCCCTCGGAGCACGCCGGACAGCCGGGAGGCCCACCACGCGTTACCGTGCGGCCCATGCCCACCGGGGTCGACGCCGCGCAGGTCGCGGCCGTCGTCGTGGTCCTGGGTGCCTGCGCCGTGGCCCTGCGCGTGCTGCTCGCCCGTCCGCGTCGGCCGGAATCCCCGGAGTCGGCCGCCGCGCCGCCGCTGCCCGGGGTCGAGCCGCCCTGGGCGGTGGTCGTCGCGAACCCTACGAAGATCACGGACATCGAGGGGGAGATCGGCTGGCTGGAGGAGCGCAGCGTCGAACTGGGGTGGGCCCGGCCCGTGTGGCTCGAGACCACCCCGGACGATCCCGGAGTCGGTCAGGCCCGGGTCGCCCTCCGGGCCGGGGCGCATGCCGTCCTCGCCTACGGCGGCGACGGGACCGTGCGAGCGGTCGGGAGCGTGCTGGCCGGTACCGACGTCCCCTTGGGCCTGCTGCCCGCCGGGACCGGCAACCTGCTCGCCCGCAACCTCGACGTCCCGATCAGCGACCTCGACGCCGCGCTCGCGGTGGCCCTCACCGGGGCGGACCGGAAGATCGACGTCGGACGCGCCGAGGTGGACGTCTCGGGCGAGGACCAGCAGCCCCGGTCCGAGATGTTCCTCGTCATGGCCGGCCTGGGCTTCGACGCCGAGGTGATGGCCACCGTGGGGCACCGGCTGAAGGAGCGGATGGGATGGTTCGCCTACGTGGTGACGGGCGCCCGGAACCTGCGGGGCCGGCAGACGAAGGTGCGGCTGCGCATCGACGACGCGGACGCCGTCCGGCGCCGTCTGCGCAGCGTCATCGTGGGGAACTGCGGGGAGCTCACCGGCGGCGTCCGGCTGATGCCCGATGCCGAGATCGACGACGGCTGGCTGGACGTCGTCGTCGTCGCGCCGCGCGGCATCGTCGGCTGGCTGGCGGTCACCGGTGCCGTCCTCAGCCGCAGCCGGTGGGGGCACCCCGTGGTCGAGCATTTCCGGTGCCGACGGATCGAGGTGACCGCGGAGAAGCCCCTGCACGCGCAGTTCGACGGCGATCCGGCCGGGATGGTCCGGGTGCTCCGCGCCCGGGTCGACCCCGCAGCCCTCGTCGTGCGGGTCTGACGATCGGCGGAGAGGGTCGATGCCGCGGCGTCGGGGGCCGGCCGTCCGCGCCGAGGGTCGGCGTCCTCGCCGGAGTCCCTGGATGTCGTCGTGCGCGGGCTCCCCCGTCCCCACGACGATCCCCTCAACCCTGGGTGTCACAGCCCAGGGGGTCTGCGGTCGCGCGTGCGTGTCCGTCCGGACGGCGGCTCCACACGCTGTCATCGTCGCCTGTCAAGAGTCATGTCCAGATGACTGGCGAGTCAGGGGATCTTTGACTAGAGTGGTCATGTGTCGACGAGTACGGGGCAAGGAGTGTTAACTCCTTGTCAT
>DATKNA010000262.1:0-20466 GCA_035541595.1 Kineosporiaceae bacterium | reverse complement strand
TGGTGCCGCCGCGCCGACGGATCGACCCGGAGGTCGGTCGGGCCGCCGTCCGTGCCTGGCAGGCGGACCCCGAGGGCGTGGGCCGCGCCGTCCTGGCGGCCGGGGTCCGGTGGTCCCTGGAGGAGCTGGCCGACCGCGCTCCCGGTCACGCCACGGAGGTGCGTGTGCCGCCGTTCGGGGCCGTGCAGTGCCTGGACGGTCCGCGGCACAGCAGGGGCACGCCGCCGAACGTCGTCGAGACCGATCCCGCGACCTGGCTCGCCCTGACGACCGGCCGGCTCGCCTGGTCCGACGCGATCGGTGCGGGCCGGGTGCGGGCCAGCGGTTCGCGGGCGGACCTGTCCGCGTTGTTGCCGCTAGCGTGGGAGGCGTGACCGAGCAGCCCGGCGCACCGGACGCCGCCGCACCCGCGCCCGTGCGAGTGCGGATCCGGCGCGCACCGAGGTACCGCTCCTTCGTGCTGAGTGGCGCCGTCGTCGGCGTGCTCGCGGGGGTGATCATCTCAATGGTGCTGCGGGATCCCGACACGAGGTTCTCGCCGTCGACGGTGACCGGCTACCTGGCCGCGATCGGTCTGCTCCTGGGCGGGTTGCTCGGCGCCGCCGTCGCCGTGCTCGTGGAGCGTCCCCGGCGCTGAGCCGCGTGGCACGGTCGCGCCATGGGACACTGACGACGTGGCTCGCGGCGACGGACGGCTGACGCACGACGTGCTTCCCGGCGAGAAGGGCCCGCAGGACGCGTGCGGCGTCTTCGGGGTGTGGGCCCCGGGGGAGGAGGTCGCGAAGCTGACGTACTTCGGCTTGTACGCCCTCCAGCATCGCGGGCAGGAGTCCGCCGGAATCGCGGTGAGCAACGGCGACAAGATCCTCGTCTACAAGGACATGGGCCTGGTCGCCCAGGTGTTCGACGAGAGTGCCCTGCTGTCGTTGCAGGGGTCGATCGCCGTGGGGCATTGCCGCTACTCCACGACCGGCGGCTCCACCTGGCAGAACGCCCAGCCGACCCTCGGTGCCACCGCGGGCGGCACGGTCGCGCTCGCCCACAACGGCAACCTCATCAACGTCCGGGAGCTGCGCGACCTCGTCGCCGCCCGGCACGGTCAGCAGGCCCTCGGCGAGCTCGCCCGGGGCAACACCACCGACACCGCGCTCGTCACCGCCCTCCTCGAGGGGGACCCGGACCGGACGCTCGAGGCCACCGCCGTAGAGGCGCTGCCCCACCTGCGCGGCGCCTTCAGCCTCGTCTTCATGGACGAGCACACGCTGTACGCCGCCCGTGACCCGCACGGCATCCGGCCGTTGGTCCTGGGTCGGCTCGAGCGCGGCTGGGTGGTGGCCAGCGAGACGGCCGCGCTCGACATCGTCGGCGCGTCCGTCGTCCGGGAGGTCGAGCCCGGCGAGCTCATCGCGATCGACGCCGACGGGCTCCGCTCGGCCCGGTTCGCCCCGGCGCAGCCGACCGGCTGTGTGTTCGAGTACGTGTACCTCGCCCGGCCGGACACGACGATCGCCGGCCGGCCGGTGCACGCCGCGCGGGTCGAGATGGGCCGCCGGCTCGCCGCCGAGCACCCCGTGGCGGCCGATCTGGTCATCCCCGTCCCCGAGAGCGGGACGCCGGCCGCCGTGGGCTACGCGCAGGCGTCCGGGATCCCCTACGGACAGGGTCTGGTGAAGAACGCCTACGTCGGGCGCACGTTCATCCAGCCCAGCCAGACCATCCGTCAGCTCGGCATCCGGCTGAAGCTCAACCCGCTGCGCGAGGTCATCCACGGGCAGCGGCTGGTGGTCGTCGACGACTCCATCGTCCGCGGCAACACTCAGCGCGCGCTGGTCCGGATGCTGCGTGAGGCCGGCGCCGCGCAGGTGCACGTGCGCATCTCGAGCCCGCCCGTGACGTGGCCGTGCTTCTACGGCATCGACTTCGCCACCCGTGCCGAGCTCATCGCCACCGGCCTCGGTGTGGACGACGTCTGCGCGAGCATCGGTGCCGACTCCCTCGGCTACATCTCCCTGGGGGGCATGGTCGAGGCCACCCGGCAGCCCCGCGACCGGCTGTGCACCGCCTGCTACACCGGTGAGTACCCGGTGCCGCTGCCGGCGACGCACCACCTGGGCAAGCACGCGCTCGAGAAGCCCCCTGCCGACCTCGTCCTCGACGCGGTCCGGGTGGACGCCGACGGCGTCCGGGTCGGCCTGTCCGTCGGGGGCGGGGACGCGCTGACCCGACCCTGACCCGCGCCCGGTGCCGGTGGGGCTGTTCGCGGCTGCGGTGATTCCCGTCATGTACGGCACCGCGACCGTGGTGCAGGCCGTCGGGAGCCGGCGGCTCGCGCCCACGCCGGTGGACGCCCGGCTCCTGCTGCGCCTCCTGCGGTCCGTGCCCTACCTGGCCGGGCTCGCCATGGACGGCGTCGGCTTCGTCGCCTCGCTCCTCGCACTCCGGTCGCTACCGCTGTTCCTGGTCCAGTCCGCGGTCGCCTCGAGCATCGGCGTGACGGCGCTGGTCGCCCGACTCTGGCTGGGCACCCGGCTGGGCGGCGCGCAGCGACTCGCCCTCGTCGGCGTTGGCGTGGGGCTCGTGCTGCTGGCCGTGAGCGCCGAGGCCGAGGGCGGGCAGCCCCTGTCGCTCGCCGGGCAATGGCTCGTCCTGGCGCTGTCCCTGCTGGTCGCGGGCCTGTCCGCGCTCGCCGCCCGGGCGCCGGGTGGGCGGCCGGCGAGCGTCCTCGCCGTCGCGGCCGGGCTCGGCTTCTCCGGCGTCGCCATCGCAGCGCGTGCGCTCGACCTGTCCTCACCGTGGTGGCCCGCCCTGCGGCAACCGCTGCTGTGGTCGCTGGCGGTCGGCGGGGTCGTCGCCATCACGTGCTACGCCGCGGCGCTCCAGCGCGGCGTCGTCACCGTGGTGGCCGCCGTCTCGCTCGCCGTCGAGACGATCGTGCCGGCCGTCGTCGGTTGGGCGGTGCTCGGCGACCGCGCCCGGCCCGGGTTCCTCCCCGTCGCCGTGGCCGGGCTGCTGCTGAGCCTCGGGGGTGCGGTCGCCCTGGCCCGGTACGCGGAGCCCGAGGCGCTGCCGATCGCCCCGTAGGCTCCGCACCGTGGAACCCCTCACCTACGCCGCCGCCGGGGTCGACGTCGAGGCGGGCGACCGGGCGGTCGAGCTCATGAAGGCCGCCGTCATCCGGACGCACGGGCCCGAGGTGGTCGGCGGCGTCGGCGGGTTCGCCGGCCTCTACGACCTGTCGGCCCTCAAGGCCTACCGGCGGCCTTTGCTCGCCGCGTCGACGGACGGAGTCGGCACCAAGGTGGCCGTCGCCCGGGCGATGGACCGGCACGACACCATCGGGCTGGACCTCGTCGCGATGGTCGTCGACGACGTCGTGGTCTGCGGGGCCCGGCCACTGGTGATGACCGACTACATCGCCTGCGGCAGGGTCGACCCGGAGAAGATCGCGGCGATCGTCGGCGGGATCGCCGCCGGATGCACGATCGCCGGCTGCGCGCTGGTCGGCGGGGAGACGGCCGAGCATCCCGGGTTGCTCGAGCCGGACGAGTACGACGTGGCCGGGACGGCGTTCGGCGTGGTCGAGGCCGACGACCGACTCGGGCCCGACCGCGTCGTCGCCGGGGACGCGGTGGTGGCGCTGGCGTCCAGCGGACTGCACGCGAACGGGTACTCGCTGGTCCGGCGGGTCTTCGGGCGGGCCGGCTGGGACGGCGACCGCCACGTCGGGGAACTCGGCCGCAGCCTGGGCGAGGAGTTGTTGGAGCCGACCCGGATCTACGCGGCGGACGTGCTCGATCTCGCCGCCGCCCTCGGCCCGGACCTGCACGCGGTCGCGCACGTCACCGGGGGCGGGCTCGCGGCCAATCTGGCACGGGTCCTGCCGGACGGTGTGCACGCCGTCGTCGACCGCGGCACCTGGCGGCCGGCGCCGATCTTCGAGCTCGTGGCACGGCTCGGTGCGGTGCCGCGGCGCGATCTCGAGCGCACGCTCAACCTCGGCGTCGGCATGGTGGCCCTGCTGGCCCCCGAGCGCGCGGGCGAAGCCGTCGAGCGGCTCGCCGACCGCGGGCTCTCGGCCTGGGTCGTCGGCGCGGTGGCCGCCGGCCCGCCGCCGGCCGACGGCGTGGACGTCGTCCGCGGGGCCAAGGGCGTGCAGGGCGGCGCCGTCGTCACGGTCGGCGAGCACGGCCCGGCCTGACTCGCCCCACCACATCCCGCTGAGCATGCACTCCGTGGCGATCACGTAGTCGAGCGGTCACGTGATCGACACGGATTGCATGATCAGCGGGGATTGCATGATCACGGCAGCGGGGGCACGAGAGAGGGACCTTGCCGCGCGACGCGGGTCGGTCCCTCAGGCTCGTCGCCCTCGGTGGAGGACGGGATACGGCTCAGCGCCCGCCACGACCGGGTGACCAGTCGGCGTACTCGTCGTCGTCCTCACGGTCGTCGTCGCGGTCGTCGTCGCGGTCGTCCTCATCGTCGTCCGCGGCCGAGCCGTCGACACCGGGGTAGGAGTCATGCCCGCCCGAGGCGAGCTCCCGCTGGAGGGCGTCGTAGTCGGTGTCGGGGCTGAAGTACTTCAGCTGCCGCGCCACCTTGGTCTGCTTGGCCTTCTGACGGCCGCGCCCCATGGCGTCGACCCCCTCATACGTAGATCCGGGGCAAGCGCCTGTGGCGGGGCCCCGGATTTTGGTCATCCGTCTCTCGTGCAAGTAACGGTACAACGTCCGTGCCCCCGGCGGCATCCCGGCTGCCCACGGCCCGGCCGGTCGGCCACCCCGGCCGGGCCCGTGCAGGCTCGCCTCAGCCGATGGACGGGCCCAGACCCAACGACTGGGGGGTACTGGAGTCCGGGGACGGCTGTGGCAGGCCCTCGTCCAGCTGGCCGAACTGCGTCATCAGCGCCTTGTTCCAGGGCGTCTGCTCCTCGGCCACCAAGGAGTTGGTGGTGAGGATCAGGCCGGCGACGGACGCACCGTTCTGCAGAGCCGAGCGGACGACGCGTAGCGGATCGATCACCCCGAAGTCGACGAGATCCCCGAATCGGCCGTCCAGCGCGTCGAATCCCTCGTCCACGCCCATGCCCCGCACGCGGCTGACCACGTCGTCGCCGTCGTACCCCGCGTTGCCGGCGATCAGGTGCAGGGGCTCGGACAGCGCGCCCCGGACGATCTGGACGCCGGTCAGGTAGTCACCCTCCGCCGGCACGGTGTCCAGCGCGCTCTCGGCGTGGAGCAGGGCGGCGCCCCCGCCGGCCACGATGCCCTCCGCGATCGCCGCCCTCGTCGCCTGCAGGGCGTCGTCCACCCGGTGCCTGATCTCCTTCGCCTCCGCGTTCGTGGGCGCTCCCACCCAGATCACCGCCGCCTTACCGGAGAGCCTGGCGATCCGCTCCGCGAGGAAGTCCTCATCCGTGCCGATCGTGGCGCGCGCCATCTCGGCTCTCAGCTGGGTCAGGCGCAGGTGCAGGGCATCCGGGTCGCCCCGGCCGCCGATGATCGTCGTGTGGTCGCTCCCCACCCGGACCTGCGAGGCCCGCCCGAGGTGCTCCAGGGTCATCTGGTCCACCGAGAAGGCGGAGCTCTTGCTGTGCACGTGACCGCCGCACAGGGAGGCCACGTCCTCCAGCAGCTGGACACGCTTGTCGCCGTAACCCGGCGCCTTGATCGCGACCGACGGCAGGGTGCCGTTCACGTGGTTGTGAACGAGCATCTGCAACGCCGTCCCCTCGATGGTCTCGGCGATCACGACGAGCGGCTTCGGGTCTCGCATCACGCGGTCGAGCACCGGCAGCAGCGCTCGCACGTCAGTCAGCTTCTCCGTCGTCATCAGCACGTAGACGTCATCCAGGACCGCCTCGAGCGTCGCCGGGTTCGTCACCATGTACGGGGTGACGAACCCGTTGTCGAACTCGAAGTCCTCCACGAAGCTCACCGCCAGCCCCAGGCTGGCGGCCTCCTCGACCGTGACCACCCCGTCAGGTCCCACGGCGTGGAGTGCCCGCGCGACCGCCCGGCCGACGACCTCGTCGTCGTTCGCCGAGATCGAGGCGACCCGGGCGTAGTCCTCCTCGCTGCTGATCGGGTGGGCCCGCTCGGTGAGCCGCTCGACGAGGGTGCCGACCGCGAGGTCGACGCCGCGCTTGACGAGTACGGGGTTGCCGCCGCCCTCGATCGCCTTCATCCCCTCCCGGACGATCGCCTGGGCCAGCACCGTCGCCGTCGTCGTCCCGTCGCCGACGATGTCGTTCGTCTTGACCGCGGCCTCCTTGAGCAGCTGCGCACCCATGTTCTCGAAGGGGTCGCGCAGGTGGATCTCGCGGGCGATCGTCACGCCGTCGTTCGTGACCTCGGGCGTCCCGACGATCTTCTCGAGGATGACGTAGCGCCCCTTGGGGCCGAGCGTGCTCTTCACGGCGTCGGCGAGCTGGTTGACGCCTGCCTGGAGCAGTCGTCGCGCATCCTCGCCGAAACGCAGGTCCTTGGCCATCCTGTCCTCCAGTCGCGGGTTCGGAGTCGGGTGTGCTGGGTCGCAGCCGCCGAAACCGGTGCCCCCGGGCGCGGGGCCTGACGACGGCGTGGTCGGAGTGGATCGCGGCAGGGTGGGGTGGCCGTCGGCGGCCTCCGGCGGCCACCCCCGGTGACTACCCCAGGTGACTACCCGTCCACCGTCTCCAGGTCGAAGCCGATGTACTCCGCCGCGTCCTCGGGATTGGCGAACATGATCGTTCGGTCATCCTCGTGGATCATCCGGCCGTAGTGGGTCGACATGCTCTCCTCGAACTCGGCCGCGTTGAACCACCCGTTCTCCTCGCCCGCGGCCTCGTCCACGTCGGCGTAGACGACGTCGAAGCGGCCGACCCCGTCAACCCGGATCATCGAGGGCAGGTAGGTGACCGTGACGTTCGGCAACTTCTTGAGGACGTCCGCGATGATGACGCCGACCTGGTTGTTCATCAGAGTGAAGCCGCACATGTTCGAGGCGGTCGCGTTCCTCTCGAACCGGGAGTCGATGGTCGCGATCACAGCGAGAGCTCCTTCGGGGTCTGCAGGCCGAGGCCTTTGACGATGTCGGCGAAACGGTTCTTGGCCGCGTCGAGGCTGTCCTCGAAGCGGGGCGGTTTGGAGTCGGTCTGCGACCAGATCGGTTGCAGCTGCCTGGCCGCCTCGACGCACTGCGGCACCCATGCCGCGAGCCAGCCCTGCATGAGGTCGGTGTTGTGCTCGGCGAACTGCCGGTCCCGGGTCAGCAAGCCGAAGCAGGTCTGCGTCCAGCGCAGGTCGCGCTGGGCGTAGTCGAACTCGCCGGCGCCGACCACCGTCGGGGTCACGAAGTCGCCGTTGCCGGCCGCGACCTGCAGGACGAGGTTGCTGCGGAAGAGCTCGCCGAGGAGGGGCTCGAAGACGACGTTGGTCGCGAACATGGACTCCCCCCAGTCGTCCACGATCGCCGTCAACGCCTCGGTGACATTGCGCACGCCCTGCCAGACCGGGTCGGAGTTCCACGACTCGAGGTGCGCCGTCCCGTCGAACTCGGGGATCTCCTCCGAGAGCGTGAGGTTGTACAGCGCCAGGTCCTGCGCGAAGCGGATCTTGTGCATGCTGTTGACGGCGATCGCTGTGTTGTGCATGTTCGTGGGCGCCGAGCGGTTCGCCGCGGCGAAGACGTACAGGCCGAGGACGTGCTCGACGTGCATCCACGCTCCGACGTGGCGCTCGACGAAGTGGACCCAGTTGCGTGACCACTGGGTGAACGCCTTGGAGCTCACCGCGTTCTCGATGTTCTGGGTGACCTGCCGGACGACGTTGGCGTTGTACCGGTACAGCGTGAGCTCCCAGTCCTCGTTCGGGTCCCGGAACTCGTGCCACCCGTGGGCGGGCCACTTGAGGTCCCTCCCGCCGCCGCCGGTGCCCACGCCGCGCACGGGCTCGGGCTCGTCCACGCCCCAGGCCTTCAGCTTGGTCCAGTTCAGCGGGTATCCGGCGTCACCGTTCGCGAAGCCGTAGATCCATCCCTGGGAGAGGTAGTGCCGCGGGTCCGGCTGCACCTCGACGGTGACGTCCTCGTAGTGCGTCTGCTTCCGCCGGGCCGAGGTGTAGTAGTTGAAGCGCCTGGCGTCGGGACCGGAGTCCGGGAAGGTCTGCGCGCCGGCCTCGGCGTCGGTGAAGACGGGCTTGGGGACGCTGCGGTTGGGACGCTCGGTCGTCGTCGCTGGCTCGCTCGTGGTGGTCATGAACCGTCCTCGCCTTCTGGATCACCGGTGGTGGTGAACTTGTCGTAGAAGATGTCCGTCGTCCGTACTCCGAGCTGCTCGAGCAGCGGGATGGCCGCCTCGACCATGGGCGGCGGCCCGCACAGGTACGCATCCCGCCCGGTCAGGTCCGGCTCGCGGCGCCGGACCACGTCGGTGACGAGACCGACCTCGCCGTCCCAGTCGGCCTCGCCCGGCTCGGACAGGGCGGGCACGTAGCGGAACCCCGGCAGCCTGTCCTCCAGGTCGCGCAGCTCCGTCTCGAAGCACAGGTCCGCCTGACCCCGGACGCCGTAGTAGAAGACCGCCTTGCGGTCGATCCCGCGCTCGGCCATGGACCGCAGCAGCGCGAGCACGGGGGCGAGCCCTGCTCCACCGGCGACGAAGACCAGATCGGACTGACGGCTCTCGCGCAGGGTGAAGGTGCCGAACGGCCCCTCCACGTCCACGAGGTCACCGGGCCGCGCCCGGCTGCGCAGGTACTCCGAGAACGCCCCGCCGGGGTAGAGCTTGATGATGAAGTCCACCCGGCCCTGCCGGTCCGGCGGGCTGGCCATCGAGAAGGACCGGGACTCCTGTGATCCCGGCACCGTGATGTCGAGGTACTGGCCGGGGAAGTAGCGAAGGTCGGCGGCCTCGGTCAGCCGCATGGTCAGATGGCGCATGTCATGGGTCACCGGGTCGATCGAGACGATCTCGGCGACGCCGCGCCGCAACGGCAGTCCCGAGCGGATGATCTCCTCGTCGTAGTTGAGCAACTCGATGACGACGTCCTCGTAGGCGTGCGCCCGGCAGAGCAGGGTCAGACCTTCCTCCCGCTCGTAGTCCGGGAGCGCGAACGTGGAGTACCGGTCCAGCTCGATGTCCTCGCCCTCCAGGACGAAGGACTTGCACGCGGCGCACTGGCCTTCCTTGCACCCGTGCATGAGCTGGACGCCGTTCTCCGCCGCGGCACGCAGGATCGTCTGCCCCTCGTCGACCTCGATCTCGATGCCGACCGGCTCGAACCGGACGTTGTGCTTCTCGCCCATGGGCAGGCACCCTTCGGGAACGGGGAGGAGGACGCGCGTGCCGGGGGGAGGGCCAGGCCGTCGGCCCTCCCCCCTCGCCTGACCCGCGCTCAGGCGTTCGCGGGCGCCGGGCGGCCGGCCGGCCCCTGGCGGACATAGTCGGCGGCGAAGGCCCGCCGCTCCTCGTCCGTCATCTGGTTCAGCAGCACGTTCGGGCTCTGCAGCGGTCCCAACCGCCGAAGGTGGTCCAGGGTCCACATCTTCTTGGGGTTGAGGTCCAGGTGCGGCTGCGCGGTCAGGGTCTTGCCGTCGTCACGGACGAAGCCCATGTCCGACACGACGTCGGCCCAGTTCCACCCGTGGTAGAGCGTCTCCCACTCCCGCTTGCCGACGAGGCGGCCCATGTTGGGCGTCTCGCGGCCCTGGTAGATGGGCCGGAACGCGTACTTGTCCGTCCAGTGGCAGACCCGGTGGCAATACGTGCGCCACTGACCGTCGACCTGGTCCATCACCATGTCCTCGCGGACCAGGCACGGGACCATGCAGGTCCAGCAGCGGTGCGGATACACGTAGTCCACGTCCTCGGCCACGATCGGGTGGTGGCCGTTGGGCGTCGACAGCCGGCTGTAGTTCTCCCACCAGGCGCCGTACTTGTCATACCATCCCGGGTACTTGTGCTCGAACCACTCGAAGTCCTCATCCGTCATCGGGTCGATCCGCCAGTAGTTGGCCAGCCAGCCGGTGGCGAAGAACTGCGCGACCTCGTGCACGTAGCCCTTGTTCCAGATCTGGTCCCAGGCCTCCTCGATCAAGTCGTGCGGAACCTTCAGACCGTATTTCTCCAAGGGGACGAGGTAGCTGCGGTAGTAGTCGTCGTAGATCCAGCGGCGCCACATCTCCGCGTAGGACTCCCGATCCTTGCGGCGATCCTTCGTGCCGTACTCGATGAAGGTGCCGATCGCGGCGTCGACGACCCGGTGGTTGTTCCACCAGGCGTACCGCAGGTCGCGCTCCAGGAGCTGGCGGTTGTCCTCGTCGGACAGCGCCATGAGCAGCGTGGCGTAGCCGTTCGAGATGTGCCGGGACTCGTCGGACTGCACCGAGTGGAAGACCGTCGGCAGCAGGTAGTCCCCGTTGGCGGCGGCCTCCGCGGGCATGGCGACGAACAGCGTGTTGGTGAAGGCCGTCTCCGCGACGATGGTCAGGTAGATGCTCGCGGCGGTGATGGCGTCGCCGGTGATGAATCCCTCCGCGAACTGCCGACCGATGGTGCCGCAGTAGTCGTTGTGGAATCCGCGCAGGCTGGTGTTGAAGCCGGCCGGGTCGATGTAGTTGTTCATGTAGAGGCGCTTGAGGTTCTGCTGGATCGTCGAGTGCCGCACTTCGTCGATCATCTGGATCGCCTGGCCGTTGTGCAGCTCCGGGTTCGGGACCGCATGGAACAGCATCGGCATCGAGCGGGCGGCGGAGATCTCCGGCAGCGGGATGATGGACAGGAAGAGCTTCTGCCACTCCAGCCAGCGCTCCTGCACCTGGCGGAACATGTTGCCCCGGATGGCGCCGTCCTGCGCCCCGTAGACGCGGTGGTCCTTCTCCTCCTGCATCGGGAAGTAGGACCGCAGGACCTGCTTGAGCGGGTCCTTCTTCGCGGCCTTGCGGAAGGTGTAGTCCGTGCCGTACTTCATGTACGGCTCGTGGTACATGGGTTCCCAGGCCAGTTCCTGGATCTTCTGGTGTGCCCTCGCCAGACTCTGCCGACTCACGTCGTCTCCTCACCGTGGTGGTCGTCGAGGTGGTGCCAGGCGGCCCCGGGTCCGATCCCCCGGGGACCGCGCCGAGATGTCGGTGTCCTTGTCGGCGCCCGGCCACTGGGCGCCGGAATCCGCGGCCGGCACGGTGGGAGCCCCGTGCCCGACCGCTGCGGTCGTCGTGTGCGCAGATCACACCGCTTCCCACCGTCGGCTGAGGGTCTCAATATGAGACGTCGACCGAATGAGGTACGCCTAGCCTTTGACGTGATCTTCCGGAAGCGTCAGGTCGGGTCGGGCCACCGGCCGGCGAGAGGAGGCGGCTGATGGGCTCTCCCGGCAGGAATGACCCTGCTCGGATGGCCGGGCTCGTCGTGCCACCCAGCCGTCGACCGCCCGCAACCTCCTCACCCGATGACGACGTGCAACAGTTGGCGCGGGTGGCCGGGTCGGCCGTCATGGCCGACGCTCGCGCGGCGTTCGTCGAGGACGACCAGGTCCCCCATGGTCTGGTCCGGCAGCCCATCCTGGCCTCGTGGAAGCGGTCGCTGCAGCTGAAGGTGGCGCCGAACAAGCTCGATCTGCCGGGCGTCGCGGTGGATCGATCCGGCTCCCTGCTCGAGGCGGCCCGCCCGGTCATCGACGACCTTGCCGCACGGATGTCGATCGAGCCGATGAGCGTGATCCTTTGCGACGACTCCGGGGTCGTCCTGGAGCGCCGCACCGGGGAGTCCGGCCTGGAGCAGCACCTCGATCGCGTCTGGCTCGCCCCGGGCTTCAGCTACGCGGAGAGGTACGTCGGGACCAACGGCATCGGCACCGCCCTGGAGCGCGGCGGCCCGGCTCATGTCTTCGGTCACGAGCACTGGGTCGACAGCCTCGGCGATCTCGCCTGTGCCGGGGCGCCGATCCGCCATCCCATGACGGGCCGGGTGGTCGGCGTCCTCGATCTGACGTGCTGGCGGCGTGACGCCAACCCCCTGATGATCGCCACCGCCGACATGATCGCCCGCTTCGTCGAGCAGGCGCTGCGCGAACAGGCCGGGCGGCGGGAGATCCTTCTGCTCAACGAGTACCTGGCGGCCTGCCGCCGCCTGCACGGGCCTGTGCTGGCGGTCGGCGACGACGTGCTCATGCTCAACGACCGGGCGCGGGAGCTCCTGGACACCGCGGATCAGGCGGCGCTGGTCGCCGCGGGAACCGAGGCGTTGGCAGGCATGCGGCGCACGCACCTGCACGTCGATCTCCCGAGTGGGGTCACGGCCCGCATCCTGGCGCGGCCCACCTGGGTCGGGGAGACCTCGGGCGCCGGCGTGCTGATCGTCCAGCTCCTCGAGGACGCCGCTCCGCCGCGCAGACGCCCACGGGAGGCGCCCGCGGCGGCCGCCGTCGGCTCGGGCACGGCCTGGTCGATCTGCAGCCAGTCGGTCGACAGGTCGTTCCTCGCCGGGGAGTGGCTCGTCCTGACCGGAGAGCCGGGCTGCGGCAAGCAGTCGCTGGCCCGGGCCACCCACCAGGCGCGCACACCGGCGGCCCACCTGCGTCATCTCGACGCCCGGGAGTTCGGCCCCACGTGGGTCTCGGAGGTCGCGGAGGAGTTCGAGCTCGACGCCGGGGGGACGCTGATCCTCTCCCACGTCGACGAGCTGCCCCCGGGCGCGGCGTCGGAGCTGGCCGAGGTCTTGGAGCCCGTCCGGGAGTCGACGGACGTCGAGCGGCGGCCGTGGGTCGTGATGACCGCGGCGCGGGTGGAGCCGGACAGTGCGACGGCCGAGCTGGTGGCCGTCGTCCCGCGCACGGTCGAGGTACCACCCTTGCGGCACCACCCCGAGGACGTTCCGGTTCTCGTGAGGCACGTCCTCGCCCGTCTCTCCCACGGCGAGCTGACCTGCTCTCCCGAGGCCCTGCGGGTGCTGTCGCGGTACAGGTGGCCGGGCAACGTGGCGCAGCTGCAGGACGTCATGCGGCGCGTGCTCGCGCGTCGCCGGAGCGGCGTGATCGGCCTGCCCGACCTTCCCGCCGAGGTGTCCACCACCACTCGGCGTCTGCTGACGCCCTTGGAGGCGATCGAGTGCGACGCGATCGTCAACGCGCTCCGGGAGGCCGACGGCAACAGGACGCAGGCGGCGCGGCTGCTGGGCGTGTCGCGGGCCACGATGTACCGCAAGGTGCGCGAGTACGGGATCGTGACGCCCGGCGGGCGAGGCGGGCGCTGACCACCGGCCCGGTCCGCGACCGGGTGCTGACCGGCCCGGCGGCGCCGGTCAGCGCCGGGCAGCCGGTCCCGCCATCGCCACGGCTGGCGACTGCCCCGCGCCGGAGGTCGGGGCGTACCGGGCGTGCAGCAGACTCCTGCAGTACTCCCCGTTCGTCTCGATGCCGACCCGCGTCAGGCGCGCCCGTCGCAGGTGCAGAGGGACCTGGTCGCTGCTGACCGGGCTGCCGTCCGGGTGGATCAGGAGGGGAGCGTCGTCGTCCGCGGGGAGGCCGAGAGTCCGCCGCCGGGAGCGCAGGCGGTCCAGGTCCGCGGAGGCCGGCACGTCGCCGAGTCGCAGCCGGGCCAGCTCGTGCGGGGTCGCGCCTTGATCGACGAGCGGGCGGGCGACCCGGTCCTGGCCCGCGACGACGGCCTTGGCCAGGAACGTCGCCCGGAGATCGCTCAGTTCCGCGACCGCCTCGCCCTCGAAGGTGCTGACGAACCCGCCTCCCGCCGCCACGCCGGCGTTGATCTCGGAGGACGCATGATGGTCGAGCAGCGCCACCCGCACGGCGGTCACACCCGGCACCGCCGATACCGCCTCGTGCGCGTCGGCCACCATGAGGAACGAGAAGTTTGGCGCGCAGAAGAACGTGGGCAGGCGCAGGGTAACGGTCGCGACGCCGTCGTCGTCGACCGTGCAGGACCGGACGAACCCCAACGTCGTCACCGGCTCGTCGAGCTCGGGGTCCAGCACGGTCGACAACGCGGCGCGGACGTCGTCGAGCAGGTCGGTCATGAACCGGCGATGAGCTGTTCGGCCGGGCGTTCCGGCTCCGCCACCTCGGCCGGCGGGAGTTGGAGCTCCGCCGGGACCGGGATGTCGTACAGCCGCGCGGCGTTCAGGCCCAGGATCTTCTTCTTGCTCGCCGTGGTCAGCCGCGGGTAGTCGGTGAACGCCTCCTCGTCGGGCATCTGCCAGTCGACGAATCCCTCGACCTGCCACTTGGGGGTCCAGATGTTGTAGTCGCCGCCGAAGGTCATCCTGTCCTCGCCCACCCAGAACAGCAGCTCCCCCATCACCCTGGCGAAGAACTTGGGCCGGGCGTGCATGAGCGCACCGATGACGACCGACACTCCCGCGTAGACGTTGGGCTCCTGCACCGCGATGTAGCAGAAGTCGTCGATCCGGGGGATCCCGGAGTGCTCCACGATGAAGTTGAGCTGCGGGAAGTCCGTGGCGACCTGGTCGATGTCGTGGACGTCGAACGCGTCCTTGTTCAGCGGCCAGATCGTCGGGCCCTTGTGCACGTGCTGGTTCACGATCCCGAGCTGCTGGCACTTCTCCAGGTACCGGTAGGACATCGGGTCGGTGAGCTTCCACCCGCGGGAGCCGTCCTGCCATTCGGCGGTGTACAGCTTGACGCCCCTGAGGTGCCACCGCTCGACGTCGGCCTCCAACTGCTCCAGCCCCTTCTCGCCGTCCCGGGGGTCCCAGCGGCCGTTGGCGATCAGCTTGCCCGGATGCTTCTCGGCCAGGGAGCCGTTGCGCTCGAGGGTGTTGAAGCCGTCGGTGTACCAGTCCTTCAAGTACGTCGACTGGAAGATCGCCACGTCGACGTGGCCCTCGTCGAAGACGTCGCGGACGAAGTCCTCCTCCGAGACCTTGAGGTACTTCTCGTAGTCCCAGTGCGTCTCCGGCGGCCCGAGCTGATGGTAGCCGTAGAAGCAGTCGATCCAGCCCTTCGCGTACTCCTCGCGGCCCGGCTTCCAATTCTCCCGGCTCGCGTCCCAGTAGTGGCAGTGGGAGTCGACGACGAAGTACTTCTCCCCGTCCTTCTCGTACATGAGCCATCCCTCAGGTAGTCGGCGTCGATGGGTTGTCGATGGGTTGTCGATGGTTTGTCGATGGGTTGTCGATGTGTTGTCGATGGCGTGCGGGATGTCGTCCGGCGACGGGTCGGGTCGCGGCGGACCGGGTCGCGGCGGACCGGGTCGCTGCGGACCGGGTCGCTGCGGACCGGGGCGTCAGGGGACGAGAATGGCGCGACCTCGAACGCTTCCGGCCGCAAGGTCCCGCAGCGCGTCCAGGGCCGCCGTCAGCGGGTACTGCACGGTGTGCAGGTGCACTTTTCCGGCCTGGGCGAGCACCATCAGCTCCGCGAGGTCGTTGTAGGTCCCGACGATGTTCCCGATGACGTTGCGCTCGGTGGAGATGACGTCGAGGGTCGGGATGCGCAACTCGCCGCCGTACCCGATGACGTAGTAGGAGCCGGACGGGCCCGTCATCGCCCAGCCGCGGCCCTCGGCCCCCTCCTCCGCCACGAAGTCGAAGACGACGTCCGCCCCCGCCCCATCGGTCAGGGAGGTCACCGCGTCCACCTCGCCGCCGTCGGCCTGGACCAGCTCGTCGGCACCCAGCTCCCCCGCGAGCTCGAGCGCGGCGGGGTTCCGGTCGACGACCACGATGCGCGTCGCGGTGAGCGCCCGCAGGCACTGGATCCCGATGTGACCCAGCCCGCCCGCGCCCTGCACGACCGCGGTCGTGCCCGGGTACAGCAGCGGAACGGCCTTGCGCACCGCGTGGTAGGCGGTGATCCCCGCGTCCGCCAGGGCCGCCACGTCCGCCGGCTGCGTCCGCGGATCGAGCGTGACGCAGGCGCGCGCCGTCGTCCGCATGTACTCGGCCATGCCGCCGTCGTTGTCGGACAGCCCGGGGAAGAACGCGGCGGTGCACTGCATGTCCCGACCCCCACGGCAGGCTCGGCACAGGCCACAGCTCGGCTGTGGATGCAGGATGACGGTGTCCCCAGGCCTGACGTTGGTCACTCCTTCGCCGACGGCGTGTACCCAGCCCGCGTTCTCGTGTCCGATGACGTAGGGCAGCGTCGG
This sequence comes from Kineosporiaceae bacterium, assembly GCA_035541595.1. Taxonomy (GTDB): domain Bacteria; phylum Actinomycetota; class Actinomycetes; order Actinomycetales; family Kineosporiaceae; genus DATKNA01. The sequence goes on along the minus strand of DATKNA010000262.1, from coordinate 4,365 downwards.
CGCCATGGCCTGGGCCCACTGGCCTTCGAGGATGTGCAGGTCGGTCCGGCAGACGCCGGCTCCCCCAATCTTGACGATGACGTCGAGCGGTCCCTCGAGCTTGGGCTCGGCGATGTCGTCGATCACCGGGTCCGCATGGTAGGCGTGCACCCTGACAGCCTTCAACGGCTACCTCCCGTCGTGGAGTCCGCCTGGTGCCGGCCGATGGTTGCGGCGCCGGCTCGGCGGCGCCGATTCGGCGGCTTGGCGGAGGGCCTGCGCGCCGAGCCTAGGCAGTGCCCGTTTCCCCCAGGCGTCTCATCTTGAGACGGATCAGGACGGGCCGAGGCGGCGCACACCGTCCCAGATTGAGACGGGCGTTCCGGGCCGGACGCGGTCCAATCGGCTTCACGACGGGCCGGCGCACCGTCCGGGGCGAGCGGGGCACCCGCGGCGACCAAGGGGACGTCCATGTTCATGGCCTCGAAACGCCCGCGCCCGGGGTCCCTCCGGCGGGTGATCGCTTACCTCGGCCCCGCCTTCGTCGTCGCGGTGGCCTACGTCGACCCGGGCAACCTGGCCACGAACGTCACGGCCGGCTCCCGCTTCGGCTACGCCTTGCTCTGGGTGATCATCGTGGCCAACGTCATGGCGATGCTCATCCAGTACCTGTCCGCCAAGCTCGGCCTGGCCACCGGCCGCAACCTGTCCGAGCACTGCCGTGACGCCTTCCCGCGGCCGGTCACCGTGGGCCTGTGGCTCCAGGCGGAACTCGTCGTGATCGTGACCGACCTCGCCGAGGTCGTCGGCGGGGCCGTCGCCCTCCAACTGCTGTTCGGCATCCCGCTCCTGCCCGGCGCGCTGCTGACGGTGGTCGGGATGCTCGTGATCATGATCTGCCAGCACCGCGGACGCCGGCAGTTCGAGGCCGCCATCTGCGCGCTGCTGACCGTGGTGCTGGTGGCCTTCGTCGTCCAGGCGCTCGCCGTCGGCGTGCGCGTCCCCGCGGCGGTGGCCGGTCTGCTCCCGACCCTGTCCACCACGGACAGCGCCGTCCTCGCGGTCGGCATCGTCGGAGCGACCGTCATGCCGCACGCCATCTACCTGCACTCCGCGCTCACGCAGGACCTGGGCGACGCGGACACCTCGGACGGCGCGCTGCGCCGGGCCGCCCGCGCCACGCGCACCGACGTCCTGGTGGCGCTGTCCGTCGCCGGCGCCGTGAACGCGGCGATCCTGCTGGGCGCGGCGTCGCTGCAAGGGCACGACGTCGAGACCCTGACCGGAGCCCAGCGCGCGTTCGGAGAGGTGTCCGGTCCCCTCACCGCCACGGTGTTCGGAGTGGCCCTGCTCGCGTCGAGCCTGGCGGCGACGTCGGTCGGGGTCTACTCCGGGCAGGTCGTGTTGCAGGGCTTCACCCGGCGGCGCATCCCGCTGTGGGTCCGTCGGTGCGCCTGTGTGGTGCCCGCGGTCGTCGTGCTCGCGTCGGGTGTCGACGCCACCGCGGCCCTGGTGCTGAGCCAGGTGGTGCTCTCCTTCGGCATCCCGTTCGCGGTCGTCCCGCTGCTGCGCTTCACCGGGGACGCGCAGCTGATGGGAGTACTGGTGAACGGCCGCGCGGTGCGCTGGTCCGGGGCGGCGGTGAGCGCCCTCATCATCGCGCTGAACGCCTATCTGGTGGCGGCGACGCTGCACCTGGTCTGACCGAGGGATCGCGGACCGGGTCAGCCCACGTGGATCCGGGACAGCCCGCCGATCTCGCGCATCCTGCGCTCGGCGAGCCGGTCGGCCGCCTCCGCGGGCGTGTCGCCCTCGGCGGCCGCGGCCCTGAGCACCGCCAGGGTGGTGTCGAAGATCCGCTCCGTCCGGGCCTTCGCCCGCTCGAAGGAGAACCCGTGCAGCTCGTCCGCCACCTGGATCACACCGCCGGCGTTCACGCAGTAGTCCGGGCAGTACAGGATGTCCCGATCCTGCAGCAGGCGGGCGACCTCCGGCGTCGCCAGCTGGTTGTTGGCACCACCGCACACCACGCCCGCGCGCAGGGTGTGCGCCACCTGCGGCGTCAGGACGCCGCCGAGCGCGCAGGGCGCGTAGGCGTCGAGCGGCTCGATGAGCAGCGCCTCGGTGGACCCGACCGCCCGCACCCCGGCGTTCTCGGACAGCACCCGGGTGACCGCGGCGTCGTCGATGTCCGCCACGACGGGCCGAGCGCCCGCAGCGAGCAGCAGCGGTACGAGGTGGCGGCCGACCTTTCCGACACCGCTGATGCCGACCGTCCGGCCCTGCAGGCTGTCCGTGCCCCAGCGGACGAGCGCGCCCGCCCGCATGCCGTGGAACACGCCCAGCGCGGTGAGCACGGAGGAGTCGCCGGCGCCCCCGTCGGCCTCGCTCCTCCCGGTCACCCACCGGCATTCCCGCGCCACCACGTCCATGTCCTCGACGTAGGTCCCGACGTCGCACGCGGTGACGTAGCGGCCGCCGAGGGACGCCACGAACCTGCCATAGGCGCGCAGGAGCGCCTCGGTCTTGTCGCGCCGCGGGTCCCCGATGATCACAGCCTTCCCGCCGCCATGATCCAGTCCGGCGAGGCTGTTCTTGTAGGCCATCGCCCGGGAGAGGTCGAGGACGTCGGCGACCGCGGCGCCGATGGTCGGGTAGGCCCGGAACCGGGTGCCGCCCAGGCCCGGGCCGAGGGCGGTGGAGTAGAGCGCGATGACGGCCTGCAGACCGCTCTCGGCGTGGCGACAGAACACGACCTGTTCGTGGCCGTGCGCGAAGACGGCGGCGAGATCGTCGCCCGGCTCGTGTGGGTCCGCGCCGCTCGTGGCGGGGTGGTGGTCGGACGAGCTCCCGGTGGTGCCGGGAAGGATCGACGTGGTCATGGTGGCGACGATAGAAGACCCCGCCGGCGAAGAAACCCGACGGATCGGGCATCCCGGGGCGGAACACGCGGCCAGGTCCCGCACGTTCAGCGGGTGAACGGAACAACCCCCGCAAGAGGTCCGGACTAGCCCCTCCGTCGTCTCAACGGGCGATCGTCGAGCTTTCCGGTTCCCGAGGACACCTGCGACAGGGCACGATGTCCCTAGTCGGGGTATCCGCCCCGTTCATGGAGGATGACAATGACCACCCGATCGCCCGACGCGGCAGAGCCCCTGCTCACCCCGGCCGAGGTCGCGGCCCTCTTCCGCGTCGACCCCAAGACGGTCACGCGGTGGGCCAAGGCAGGCAAGCTGTCCTCGATCCGCACTCTCGGCGGTCACCGCCGCTACCGGGAGTCGGAGGTCCGCGCGCTGCTCGCAGGCATCCCGCATCAGCGGGTCGAGCAGGACTGACACACGCCGGCCGGCTCCGCCGCCGCACGCGTCCCCCCGTCAACGACCGGCCACGGCCGCGTCGAGACGCCTGGCGCCGCCCCGTGGGGGCGGCGCCCTTTTCGTTGCTGCGGCCGGTGCCCGGCCGGTGGGCGGAACCGGAGACTCCGCCCCGGCCCTGGCCGCCGAGACGCCCGCCGCAGGCCCCCGCGGGGGGGCGCCGAGCCCGTGTCCATGCCGGTTGCTCAGCGTCGCCGCGGAGAGGAGCGAGCCCGCCGTCGGACGTCGCCCAACGCGGCGCGCCGACGCCGCAGAGTGGTCCGGAGGAGAGTTGGACGGCGTGCCTGTGCCGAGAGTAGAGGGGCCACCGTGAAACACGTGACGGATGAGGCTCTCTTCGCCTACCTTCAGTACCACTGAGATGACGACTTGTGCTCACCTTTCTGCCAAATGGCTGTCCCGACACGGATCGGCCCCTTAGTGTGGCGCTGGCCGGTTCCGGGCGTTCCTCCCGGTACTGTGGGTGACGGAGGCGGTCGTCGGACGCCTCCGTCGGCGAAACGAGGTTCAGGAGCCCGTCATGGATCATGCCGAGGCGTTCCGCGCCGTCTATGCCGCCGGCTGTGCCGCGTCCACACCGGCGGGGGTCAACATGGACGGAGTCGTCTCCCTCCTGCTGTGGGTCATCGGCATCGGCGCGACGCTGATCGGTGCGAAGATCATCTTCCGATCTGACCGACAGTCCCCGCGCCAGACGGGCAACACGGTGCTGAACCTCGGCGTGGGCGCCGCGGTGATCGTCTTCTTCCTCGGCTCTGCGACGATCTGGACCACGATGGGAGGGGTCCGCGACGTCGTCCTGCGCGGCGGGGCCTCCGCGGGATCGAACGGTGCCTGCTGAGCTGAGGTCGGACGACGAGGTCACCGACTGGCAGTACCAGTGGCAGGGGCCGGACGGCGCCGAGAGCTGGTGGCCGGCGATGCCCTTCGTGCACGCCCAGATCCATCTGGTGACGTTGTTCCCGGCGTTCCTGCTGGGGATCCTCATCGCGTGGGGGGTGGGGACCGGGCT
>DATKNA010000261.1:0-17192 GCA_035541595.1 Kineosporiaceae bacterium | reverse complement strand
ATGCGCTCCGTCCTCTGCCACCCCGCCGAAGGAGTGATCGCCTACCAGCGGGCGCTCGACCTGCTGCCGGCCGACGCGCCCGCCCTCCTGCGTGCCGGCGTCCTCGCCGGACTGGCACAGCTGCGGGCCGTGACCGGCGATCCGGAACGGACGGCGGCGCTGCTGACCGAGGCGGAGCGGGCACCAGATCCGACGGCCGACCTCGTCGTCGACATGTCGACGGCCCGACTCCTCCTGCTGATCCGGCTCAGTCGGTTCGCGGAGCTGGAAGCCGCGGCCGAGCACGGTGCCCGCGCGACGGCCGCCGCAGACCGCCCCGACCAGGCGTTCGCCGGGCTGGTGACGGCGGCGTGCGGGCTCGCGGCGGGGGGAGATCTGGACGGCGCGCTGCGAATGGCCGACCAGGCATTGACCCTCACCCACGGCATCGCGGTGCTCACGCTCCCCTGCCTGGCAGCCCGCGCGCACCTGCTCGCCCGGGTCGGCCGGTACGACGAGGCACTGGCCGCGGCCGGCGAGCAACTCGCACTGGCGGATCGGCTCGACTCCCCCCGGTTCGCGGCCCTGGCCCAGGGGGACGCCGGGCTCGTCGCGCTTGCCGCCGGCCGCTCGGCGGATGCGGCGGATCTGCTGGCCGCCGCGCTGGACGGCGACGCACCCGTCAGCCGCCCGGCCACTCGGCTGGCCAGGGCCGAGGCGCTCGCCGGCGCGGGCCGCGTCGACGAGGCGGCGGCCGAGGTGCGCCGGGCCGCCCTGGAACCGGTGCGTGGTGGCGATCAGCCGTGGGCCCTCGTCCCGCGAATGTCCCGGGTGCAGGGACTCGTGGCGCTCGCCCGCGGCGACCGGGCGACGGCCCGCCGCCGGTTCGGCGAGGCGATCGCCGCCTCGGGGCGTCTGACGCCGCCCACCCCGGGCGACGACCTCATGGCCGCATTGGTCGATCTCGGCCGGCCGCCCGTGGTCGGCCTGGTGGAACCCGAGCGCGAGCTCGAACGCCTCCGGGCCGAGCTCGCCGCCGTCGAGGAGGCGCGATGCCCGGCTTCACTCTGACCGGCTCGACACCGGCGCCCGTCGAGGAGGTCTGGAAGCTGCTGTTCGACCCCACACGCTTCCCGGAATGGTGGTCCGGCGTCGAGACCGTGCGGACCGAGGGACCTGACCGGTACACGATGTGGCCGGACGGCTACCCGGGCTTCCCGATGCCGCAGAGCTTGCGGACCGAGCGTGACACCGGCCGGGTCACCGTGTCCTGCCAGGTCTCGGACATCGAGATCGTCTGGCAGCTCGTCGAGGCGGGAAGCGGCACCCGCATCGAGGTCCGCGTCGCGCTGCCGGACACCGAAGCCCACCGGCTGCCGACGCAGCGGCAGGTCATCGCCGAGTCGCTGGACAAGCTCGGCGCGCTGGCCGCGGCGGCGGTCGACGTGCATGGCGAGAGGACGGAGCCAGGGCGCTGAGAAGAACCCGAGGGATTCGGCGGTGCTGTCGCCGGCGGCCCGTCGCTCAGGTTCACAGGACCAGAGTGAGGACGAGGACGGCGAGCACGACGCTTTGCGCGCTGTGCACCGCGATGCCGATCCAGGCGCTTCCGTACCGCTTCACCGGGTAGGCGACCAGGAACGTGTCCAGGAGTGTCGAGGGAATCGCCCACGGGACGTGCAGGTGGTACACGGCGAACAGCGCACCGTTGGCCAGCCAGTCGAGGCGGCCGAACACGCCGTTCATCCGTGGCAGGAGCAGCCCCCGGAAGAGCAGCTCTTCACCGAGCACGGTGTTGAAAAGGAACATGGTGAGCAGGAGCCCGTACCAGCCCCAGGCGCCATGCAGGAACGTCTTGCCGGCGGAGGAGTCGAGGAACAGTCCGAGATCCCGCCCGGGGGGGATGCTGCCGATGTGAATGGCGGACGCGAGTCCGACGGCAACGATCAAGGGGACGAGGATGAGCCACAGGCGGCCGCCCACGCGAGAGCTGCGCGGGCTCCGCGGCGGTCGCAGCCAGAGTGCGTCGCGCACGACCGACCAACGCAGGGTGTGCTGCTCGCGCCAGACGAGTGCGACGACGAGCATGAACTGCCAGACCAATCCGATGGTGAGGCACAGCAGCAGCGCCTTCACCAACGGGAGGTCACCGGTCCCGGCGAGATGCCCCCTCAGCAATGGAGCGCCGACCCAGGCGAGCGCCGCCATCGGGAGCGCGGCAAGCGCCCAGATGATCACTATGGCGCGAAGCGTGTATTGCGGTGGCTCGATCCGCGACGGCGCGTCGAGCACGTCGGTCCGCGGTCGTTCGAACACCGGGAACGAGATGTCCATGTCTTCCTCCGATCGCTGCAGCGGGTCGCCGCAGTAGCCAGGTCCGACGGTGCGACCCGATACAGGTGCGCCGCATTGGGGGAGACCCGAGACGCGACCCCAGGATCGCGGCGACCCCACGAGTACGTGGACTGTGCCGACGGTGCTTCCTTACCCTCGGCTCATGGCGGTGTTCGATTCCGTGGCGCGACCGCTCCTGGAGCGCGACCGCGAGATCGAACAGATCTGCGCAGGGCTGACCGCGTCACGCGCCGGCGGTGGACGGCTGCTGGTCCTGGAAGGCAGGCTCGGTGCCGGCAAGACGAGACTGCTGGCCGAGACGCGGGGTCTCGCGGAGGCCGACGGGTTCGCGGTCTTGCAGGCCCGAGGAGGCGAGCTGGAGAGCGCCTACGCGTTCGGGGCCGTACGGCAGTTGTTCGAGCCCCTGCTCATGAGGCGGTCGGCGAACACACGTGCTGAGCTGTTCTCGGGTGCGGCCGGTGCTGCCGAGCTGGTGTTCTCCTCGCCTGTGCCGGACGAGTGGCACAGCCTGAGCGATCCGACCTTCCCGGTGCTGCACGGTCTCTACTGGCTGCTCGCGAATGTGGCGTCCGCGCAGCCGACGCTGGTGCTGCTGGATGACCTGCACTGGTTCGACGCACCGTCGCTGCGCTGGCTGGCCTTCACCGCCCGCCGACTCGACGGGCTCGGCGTGTGTGTCGTCGGTGCCACCCGGCCGGCCGCGGAGGCCGCCGACCCCTCGTCGCTCGCCGACGTGCTCACCGATCCGACGACGCAGGTGCTCCGTCCGCACCCGCTGGGCCTTGCCGCCATCGCGGCGCTTGCGGGGACCGACGACGGGCGCGCTGACGAGCCCTTCTGCGAGGTCGTTCGCGAGGTCACCGGTGGCAACCCTCTCTTCGTGCACGCACTCCTCGAGGCGGCCGCCGACCACGGCATCGCACCGACCGCGGCACACGCCCCTCGACTACGAGAGCTCGCCGCCGACGGGGTGACCCGGCTGGTGGCCCTCAGACTCGCCCGGCTGTCGGACCGGGCCGTTCGGCTGGCACGCGCCGCCGCGGTGCTCGGCGACCAGGCGACCGTGCGCCTCACCCAGGCGCTCGCACACCTCGCCGAGGAAGACCATCGCAGAGGCGTCGCGCAACTACAGCGCTCCGGCCTCCTCGGCGGCGAGGATCCACTGAGGTTCTCGCATCCCATCGTTCGGACTGCGGTGCTGGCTGACATGAGCGTCGCCGAACGACACCACGCCCACCGGAAAGCAGCCGAGCTCCTCGTCGACGCGGGCGCCCCGGTGGAGCTGGCGGCGGCACATCTCCTGAGCGTGCCCGCTGCTGCCGCCGCCGGGGCCGTCGAGACACTGCGGGCGGCGGCTGAGCGTGCGCTGCAGCAGGGAAGCGCGGACATCGCGGTCGCCTACCTCACCCGGGCGCACGACGAGCGCATTGACGCGGCCACGGGACTCGAGATCCTCATCGAGCTCGGGAAGGCGGAACAACGCACCAACGCGGACGACGCCGCCTCGCACCTCGCCGCGGCGATCGCACGCATCGAGGACCCCGAGCGACGAGGTGAGCTCATCCTCGAGCACGCTCGGGCGCGCTTCTTCTCCGGTCGGCCCCGCGAAGCGATCCGCGAGCTCGAAGACGCACTCGGTCCGCTCAGGGGCGACGGACACGAGGACCTGGCGGAACGCCTACAGGCGGAGCTGATCGGCGCCGCCTGGTGGGAACCGGACACGCATCGCATCGCCGCGGTGCACTTGGCCGCGATCGATCCGCAGCGACTCCACGGCGGGCTGGGCAGCGACCTGCTCCTGGCGTCTCTTGCGACCTACACCTGCCGACAGGGACGTGATCGCGCGAGAGCGCTGGACCACGCCCGCTCGTCGCTCGCCTCGGGCCGCCTCGAGATTGGCGCGGCGGGGGCCTACGCCTACGCCACGACCACCCTGCTCTTCGCCGGCTGCTTCGACGATGCGTTGAGTCACTTCGCGAAGGCGGTGACCGCGGCGCGACGCCGCGGCGACGTCGTCCACCTGGCCGCACTCTCATTGATCTGGCGCGGGAGGACGCACGCGCTGAAGGGCCGGCTCGCTGCTGCTGCGGTCGACCTCCGTGAGGCGTTCGACCTCGCTCGCGAACACGCCGTCGACGTGGCGGTACCGTACATCGCCGGGTTCCTCGCCGACGTTCTCCGCGAGCAGGGCGACGTGCAGGGCGCCGTCGAGGTCATCGACTCGGCATCACTTCCGCAGGACCTCCCGCAGAACACGCACCTGATGTTCTTCCGGCTTGCGCGCGCGCGACTCCGGCTGGTGCGTGGTTCGACGGAGCAGGCGCTCCACGAGGCAACGGCGATCGGCGAGACGGTTGCCGCGGTGCCCTCGGACAATCCCGCCGTCATCCCGTGGCGTGCGGTGGCTGCCGAAGCGCTCCGGCAGCTCGACCGAGTCGACCTGGCGGTTCACCTCGCCGAGGAGAACTTGGCCCTCGCCCTTCGTTGGGGTGCCGACTACGCCGTCGGGGGAGCCTTGTGCGCGCTCGGACGGGTCGACGAAGCAGGAGCCGAAGAGCGGTTCCGAAGGGCGGTCGCGACGCTTGCGGCGTCCCCCGCCACACTGGAGTACGCACGAGCCGTGATCGAGCTCGGCGCATGTCTACGCCGAGGCAACCACCGGATCGAAGCGCGAGCGCATTTGCGCAGCGGCGTCGACCTCGCCGAGGACCTCGGTGCTCGGGCCCTCGCCGACCGTGCCAACGCCGAGCTCGCCGCCTGCGGGGCACGGCCACGTCAGCATCGCCGCACAGGAGCCGATGCGCTGACCGCCAGCGAACGCCGGGTTGCACAACTGGCCGCTCAAGGAATGACCAACAAGGACATCGCCCAGGCGCTCTTCGTCACCGTCAAGACTGTCGAACTGCACCTGAGCAACGCCTACCGGAAGCTCGACATCAGTTCGCGCAGGGAGATCGGGAGAGCCCTGACGTGACTACTCACCGATTCTTGAAAGCTGGAATGATGCGTTACCGGACAAGCGTCGTCCGTGTCGAGGAGGCGGCGGATGCCGGACGCTGTTCGGCCTGCAGGTGAATCGCCAGCCGCACGTTGGCCCGTTCGGCCGAAGCGGGGCCCGCTCAGCCGGGCCGGCGTGCGGCCAGTGCGTCGGTCAGGCGGGAGATCCCGAACTCGTAGGCGCGGTCGACGTCCCCGCCCAGGCTGAACGCGCCGGCCAGCTCCATGCTGATGAACCCGTACGCCCAGGCCGTGATCGTACGCGCCGCCTCCAGCGCGTGCTCCTCGCCGGCAAGAATCGCGGCCGCCCGCAGAACCGGGGCCACGGCCTTGACCAGGGTCTCGACGTCCGGCCTTCCCGGATCGGCGCGTGGCGCGAAGATCAGTGCGAACCCGGCCGGCCGGCCACGCGCGAAAGCGCGGATCGCCTGCGTCATCAAGGCCAGTTCCGCGCGCGCATCCCCGCCGGCCTCCACCGCCGCGAGTCGTTCACCCAGGTCGCGAACGGTGGCCTCGGTGATCAGGCCGACCAGGTCGTCCCGGTTGAGCACCCGCTTGTAGAGCGACGGCGGCCGCACACCGACCCGCACGGCGACCGCCTGCATGGTCAGCCGGGCCGGCCCGTCCGACTCCAGGATGTCGCGTCCGGCCTGGATGATCTCGTCAACCGAGGTCCGATCGGGCGTCGGCATGCTTCTCTCTCTCCGATGGCTATTGACCGTAGCCATCACGGCTACATACATTAGCCATCGTGGCGACGATAGCAACCGCACGACGACCGCGATGAAACTCGGGCCTCATCTGCGCCGCATCGGCAACCACATCGTGGCGGCCTACCTCGTCGACACCAGTGAAGGCATCACCGTGATCGACGCCGGGCTGGCCGGCCACTGGCGGGATCTGGGCGCCGAGCTGACCGCCATGGGCCGCTCGATGGCCGACATCCGCGGCGTCGTCCTCACTCACGGCGACACCGACCACCTGGGCTTCGCCGAACGCCTCCGCCGCGACCACGGCGTGCCGGTCCACGTGCACGAGGCCGACGCCGCCCAGGCCCGCGGCGAAGTCGACCACAGGGCCTCGTGGGGCCACGTCACGCTGGGCGCCACCGCAGGCTTCCTCGTGTACGGCATTCGCAAGGGCGGCCTGCGCACCACCTACCTCACCGCGGTCGTCCCCGTTCAGGACGGCGACGTTCTGGACCTGCCCGGCGCTCCGCGCATCATCGGCCTGCCCGGCCACTCACCGGGCAGCGTCGCCATCCACGTCCCCGTGGCTGATGCCCTCTTCGTCGGTGACGCCCTCACCACCCGCCACGTCCTGACCGGCCGGCGGGGCCCGCAACCGGCTCCGTTCACCGCTGATCCTCAGCAGGCGCTGGCCTCCCTGTCCCGGCTCGAGACCGTGGAGGCGAGGTGGCTGCTTCCAGGCCACGGGACGCCCTGGTCCAGCGGCATTCCGGAAGCCATCCGGGCCGTCAGAGCCGCGGCAGTCTGACCCTCGCCGCCGACCCAGCCCAGTGCGCGGGAACACTTCGCCGGTCGCGTCGCGACTCACCGTGTTGGGACGACCACCCGCCGAGCTGCGACCATCCAACGCCCCGCACCCCACCCGCCGCCCTGCCGGTAGCCCTTGCCCCTGCCCGCGGCTTCCTGAGGCTCGTTCGCGGGCGAGCCGCGGTGTGGCTGACGGAATCGGGCCTTTCGGCTCTGTCCGCGTGGCCGACGCCGGGGCCACGCTGATCCTGGCTTGTGCGAGCACCTTCCGGGCGTTCTCGGCGGGCTGGAGCCGGCCGGCCCTGGTGCGAGAGCGACCGTGCAGGAGGTACACGTGACCGCGCGTGAGGACGAGGCAGAGGACCAGCTCCGCGTTCCGTTCGCGGGGCCGACCTTCGTGAACCGATGGACGCTCAGCGCCTACATGGGAGACGCGTTCACGCGTCACCCGAGCTTCCGGCTCATGCCGCTGCCCCGGATCGGCTCGGTCAGCGTGATGACCTCGGTGCGGCACTACGCCGACTTCGTGGGCCGGCACGTCGGGCCCGAGCACCCGTACGTGGCCGCCGGTCAGTCCCAGGGTGCCATCGTCGCCGCCCTGCACGGCCTCACCGATCCCCGCGCCGCGCACGTGGTCATGCTGGGGCCCCCGCTGCACGGTGCCTGGCTCTCGAGGCTTCTCCTGATGTTCCCGTCGGCCTGGGAGCTGCTCGACAGCTCCCGAATGCTCGCCGATCTGAAGGCCGCCATCCTCGAGCAACCGGAACGGTTCACCAGCATTTTCTGCCCCCAAGAGCAGGTCATGGACTCGACATCCCCGTATCTTCCGGGCATCGAGAACATCCTCGTCGGGTCCGCGCAGCAGATCGAGGAGTTCACCGCCGCCCACCCGGAGATCGAGGTGACCGAGAAGGTCGTGTCCGACCACGCGGTCACCCACACCTCGGCGATGCGCAATCCTGACTTCCGGGGAGCACTGTGGCGGGTGATCAGCCGGGAGGCAGATCATGTCGGCCGGACGTTCGCCTGACCCATGACCCTCGGCCGGCGCTTCGAACCGCATGATGGCGCAGATCCGGCGCCGGCGGCTCGGCCCGGTCGCCGCGAGCTGACCGACCCCCGGCGGCGCATCGAGGCCGACGAGCAGCAGGACGACGATCACCGACGGCCGCCCGACCACTCCGACGCAGCGTACGGCCGAGACCACCTAGTGTGGTCCTCGCTGGGGTCGGACCATGGACAGGCTTGCGTGGTCGGCGAGGGATGCGAGTTGAGCGAGGAATCGCCAGGAAGACGCGCCTGGGAGGCGGCATCGTGACGGTCGGGTCATCGCAGAACCGAGGAGCACTGGACGAGCTCTACTCGCTGTCGGCGGCGCAGATCGAGCTCATGCCGTGGGAGCCGGTCCCGGGTGCGTCCGGTGTCCACCAGAAGGTGCTCTGGCACCTCGGCACGTTCGTGCAGGCCCTCGTCCGCTACGACGAGGGCGCGATCGGGCATGGCGAGCCACACCTCGCGGCGCACCACCACCTGTGGGTCGTGTCGGGCGCGGCGACCATCGCCGGACGACGGCTGGTTGCGGGCTCGTACGTGCACGTCCCGCCGGGCGTCCGGCACCGGGTCGAGGATGTCGGCCCGGAGGGCTGCGTCGTGCTCCAGATGCACCGTCCGCACGCGCCGGTCGAGGCCGAACGGCTCGCGGCGTCCCCCGACTGACGCGTCGCGGCGGTGGGTGATCCGCCCGCATCGTCCGGTTCCCGGCGGTCGCGTCACGGGAGAGTCCTGGTGTCCAGCGGGGCGACCGTGCTGCGATGCGTGGGAGGTCGATCTCGCCGTCGTGGTCTTCCGGTGGGACTGCACAACCGCCGGCGGCTACCCGGCGGGTCCGGCTGCGCGAGGCGCCGCCGATCGCGGCGCGGCCGCTCACCCTCGAGTCGGCGTTCCCGGATAACGCCTTGATGACTGATCTCGTGCGCCGTTGACCATGCCCTCACCGCGGGGAAGACTGCGCACAGGCGTCCGGGGCTGGCCCGGACGGATCCTCGGAGCGTGGCCGATGAGGGTCTCTGTCGGCGCTGCGGCGACAGTTCTCGCCGGTGTCGTCGCGGTGGGCATCGCCGGGACCGCGTTCGCTCGCTCGTCCGCGTCTCCTCCGCTGCTCAAGGCGACGGTGAACGGAACCGCCCAGACACCGCAGGGCACGCTCCCGCACGCGTTCCTGCAGCTCGACACCTGGCCCGATTCGCTCGCAGGACCGCATGGCAAGGACGGCGGCCCGCACCCGGACTGGGTCTCGTACGGACCGTCCACCAACCTCGCCGTCCCGGCACACAGCCTCGTGACCGTGACGATCCGTCAGTACGACACCGGCGAGGAGATCACCAACCCGTTCTTCGCGGCCGTCCACGGGACGGTGGACGGCACGATGACGGTCGACGGGGCCACCGTCCGGAGCGCAGACCCGGAACACATCGGTCACACGTTCACGGTGCACGGCCTGGCGTCGAACAAGGATCCGCTCTTCGTCTCCGTGCCGCTGCCCGCGGTCGCGGACGACGCACCGGTCCGTGCTGACGGCTACCCCGCGCCGCACGTCGTGACGTTCTCGTTCGTCACCGGTGGTCCGGCCGACTACGTATGGCAGTGCGAGTTCCCCTGCGGGGACGGCACGTATGCGAAGTTCGGGGGGCCGATGTCCGAGCAGACGTACATGTCCGGAACCCTCACGGTGACGGCGCAGGCATGAGCGCCGGCTCGAACTCGGGCGGAGGTGTCGGATGAGCCTCACCGAGGCCCGCCCGGCGGACGCCGAACCTCCGGGCGAACCGTCGACCTCGCGCCCCGCCTGGCGCCGCGCACCGATCTTCCCGATTCTGCTCATCTGGATCGTGCTGACGGCCCTGCTCGTGGCGTTCGCGCTGGTGGTGCCGGCGCGGTTGATGGGGGCTGCGGCCTCACCGACGATGCGCGAGATCGAGACGACCTTCACGTCGTTCAGCCTCGCCGCAGCCCCCGTGGCCGCCCTCGTCTGGGCGATCCTCCTCTACAGCCTGGTGGCGTGGCGGTACCGGGGCGGCGGGAGGCCGACCGACCCGGGCCCGCCGGTGCGCGGGAACAACCGGGTGCAGGTCGTCTGGGTCGTCGTCTCCACCGCCCTCTGCCTCTTCCTGCTGATCTGGGGCCTCATCGTCATTCAGCCCTCGACGAGCGAGGCATCCTCGACGCAGGCCCCGCTCGTCGTCGACGTCACGGGCCAGCAGTGGGTCTGGAACTTCGAGTACCCGGCCGCCCCGGGCGCGCAGAGCGACGAGCTCTACCTCCCCGTGAACCAGCGGGTGCTGTTCCGGGTCACGTCGAAGGACGTCGTCCACTCCTTCTGGATCACCCAGATGGGGGTCAAGGTCGACGCCAATCCCGGCGCCACCACGACGATCTCCGTGACGCCGGACCGGCTCGGCACCTTCGACATCCGCTGCGCCGAGCTGTGCGGGCTCTACCACTCGTACATGCAGACGCACGTGCACGTCGTCAGGGCGGAGGAGTTCCGGAGCTGGCTGGCGACCGCAGCGTCCCAGGCCCCGACCGGCGAAGTTCCGTCACCGTCTCCATCCGGGACGGCCACGTCGTGACAGCGGCCCGTCCGGTACCGAAGGAGGTCGCATGTCCGCCACGACGGTAGAGACTCCCGACACGTCCCCGGCGGCTCCGACCCCCGAGATGGGCGGGTTCATCCGCAGGCTCAACGCCGTTACCGGGGTGGTTCTCGGCCTGGTCCTCGCGGTCGTGGCCTGGCAGGTCTCGAGCCGTCTGCTCCCCCAGCCCGAGGAGCTGTCGCACAACCACCACGACGACGCGGTGATGATCATCACCTTCTCGGTCTGGGCGATCGGCTTCCTCATCGGGATCGGCGCCTTCGTCGGCCCGGTCCGCTGGCTGCTCGGACGGGACCTCACGGAAGCCGACGAGGAGTTCCTGGCGGGCAAGGACCAGGGGGTCGCCCGCTACTTCCGCTTCACCACAGACCACAAGGTCGTCGGGATCCAGTACCTCGTGCTCACGATGGTCCTGTTCGGGGTCGGCGGCCTGCTCGCCATGCTCATCCGGACCAATCTCATCCGCCCGGGCTCGCCGTTCCTCAACCCGACCGAGTACAACGCGATCGTCGGCCTGCACGGGATCATCATGATCATCGCGACGATCGTCATGGTGACCGGACCCTTCGGGAACTTCATCGTGCCGATCATGATCGGCGCGCGGGACATGGCCTTCCCGCGGCTCAACGCGCTGAGCTTCTGGCTGCTGTTCAGCGCCGTTCCGGTCCTGCTCGCCGCGTTCCCGCTGGGGGGCATCGCCACCGGCTGGTCCGCCTACGCTCCGCTGAGCGACCAGAGCCCGCTCGGGATGGACGCCTTCCTCGTGACGATCGTCATCTTCGCCGTGTCCAGCGGCGTCGCCGGCGCGAACATGACGACCACCGTCGTCCGCATGCGGGCCCGCGGGATGAGCTGGACCCGTACGCCGATCTTCGTCTTCGGCACCACGACGAGCGTGGCGCTCGGCCTGGTCGCGTTCCCGATGTTCATGGTCGCGATGATCCTGCTCGCCATGGACCGCGGCCTCGGGGCCACCTTCTACGTGGCCTCGGGCGGCGGGAGCCCGTGGCTCTACGCCAATCTCTTCTGGCTGATGGGGCACCCAGAGGTCTACGTCATCCTCCTCCCGGCGTTCGCGGCACTCCTCGAGATCACCCCCGTGTTCACGCGGAAGCCTCTGTTCAGCTTCACCGCGGCCGTGGTCGGCATCGCCGGGATCGTCGGGCTGAGCCTGTTCGTCTGGGCCCACCACATGTACGTCGCCGGGTGGGCGCCGGCCCTCAACGGCCCGTTCATGGTGACCACGGAGATGATCTCGGTGCCGACGGGGCTGCTCATCCTGGTGCTTCTCGGCACCTTGTGGCGCGGGGTCGTCTGGACGAGGCTGCCCGTCCTGGCCGTCTACTTCGTCCTGTGGAACTTCATCATCGGCGGTGTGACCGGGATCTATCTCTCCGACGTCCCGGTGGACCAGGCGGAGCACGGCTCGATGTTCGTCACCGCGCACTTCCATTACACGCTCATGGGCGGAGCGCTGACGGCGACCATGGGCGCGGTGGCGTTCTGGTTCCCCAAGATGACCGCGCGGATGCTCGACGAGCGGGTTGGCAAGATCGGGTTCTGGACGGCGCAGATCGGCTTCAACATCACCTTCCTCGGGATGTTCGCCGTGGGGCTGGCCGGTCAACCCCGCCGCGTGGCGGACCCGTCGAGCACCTTCGCGGCCGGCAACCTGGTCTCCTCCCTGGGCGCGTACGTCATCGGCATCGGCATGTTGATCTTCTTGTACGCGATCGTGCACTCGTGGCGCAACGGGGAGCCGGCGCCCGGGAACCCGTGGGGCGGCAAGACCCTCGAGTGGCAGGTGCCGACGCCGGTCCCGCTGGAGAACTTCGCCGTCCCGCCCGTCGTCACCTCCGACTTCTACAGCTACGGGGAACCGCCCGAGACCCCCGCTCCGGAGAGCGTGTCCGTGCCTCGGCCCGCCGACGCAGCGGCGCCCGGTGAAAGGCCGCTCGAAGGGAGCGCGTCGTGACCGCCGCCGCCACGCACGTCGTCGTCCACGACAGTCCGGAGGTCGTCTGGCGGCGGCAGCGGTTGGGCGTCCTGCTGCTCATCGTCGCGGACGTCGCGTTCGTCCTGTCGCTGGTGTTCGCGTACCTCTACCTGCGCGGTCTCGACACCGAGGGCGGCTGGCTGCCGAAGGACGGACCGCAGCCGGCCGGAGCGGGTCTGGGCTGGCTGATCGCCGCCGTCATGGCGACGAGCTGGCTGTGCTACCGGTGGGCGGAGAGCTCCGCGCGGGCCGGCCGCCGCGAGCTCGTCGTCCTCGGGGTTCTGGCCGCCGTCGTCTTGGTCGTCGCCGATCTCGCCCTGCAGATCTACCAGATGGTCACGGCCGGGTTCGTGGTGGCCGACGGTTCCTACGAGTCCGCCTTCATGGCCCTCACCGGCTATCACGTCGTCCACCTGACCCTGACCTTCCTCCTCGGCGTGGGGATCTGGAACAGGGCCCGGCTGGGTCTCGTCGATGCCGATACGTCGCACCTACGGCTCGTCGGCTTCTGGTGGACGTGGGTGGTGCTGTCGGCCGTGCTGACGGCGGCGGTCACGTCCCTGACGGCGAGCCCGCATGCCGGCTCGTGACGGCCAGCCGGAGGCGCCCGGCACGCCGGCGAGGATGCTGGCCCCTGATCGTCCTCGCGCTCGCCGGCTGTGCGCCGGCGCACGGAGCCTCCGCAGGGCCCCCGGCGGCGTCGGCGAGCTCCTCGTCCCGCTATCCCCTCGGCCTGACGACGTACCCGCCGAGCCAGCGGCTGCCGGTGCCCGGCCTGTCGGGGAGGACCTGGCACGGGGGCCGCGTCGACGTCGCGGCGCTACGCGGTCGCGTGGTCGTCGTCAACGCCTGGGCGTCCTGGTGCGAGCCGTGCCGGCAGGAGTCGCGCGTGCTGGCGGCTCTGGCCGGGGACCGGGCGGCGCGGGTGAGCTTCGTGGGCCTCGACGAGAGTGGGGACGCGGCGGCCTCAGCGGCGTTCACCAGGACGAGCGGTGCTCGCTACCCCGACCTGCGCGACGACGGCACGCTCCTTCGGGCTCTCGCGGCGTGGCTGCCCGCGGCCCTGCCGGGGACGCTCGTCCTCGACCCACGAGGGCGGGTCGCCGCCCGGATCGTGGGACCCGTCACCGCCGGCGAGCTCGAGCCGGTGCTCGACCGGCTCTCGGCCGCCTGATCCCACCGGGCACCGCGGGGTGGGGGCCGTGACCGTCCTGGCGCGGCCGGCGACCGAGACGCGGTCCTGGAACCGGTCGATCGCCGACTACGCGGCGCTCACCAAACCGCGGATCATCGAGCTCCTGCTCGTCACGACCCTCCCGGCGATGGTGCTGGCCGCCAGGGGGCTGCCGCCTCTCGAGGTCACGCTCGCCACCCTCGTCGGGGGCGCTGCGGCGGCCGGCAGCGCGAACGCCGTCAACTGCGTGCTCGATCGGGACATCGACGCGCTGATGGCGCGGACCGCGAACCGGCCCTTCAACCGCTCCACCGTCAGCCCCCGCGCCGCGCTCGTCTTCGCCGCGGTGCTCGGCGCCGGCGCGGTCGGTCTCCTCTGGGTCGCCGCGAACGCTCTCGCGGCAGGACTCACGGCGCTGGCCATCGCGATCTACGTCGTCGGCTACACCCTGGTGCTCAAACGCCGGACCCCGTCGAACATCGTCTGGGGCGGCAGCGCGGGGTGCATGCCCACCCTCATCGGCTGGGCGGCGGTCACCGGCTCCCTCGCTCCGACACCGTTCGTCCTTTTCGCCGTGGTCTTCTTCTGGACGCCGCCGCACTTCTGGGCACTCGCGATGCGGTTCGCCCGTGACTACGAGCGCGCCGGGGTTCCGATGCTGCCGGTCGTGGCCGCGCCGCGGGTCGTCGTCGGCCGCATCGCGGCCTACACGTGCCTGACGATCGCCGCCTCCATCGCGCTCTGGCCGGTCGCCGCCACCGGCCCGGTCTACCCGGTGGGGGCCGCCGTGCTGGGCGCCGTGTTCCTGCGCGAGGTCCTGGTCCTCTGCCGGGAGGTACGTGCCGGGCGGCCCGGCAGGCCGCTGCGCGTGTTCCACGCCTCGATCAGCTACCTCGCCCTGCTGTTCCTCTGGGTCGGCGTCGTCGTGGTCGTCGGATCGCGCTGGTGACGCCCCACTGAGGCGAGAATGACGATCGTGACGCGAGCGACGGTCCCGACCGTGCGGGGGCGGGGCCGAGGTCTTCCGCTGATGGCCGTCGCTCAGCTCGTGCTCGTGATGCTCGTCACCGCGTGCTCCGCCGATCCCCGGGACGACCCGCAGGTCGCCGCCAGGCTCGACCTGGACGGCGTGACCGTGGTCCTCCGCTGGCACACGGGCGCCGCCCACCGGGCCGATTCCCTCCCGACGGCGACGCTGACGGCGACGCTGATCCCTGACACAGCCGGGTTTCACCTGTACGGCCAGAGCCTGCCGCAGGACGGCGTGGACGGCATCGGCCGCCCCACCCGGCTCGACGTCGGTCTGGGGCTGGCCGCCGACGGTTCCGTCACCGCGGATCGCCAGGAGCGGCTCGACGTCGTCGCGGGCACCCACCGCCTGGTCCCGGTCTATCCCGCGGGGCCGGTGACGCTCAGCGTCCCGGTGCGTGTGACGCCCGGACGACCGCTGCGGGCCTGGCTGAGCTGGGCGGCCTGCAGCGAGCAGGTGTGCCTGGCGCCGGTGATCCGGCAACCCGTCGACCTTCCGTTGCCGGCGCCCCGACCATGACTCGAGCCCCGGTCGCTGTGCTCGCCGGTCCGTCCGGCCGGACACGGCCCGCTCTCCTCGCCGTTCTGGCCCTGGTGGCGGCGGCGGCCTTCCTGGTCGCCGGAGCCGCCCCCGCGCAGGCGCACGCCCGCCTCGTCGGCACGACTCCGGCGTCCGGCAGCGAGGTCACGGTCGCGCCGGACGCCGTCGAGCTGCGTTTCGGCGAGCCGGTCGGGGTGAACCGGCGCTCGGTGGAGGTCCTGGACGGCCAGGCGCACCGCGTGGACCTGGGGTCCGCGACCCATCCCGGCGACGACGCGGCACGTGTCCGCGCCCGCCTGCGGGCCGGGCTGCCGCGAGGGGTGTACCTCGTGGTGTGGCGAGTCGTCTCCGCGGACAGCCACCCTGTCGCCGGCAGCTTCTCCTTCGGCATCGGCGTCCCTGCCGCCGCGTCGCCGGCCGGTCCGGAACTCTCCTCCGATCCCGTGCTCGGCGCCGTGCATGCGATGGCCCGCTGGTCCGCGCTCGCGGGGACCACGGTGCTGGTCGGTGCGGCGTTCTTCGTCGCCGTGCTGTGGCGCGAGGGCTGGGGCGTCCGCCGGGTCAGGCGGATCGCCTGTGCCGCCTGGCTGACCGCGGCTCTCTCCACCGTGTTCCTGCTTCTCCTCGAAGGCCCCTACGGGGGCTCGCTGGGGCTGGCGGACATCACCGACCCCGCCCTGCTCGGGGTCACCGTGGACTCGCTCTACGGCAAGCTGCTCCTGCTGCGCCTGGGCGCGCTCATCGCCGCGCTCGCCGTGTGGTGGCCCGTGCGCTCGGGCCGCACGGCCCCAGGCCGGCTCGACGTCGCCGGGCTGACGCTGCTCGTGGTCGAGTCGTTCAGCTTCGCCGGCCACGCCGGCCAGGGCGACCTCGTGCCGTTCACCGCCACGGCGGACGCCGCTCACCTGCTGGCGGCGAGCATCTGGATCGGGGGGCTCGTCGTCCTGGCCGCAGCGTGGGTCCCGGTCGCCGTCGCAGGGTGGACCCCGCGGGCGGGGCGCACCCTGCTGCTGTGGTCCCGAACAGCGGCCGCCGCCGTGGCGGTGATCGTCGTCACCGGCGCCCTCCAGGCCTGGCGGGACGTGGACGCCTGGCCTGCGCTGTGGTCGACCACCTACGGCCGGCTCCTCCTCGGCAAGACCGCCGTCCTGCTCGCGGTTCTCGCGCTCGCCGCGGCCAGCCGTCGTTGGGCCAGGATCCTGGCGGCCACGGCCGAGGACCCGCCCGGCCCGGGTCACCCCGGTGATCGCGGCGGTGCCCATGACGACGTCCCGGCCCTCGAGCCCGTCCTGCTCCCCGGACGCACCCCCGCAACCCTCGCCGAGGCACACCCGGCGCCGGCTTGGGCGCCGCCCAGCGCGTCACCCCCGTCCGACGGACGATCCTGGCCGGCGGCACCGCCTGTTCGTGGGCCGACGCCGGCGCGGCTGCGCGCCTCCGTCACGGTCGAGGCCGCCCTGCTCGCGGGGGTGCTGGCGCTGACGGCCGTTCTCGTCGACAGCGTGCCTGCGGTCCAGGCGTACGCGCCGTCGTTCACCGCCACCGTTCCCGGTGTGGATGCCGACGGGAACACGGTGAGCGTGCACGTCACGGTCTCGCCCGTGCGCGCGGGCATCGAGACCGTGGACGTCGAGGCGCACCGGGCAGGCGGCGACGCGGTGCCGCTCAGCGAGGTCGACGGCACCTTGACGGCACGCGCGCTCGGCCTCGGGCCCATCACGTTCAGCGCGCTCCCGACCTCGCCGTCCCACGCACGGGCGACGGCTGTCCCGGTGCCGGTCCCCGGCGTGTGGACCGCCGTCCTGCAGGTGAGGAGCGGTCCGTTCACGGACTACGCGGCCACCATCACGTACTCCGTCGGGTGAGCGGGGACCGGATCGCGTGACGTGCGGTCAGGGCCGCCGATCGGAGCGGGCGACGCGACGCACGACGTCCGCCCCGATCGCGAGGAGTCCGACCCCGCCCAGGGTCA